>NZ_JBHWYX010000011.1:0-176907 GCF_042728795.1 Streptomyces sp. NPDC060184
AACCCCTCGGTCTTTTGTTCTGGGGGGTTGTTTTTTTTTTATCTCCCCCGGGCCCGGGGCCCCCCGCGACGGGGGCACCGGGCCTCGCCCGGCTCACGGGCCCGGGGGCCGGTGAGCGTCGGTACTAGTGGGAGTGACCGTGGCCGTGACCGGCCTCGGCCTCTTCCTCGGCCGGCTTCTCGACGACCAGGGTCTCGGTCGTGAGCAGCAGCGACGCGATGGACGCGGCGTTCTCCAGGGCGGAGCGGGTGACCTTGACCGGGTCGATGACGCCGGCCTTGATCAGGTCGCCGTACTCGCCGGTGGCGGCGTTGAAGCCCTGGCCCTTGTCGAGGTCCGAGACCTTCGAGGTGATGACGTAACCCTCGAGGCCGGCGTTCTCGGCGATCCAGCGCAGCGGCTCGACGGCGGCGCGGCGCACGACCGCGACACCGGTGGCCTCGTCGCCGGTCTTGCCGAGGTTGCCCTCCAGGACCTTGACGGCGTGGACGAGGGAAGAGCCACCACCGGAGACGATGCCCTCCTCGACCGCGGCGCGGGTCGCGGAGATGGCGTCCTCCAGACGGTGCTTCTTCTCCTTGAGCTCGACCTCGGTGGCGGCACCGACGCGGATCACGCACACGCCGCCGGCCAGCTTCGCGAGGCGCTCCTGGAGCTTCTCGCGGTCCCAGTCGGAGTCCGTGTTCTCGATCTCGGCCTTGATCTGGCTGACGCGGCCCTTGACGTCACCGGCGTCGCCGCCGCCGTCGACGATGGTCGTGTCGTCCTTGGAGACGGTCACGCGGCGGGCGGTGCCCAGCACGTCCAGACCGGCCTGGTCGAGCTTGAGGCCGACCTCCTCGGCGATGACGGTCGCACCGGTGAGGGTGGCGATGTCGCCGAGCATGGCCTTGCGGCGGTCGCCGAAGCCCGGGGCCTTCACCGCGACGGCGTTGAAGGTGCCGCGGATCTTGTTGACGACGAGGGTGGAGAGCGCCTCGCCCTCGACGTCCTCGGCGATGATCAGGAGGGGCTTCGAGCCGCCGGCCTGGATGACCTTCTCCAGCAGCGGGAGCAGCTCCTGGATCGAGCCGATCTTGCCCTGGTGGATCAGGATGTACGGGTCGTCGAGGACGGCCTCCATACGCTCCTGGTCGGTCACCATGTACGGGGACAGGTAGCCCTTGTCGAAGGCCATGCCCTCGGTGAACTCGAGGTCCAGGCCGAAGGTGTTGGACTCCTCGACGGTGATGACGCCGTCCTTGCCGACCTTGTCCATCGCGTCCGCGATGAGCTCGCCGACCTGCGGGTCCTGCGCGGAGAGCGCGGCCACGGCGGCGATGTCGGACTTGTCCTCGATCGGACGGGCGGTCGCGAGGAGCTCCTCGGACACGGCCTTGACCGCGGCGTCGATGCCCTTCTTCAGGGCGGCCGGGGAGGCACCCGCGGCGACGTTGCGCAGACCCTCGCGGACGAGCGCCTGGGCGAGGACGGTGGCGGTGGTGGTGCCGTCACCGGCGACGTCGTTGGTCTTGGTGGCGACCTCCTTCACCAGCTGGGCACCGAGGTTCTCGAACGGGTCGTCGATCTCGACCTCGCGCGCGATGGTGACACCGTCGTTGGTGATGGTGGGCGCGCCGAACTTCTTGTCGATGACGACGTTGCGGCCCTTGGGGCCGATCGTCACCTTGACCGTGTCGGCAAGCTTGTTGACGCCGCGCTCAAGGGCGCGACGGGCGTCCTCGTCGAACTTCAGAATCTTCGCCATGGGCTGTTTTCCCTCTCGAACGAACTGCGCCCCCAGCCACCCGGCTTGTTATGTCGCAGGGGGCCAGGGGCGCAGAACAGACAGCAAAAGTGGGTGAATTACTTCTCGATGATCGCGAGGACGTCGCGGGCCGAGAGGACGAGGTACTCCTCGCCGTTGTACTTCACCTCGGTGCCGCCGTACTTGCTGTACAGGACGACATCGCCGGTCTTGACGTCGAGCGGAAGGCGCTCGCCGTTCTCGAAGCGGCCCGGGCCCACGGCCAGGACGACGCCCTCCTGGGGCTTCTCCTTGGCGGTGTCCGGAATGACCAGGCCGGAAGCCGTGGTCTGCTCGGCGTCGAGCGGCTGGACCACAATGCGGTCCTCGAGCGGCTTGATCGCAACCTTGGAGCTGGTGGTCGACACGATCCGGTCTCCCCCTTCGGAGATCTCACGGGGTTTAACAGTCTGGGGTCGCGCCGGGCCGGATCCGTCGTCGCGGGTGCCGGACCTGCCCTGTCGCGCGGTACTGCTGGCACTCTCCAGGGGGGAGTGCCAGCACCGAGACTATGACCGCGATTAGCACTCGGTCAAGCGGAGTGCCAATTCCGTACCCGTGCGTGGCGCGGGACGCCCGCCGGGACGGACCGGCCGGGCGACACGCGGCCCGGGGAGCGTGCCGGGACGCGCGCCGGAGTGCGCGCCGTGACGCCGTGCCGGGCGGGTCTCGATCGGGCGCCCGCAGGGACAACGCGGCGGCGGTACACGCCGTTCCGGGCGACGGTGCCCGTACTGACCGGGGCGGCCGGTGCGCCCCCCGCCCTCACCGCCGCGCCCCCGCCCGCGGATCAGACGTAGTCCTCCAGCCGGGCTACCGCGTACCCCTTCTCCGTGATGACCTTCATGACGTTGCGGACCATGTCGGCCATGGTCCCCTTCCACTGCGCGGGCCCCTGGAAGTGGGTCAGGACGATGTCGCCGGGGTGCAGGTCCCGGTCCCACTCCCGCCAGTCCATGTGGTCGGGGAACGCCTCCTCCGCCCACAGCGGCACGGCCTTGATCCCGCAGGACTTGGCGACGACGAGGGTGTCGCGGTTGTAGTTGCCGTACGGCGGCCGGAAGAGCACCGGCCGCTTGCCGAAGTGCTTCTCGATCCGGTCCTGCTGGTCGCAGATCTCCTTCTTCTGCTCGGCGTAGGAGAGCCCGGGCAGATAGGGGTGGGTGAGGGTGTGGTTGTTGAGGGTGACGCCCTTCTTCTGCATCGCGGCGAAGTAGCCGTAGTCCTCGCTCGCGAGGTAGTCGCTGAGGAAGGCGGTGTACGGGATCTTCAGCTCGTCCATCATCCGGATCAGCTCGGGGTCCTTCTCGGCCCCGTCGTCGATGGTGAGGAAGACGATCCGCTGATCGGTGGGGACGGTCGTGAAGACCTGCGGCAGGTCCTCGCCGTCGTCGACCTCGAACCCCTCGCGGCTGGTGATCTCCGGCTTCTCGGCGGGCGGCGCGGGGGCCACCAGCGGGACCTCGGCCAGCCCCCACTTCTTCGCGAGGGCGACCCGCTGCGCCTGGCGCCGCTTCAGCTGTTCGGCGTAGGAGACGAGGGCGCCGGCCGGTCCCGCCTGCGGGGCCGCTCCGGCCGCCGCCCGGCCGCCCGCACCCGCCGCGCCCGGGTGGGAGGGGTGGTCGCCGCCGGAGCAACCGGCGGCGAGGGCGGCGCCCAGCAGGGCCGCCAGCGCGACCGTGCCGGATCCGAGCCGCTTCATTGTGCTTTTTTCCTTTTGTCGTACTGGTTGCATGGCGCCGCATCCTGCCAGCCCGCCCCCGGCCCCCCGTCCCGACACCGCCGCCCGTCCGGCCGCGTCCCCCGCCTGGCGCACAGCCCGGCCGGGGCCACGCACACCCGGGGAAGCCGGGGGACATCCGGCCGCGCACACCCGGGGAAGCCGGGGGACGCCCGGCCGCGCAGCCCGGGGAAGCCGTCGCCGCCCACTGGCCCACAATGGGACGGGTGAACGCACCTCTGCCCGCCGGTGACGGCCCCGCCGACCCGCTCGCCTCCTTCGCCGCCCTGCGTACGCCCGAAGGCGCCGCCCTCCTGGACGAGTTGCGGGACCACGACCCGGCGCGCGAGCTGGCCACCGCCACCCGGCTGCGCCGCGACCACGCGCCGGGCCTGGTGTCGGCCGCGCTGGGGCAGGCCCGGCTGCGACAGCGGGCGGTGGCGAAGTTCGGCGCCGAGGACGCGTACCGGATGTTCTTCACGCCCGACGGCGTCGAGCAGGCGACCCGTACATCCGTCGCCACCTACCGCGCCGGGCGGTTCGCGGCGCTGGGCGGGGTGCGGCGGGTGGCGGACCTGTGCTGCGGCATCGGCGGCGACGCGATCGCGCTGGCCCGCGCGGGCATCGCGGTGCTGGCCGTCGACCGCGACCCGCTCACCGCCGAGGTGACCCGCGCCAACGCCGAGGCGCTCGGCCTCGCCGGACTGATCGAGGTGCGGTGCGCCGACGTGACCGGCGTCGACACCGCCGGGTACGACGCGGTCTTCGTCGACCCGGCCCGGCGCGGCGGGCGCGGCCGGATCTTCGACCCGGAGGCGTACTCGCCGCCGCTCTCCTGGGCGACCGCCGCCGCGCTGAAGGCCCCGCGCGCCGCCCTGAAGATCGCGCCGGGCATCCCGCACGAGGCGATCGGCCCGGAGGCCGAGGCCGAGTGGATCTCGGACGGCGGGGACGTGAAGGAGGCGGTGCTCTGGTACGGCGAGGGCTTCGAGGCCGGTTCCTACCGGGCGACCCTGCTGCCGTCCGGCGCCACCCTCGCGACCCGCTCCCCGCTGCCGGCCCCGCCGGTGGGCCCGGTCGGCCGCTATCTGTACGAGCCGGACGGCGCCGTGATCCGCGCCAGCCTGGTCGCCGACATCGTGGCCCGGTGCGACGGGCGGCTGATCGACGAGACGATCGCCTACGTCACCAGCGACGAGCCCTACTCCTCCCCGTACACCTCCGCGTACGAGATCACCGACCAGCTGCCGTTCAACATGAAGCGGCTGAAGGCGCTGCTGCGGGAGCGGGAGGTGGGGGTGCTGACGGTGAAGAAGCGCGGTTCCGCGGTGGAGCCGGAGGAGGTGCGGCGCCGGATGAAGCTCGCGGGGCCGAACTCCGCGACGGTCCTGCTGACCCGGGTCGCCGGTGCCCCGACCATGCTGGTCGGCCGGCCCTTCCGCCCGGCGGTCTGATCAGCCCTGCGCCGGGGGCCGGGGGTGTCAGCAGCACACGTCGGTCGGCCCTCAGGCGTTGAGCAGCGTCTCCACGTCGAGCTTGCCCATGCCCATCATCGCCTTCATGGCGCGGTCGGCGCGGTCGCGGTCGGGGCCGCCGAGGATGTCGGGAAGCGCGCGCGGCACGATCTGCCAGGACAGCCCGAACCTGTCCTTGAGCCAGCCGCACTGGCTCTCCTCGCCGCCCTCGGTGAGCGCCGCCCACAGCCGGTCCACCTCGGCCTGGTCCGCGCAGTCCACGGAGAGCGAGACGGCCTCGGTGAAGTGGAAGGCGGGTCCGCCGTTGAGGCCCATGTACTCCTGGTCCGCGAGCCGGAAGCGGACGGTCATCACGGCGCCGGCCTCGCCCGGGGAGCCCTCCGGGTAGTGGCTGGTCTCCAGGACGCGCGAGTCGCCGCCGAAGACGGAGACGTAGAAGTCGGCGGCCTCGGCGGCCCGGCCGTCGAACCAGAGACAGGGGGTGATCTTCTGCATGGTCTTCTCCTCCAGGGGTCCCGCTCGGCCCGGGCCCGGTCACCGGTCCGGGGCTCTGGAAGGTAGACCCGGCGGGTGGCCGGAACTCATCGGACACGCGGGGCCGCCGCCCGTACGGCGGCGGCCCCGGAGGAGATTTGTCCGTCAGGAGTCGGCCGGCCCCAGCGACTCGAAGCGCCAGCGGTGCACCGCGCGGGTGATCAGCCGCTCGTCGGGCTCGGGGAGCTCCGGCAGCCGGTCGCCGTACTCCCCCGGCCACCAGGTGATCACCAGCACCCGGTCCTGCGGGGCGCGCAGCAGCTCGGTCCGGAGCGGGGTGCGGGCGAGTTCGCCGGTCCGGGCGCGGGCCCACTCCAGCAGTTCCGCGCCCCGCCCGTCGGTGGCGCGGGCCTCCCACATCAGCGCGACGGTCATGAGTACAGGTTGTCCTTGCTGATCTCGTGCACGTGGTCGTGATCGTGGGCGTGATCGTGGGCGTGGCCGTGCTGGGCGCCCGGTACGTGCGGGTCGGTCACCGGCAGCGAGGAGTCGGCGGACAGCTCCCAGTCGGAGGCGGGCCGGTTGCGGGCGACCATCTCGGCGCCGAGGGCCGCGACCATCGCGCCGTTGTCGGTGCAGAGTCCGGGGCGGGGTACCCGGAGCCGGATTCCGGCGCGCTCGCAGCGTTCCTGGGCCAGCGCGCGGAGCCGGGAGTTGGCCGCGACGCCTCCGCCGATCATCAGGTGGTCGACGCCCTCGTCCTTGCAGGCACGGACGGCCTTGCGGGTCAGCACGTCGACCACGGCCTCCTGGAAGGACGCCGCCACGTCGCGCACCGGCACCTCCTCGCCGGCCGCGCGCTTCGCCTCGATCCAGCGGGCGACCGAGGTCTTGAGGCCGGAGAAGGAGAAGTCGTACGCGGGGTCGCGGGAGCCGGTCAGGCCGCGCGGGAACGCGATGGCTTTGGGGTCGCCCTCCTTGGCCAGCCGGTCGATGACCGGGCCGCCGGGGAAGCCGAGGTCCAGCACGCGGGCGATCTTGTCGAAGGCCTCGCCCGCCGCGTCGTCGATGGTGGCGCCCAGCGGCCGTACGTCGCTGGTGATGTCGGGGGCGAGCAGCAGCGAGGAGTGGCCGCCGCTGACCAGCAGGGCCATCGTCGGTTCGGGCAGCGGGCCGTGCTCCAGCTGGTCGACGCAGATGTGCGAGGCCAGGTGGTTGACGCCGTAGAGCGGCTTGTTCAGCGCGTACGCGTACGCCTTGGCGGCCGAGACGCCGACGAGGAGCGCTCCGGCGAGGCCCGGACCGGCGGTGACGGCGATGCCGTCCAGGTCCCGGGCGCTGACCCCGGCCGTCTTCAGGGCGCGCTCGATGGTGGGGACCATCGCCTCCAGGTGGGCGCGGGAGGCGATCTCGGGGACGACTCCGCCGAACCGGGCGTGGGTGTCCACGCTGGACGCGACGGCGTCGGCGAGGAGGGTGGTGCCGCGCACGATGCCGACGCCGGTCTCGTCGCAGGAGGTCTCGATGCCGAGTACGAGCGGTTCGTCAGCCATTGCCATCAGCCATTCTCTGTTCCTTGTACGTGGAGGCGCATGACGAGTGCGTCGATGTTGCCCGGCTGGTAGTAGCCGCGCCGGAAGCCGATCGGCTCGAAGCCGAAGCGTTCGTAGAGCTTCTGGGCGCGGGTGTTGTCGACCCGGACTTCGAGCAGCACGGTGGCGCATTCGAAGGCGGTGGCGTGCTTCAGCAGGTCGGTGAGGAGTTCCGAGCCGAGGCCGCCGCCCCAGTGGTCGCGGGTGACGCCGATGGTCTGCACGTCGGCGAGGTCACCCGCGGCGGCGAGTCCGGCGTAGCCGACGATCCGCCCGGTGGCGGGTTCCTCGGCGACGACGTAGCGCCGGGTGGCGTGCGGGCCCCGGGCGTGGGCGAGCTCGGACCAGAACATCCCGGCCGACCAGGCGTCGTCGGGGAAGAGCTCGTGTTCGAGCTCCAGCACCGGTTCGATGTCCCACCAGCGCATCTCGCGCAGTTCAGCGGTCGGGACGGTCACTTGGGGGTGACCACCTTGTAGTTCTTCGGGACCTGCGCGTCGGGCCTGCGGAGGTAGAGCGGCTGCGGGTCGAGCAGCTTCTCGCCCGCGGTGAGGCGTTCGGCGGCGAGCGCGGCGAGCGCCCCGGCCGAGACGTGCTCGGGGCCGCGCGCGTCCGGGAAGAAGTCGGGGTAGAGGGCCGCTCCGGCGCCGACGACGGGGAGGCCGGCCAGCTCCTCGGCGATGTCGGCGGGCCGGTCGACGGAGGGGCCGCCGGTGCGGGTGCGGGGGTCCGCGTACCGCGCCCAGTAGACCTCCTTGCGGCGGGCGTCCGTGGCGACCGCGAAGGGGCCGGTGATCCCGGCTTCCTCCCCGGCGGCGTACGCGAGTCCGTCCAGGGTGCACAGGCCGTGCACGGGGACGGAGAGGGCGGAGGCGAAGGTCGCGGCGGTCACCAGGCCGACGCGCAGCCCGGTGTACGGGCCGGGGCCGACGCCCACGACGATGCCGGTCACGGCGTCGAGGGTGGTTGTGGCCTCGGCGAGGACGCGGTCGACGGTGGGGAGCAGCAGCTCCCCGTGGCGTCGGGCGTCCACCTGGCCGGACTCCGCGACGACGGAGGTGCCGTCGTGGAGGGCGACGGTGACGGCGGGGGTGGCGGTATCCATGGCGAGCAAGAGCACGCAAACAGCCTACGGCTCCGGCGACCGGGGCATCGCGCCCGTACGTCGTCCCGGTCCGCCCCGTGGCTGCTGCTACCGTCACCCGGGATACACGAGTACGACGTAAACCTTGTACGACATGCGACAGGCGGCATGCGGCGGACCGCATGCGAAAGGGGAGCTCAGGTGGCAAGGGGCAGCTCGGGAATCGTGGCCGGGCTCACTGCGGCGGCCGTCGCCGTGGTCGCATTCCTCGCTTACCAGGCGTCGGCGAACGCCCCGGATTCGGTGGCCGCCCCCTCGACGAGCGCTTCCGCCTCCGCGTCCGCGAAGCCGTCGGCGAAGAAGCCCGCCCCCGAGGTCGACCCGCTCACGGTGCCGGCCGGGTCCGGGAGCGGCCTGCGGGTCGTGTACGCGCTCAAGGAGCGCCGGGTGTGGCTGGTCGGCGAGGACGGCAAGGCGTCGCGGACGTTCAAGGTGGTGCCGAGCAGCGTCAGCCCCACGCCGGGTTCGTACGCGGTCTTCTCCCGCACCGGCTCGGTGACCGGCTCGGACGGTGTGCCGATCGAGCACGTGGTGCGGTTCACCGAGGTGGACGACACGGTGATCGGCTTCAGCGCGGCGCAGGACGGCTCGCTGCCGACCCCGGACCCGACGCTGAAGACGGGCGGGGTGCGGATGACGCGGGCGGACGCCGACGCGATGTGGTCGTTCGCCACGGTCGCCGTGAAGGTCGTCGTCGTCCGGTAGCCGGGCTTCCCCGACCGGGTCTTCCGGAACTCAGGCCGCTTCGCACCGCGCGGGCGGCCTGATTCCGTGCACCGTGGCCGGGAGCTCGGTGTCGTCCTCCGTCGCCGCCTCGGCGTCGTCCGCCGCGCGCGCCGCGGGCGCCTCGGACGGCGGGGTCGACACGGCGCTGGCCGCCGCACACGACGCGAGCAGATCCTTCATCGGCACCCCGGAGGGGCACGGGTACCGGACTTCTCGCTCGGGCGTCGGCATGGATGCCTCCTGGGCTCCGCTGGAGGAGTAGTTAGGTATACCTAACCAGTTCGCCACCCCATACCACCACGGGCGGGGTCGTCCGCGCAACATTTTACCGACAGCTTGTCGGAAACCACCCGGGAACCCGTCTCCCCTTCACCCCCGGACACACCTGCGGGGCGCCTCCCCGGAGGAAGACGCCCCGCGCGCGGAGAAAGCCGGGCTCAGGCCGGGTGCCCGCCGATCCGGGTCCCCAGGTCCGCCCAGCGCGCCCCGACGCCCGCGAGGGTCACCTCGCGCCGTTCGTCGTCGGTGTCGCCGGTTGCGCGGTCGATGACCACGTGGAGCCGGTCGTCGGACAGCTCCTCGACCTTGCCGTCGCCCCACTCCACGACCACCACCGAGTCCGGCAGCGACACGTCGAGGTCCAGGTCCTCCATCTCGTCGAGCCCGCCGCCCAGGCGGTAGGCGTCGACGTGGACCAGGGCGGGGCCGTCGCCCAGCGGGGGGTGGACCCGGGCGATCACGAAGGTGGGGGACGTGACGGCGCCCCGCACCCCGAGCCCCTCGCCGAGGCCCCGGGTCAGGGTCGTCTTCCCGGCGCCGAGCTCACCGGTGAGCATCACCAGGTCGCCGGGGGCCAGCAGCCCGGCCAGCTCCCGGCCGAGCTCGGTCATCTGCTCGGGTGACTCGACGGCGATACGTACGGTGACGGCGTCCGGGGCCGCCGCGATCTCGGCGGCCTGGCCGTTGTGCGGTGCTTCCATGTCAGACCACGTTAGTCGGAGCGGGTACGGCTCCGATCCGCACCAGCAGGTCCGCGAGCCGGTCGGTCACCGTCTCGGGGTGTTCCAGCATCACCAGGTGGCCCGCGTCCGGGACGATGACCAGCTCCGCGTCGGGCAGCACGTCGGCGATGGCCTCGCTGTGCGAACTGGGCGTGACCAGGTCCTTGTCGCCCGCCAGGATCAGCACCGGCATGTCCCGGAAGACGGGCAGCGCGGCGCTCTTGTCGTGTTCGGTGAACGCCGGATAGAACTCCGCGACGACGTCGATGGGGGTCGCCTCGATGAGCCGCTCGGCGAACCGGGCGACCGCCGGGTCCACGTCCCGGGAGCCGAAGGAGTACCGCTTGATCAGGCCCGCGAAGAGGTCCGCGGTGGCCCGGCGGCCCCGCTCCACCAGCTCCGTCTGCGTACCGAGCGCCCTCAGCACCCCGGGGAGCACCCGGCGCACCGCGTTGACGCCCGCCACCGGCAGCCCGAAGCTGACCTCGCCGAGCCGTCCGCTGGAGGTGCCGACGAACGCGGCGGCGGCGACCCGGTCGCGGACCAGCTCCGGGTACTGGTCGGCCAGCGCCATCATCGTCATGCCGCCCATCGAGTGCCCGACCAGCACGAGGCGCCCCTCGGGGGCCGCCGCGTCGATGACCGCCTTCAGGTCCCGGCCCAGCTGGTCGATGGTGACCGGCACCCCGTCGGCCTGGGACCTGCCGCGCGCGGACCGGCCGTGGCTGCGCTGGTCCCAGTGGACCGTACGGACCAGCCCGCGCAGCGCCGCCCGCTGGAAGTGCCAGGAGTCCTGGGCGAGGCAGTAGCCGTGGCTGAAGACGACGGTGACGGGGCCCGGAGCCTTGCGGCCGAAGAGGCGGCGCTTGCGCGGACCGGTGGGGCCGCCGCTCCCGCCGGCCGCCGGTTCGGCCTCGTCGATCTCGTAGTACAGCGCGGTGCCGTCGTCGGCGACCGCCTGGCCCGGGGTGCCGCGGAGCGCGCCGTACGGCCCGGAGGCGTCCAGCGCGAGGCGCGCCCTCTTCCGCATGCCCCGGCCGACCGTCAGCCGCTCCACCGCGACCCCGGCCGCCGCACCCGCCGCGAGGACTCCTATGGCGGCGCCGGCGACCCCGGCCCTGCGCCATCCGCCCGCCGTGGCCGCGGCAGCCGCCGCCACCACGTCCCCCGCGGCTCCCGCGCTGCTGTCGCTCACCGTGCCCGCTCCTCGTCCGTGGTCGTGGTCCGTGCTCGTCGGCGGTTACTTCCCGAAGGTGCTCACGGGGTACTTCCCGAAGGTGCTCACGCGCCGACGTGTACCCGGGGGACCCGCGTACCGATCCGGGTGACGATCTCGTACGCGATGGTGTCCGCCGCCACCGCCCAGTCCTCGGCGGTCGGCTCGCCCCGGTCGCCCGGACCGAACAGGACCGCCTCGGCGCCCGGTTCGGTGCGGTCGCCCTCCAGGTCCACGACGAACTGGTCCATCGCGACCCGCCCTGCCACCGTCCGCACCCGGCCCGCGACCAGCACCGGGCCGCGCCCGGAGGCGTGGCGCGGGATGCCGTCGGCGTACCCGAGCGGCACCAGGGCGAGGGTGGTCTCGGCCGGGGTCGTGTAGTGGTGGCCGTAGCTGATGCCGTGTCCGGCGGGGACCTGCTTGACCAGGGCGACCGAGGCCGAGAGCGTCATCACCGGGCGCAGCCCGAAGTCGGCGGGGGTGCCCAGCTCGGGGCTGGGCGAGATGCCGTACATGGCGATCCCGGTGCGCACCAGGTCGAAGTGGGACTCCGGCACGGTCAGGGTGGCCGGGGAGTTGGCGATGTGCCGGACCTCGGGCTCCACCCCGGCCTTCTCCGCGTACGCCACCATGTCGCGGAAGACCGTGAGCTGGGCGGCGATCGAGGGGTGGCCGGGCTCGTCGGCGCAGGCGAAGTGGGACCAGAGGCCGGTGACGCGGACGGCCCCGCTCTCCTCGGCGGTGCGGGCCTCGGCGACCAGCTCGGGCCAGTCCGCGGGCTGGCAGCCGTTGCGGCCGAGCCCGGTGTCGGCCTTCAGGTGGATACGGGCCGTCCGGCCCGCCTCCGCGGCGGCGGCGACGACCTCGCGCAGCGCCCACAGTCCGCTGACGGAGACGTCGATGTCGGCCTCGATCGCCTCGCGCCAGGGGCCGCCGGGCGTCCACAGCCAGCACATGACCCGGGAGCCGAGACCGGCCGCCCGCAGGGCCAGGGCCTCCTGCGGGGTGGCGGTGCCGAGCCAGGTCGCGCCGGCTTCGAGCGCGGCGCGCGCGCAGGGCACGGCGCCGTGGCCGTAGGCGTCGGACTTCACCACGGCCATGAGCTGGGCCCCGCCCGCCCGCGCGCGCAGCTCGCGCACGTTGGCGCGGAGTGCGGCGAGGTCGATCTCGGCCCGGGCTCTCAAGGACGCTTTCTCGTTCATCGCGGCCAGTGTCTCAGGTCGCGGGCCCTCCCAGGTCGGCACCCGGGAGCCCGGCGCGGGGCCCGGTTCCTCTCGCCGGGCTCGTGCCGGGTCCGGACGGGAGGCCTCCGATCCCCGTCAGCCGTCGTCCGGCCGGTGGGCCCGCGCGTGCTCCAGGTACTCGGCCAGCACCGGCACATGGCTGGCTCCGATGTCCTTGACGGAGGTCAGCAGGGTCACCGGGGTGTCCCCGTCCAGCAGGCTCAGCAGGAGGGCGACCGACTCGGCGTGCGCGGAGTCGTCGAGTTCGGCGCGGTAGCGGTCGACGAACGCGTCGTGCCGGGCGCCGGAGCGGTCCTGGTGGTACCAGCCGCGCAGCTCGTTCGAGGGGGTGATGTCCTTCAGCCACCGGTCGACGGCGGCCCGCTCCTTGGAGACCCCGCGCGGCCAGAGCCGGTCGACCAGCACCCGGATGCCGTCCGCGCGCGGCTCGGGCGGGTCGTAGACCCTGCGGACCCGGATGCCGCTGCCGTCGATCGCACCGCTCATGCGTACCGCCTCCCGTTCCAGGGTGGTCCCGGCGGGCGGGCCCCGCACGCTCAGCCCCTGCGTACGTCGCGCCAGGCGGCCGGGATGCCCTCGGCGATGTCCTGCGCGGAGACGGGCGCCCCGTCCGCGCCGTGGCGCCCGGCGAGGCCGTGCAGGTGGGCGCCGACCGAGGCCGCGTCGCGGGGGGCGAGGCCGGCCGCGAGCAGCGAGCCGATCAGCCCGGAGAGCACGTCCCCGCTTCCCGCCGTGGCGAGCCACGCGGTGCCGGTCGGGTTCACCCGTACGGGCGTGTCGCCGGTCTCCGCGATCAGCGTGGTGGACCCCTTGAGCAGGACCGTGGCGCGGTAGCGGGCGGCCAGCTCGCGTACGGCGGCGAGCCTGCCCGCCTCCACCTCCGCGCGCTCCACGCCCAGCAGGGCGGCGGCCTCCCCGGCGTGCGGGGTGAGGACGGTGGCCGCCGAGCGGGAGCGCACGGCGTCGCCGTCCATCAGCCGCAGCCCGTCCGCGTCCACCAGCACCGGCACGTCCGTGGCGAGCACGTCCTCGACGGCGGCGGTGGCCGCCCGCCCGTCGCCGAGCCCGGGGCCGACCACCCAGGACTGCACCCGGCCCGCCTGCGAGGGCCGCCCCTCGTGCACCAGGGTCTCGGGGAACCGGGCGATCACCGTCTCCCCGCCCGGACCGGCGTACCGCACCGCCCCGGCGCCGCCGCGCAGCGCCCCGGCGACGGCGAGGACCGCCGCGCCCGGGTAGCGCTCGGAACCGGCGACCACCCCGACGACGCCCCGGCCGTACTTGTCGCTCTCGGCGCCCGGCAGCGGCAGCAGCGCCGCCACGTCCGCGAACTGGAGCGCCTCCAGGTCCGGGGTCTCCGGCAGCTCCGGGCCGAGGCCGATGTCGACGAGCCGCAGCCCGCCCGCCCGTTCGGCGCCGGGGTCGACGAGCAGGCCGGGCTTGTACGCGCCGAAGGTGACGGTGGCGTCGGCGCGTACCGCCGCGCCGCGCACCTCACCGCTGTCCGCCTCCACCCCGCTGGGCAGGTCCACGGCGAGGACCGGCGCCCCGTGCCCCTCGGTGACCGCCTTCACCAGCGCGGCGGCCTCCGGGCGCAGCCCGCCCCGGCCGCCGATGCCGGTGATCCCGTCCACCACGAGGTCCACGATCCCGGCCTCCTCGGGACGCTCCAGCACCCGGCCCCCGGCCGCGCGGAGCGCGGCGAGCCCGCCCGCGTGGGCCTGGCCGGGCGCGGTGAGCAGGACGCTGACGCCCGCCCCGCGCCGGGCCAGCCGGGCGCCCGCGTACAGGGCGTCGCCGCCGTTGGCGCCGCTGCCGACGAGGAGCAGCACCCGGGACCCGTACACCCGGCCGTTGCGCCGGAGGAGGTCCCCGCAGGCGACCGCGAGCCCGGCGGCGGCCCGCTGCATCAGGGCGCCTTCGGGCAGCCGCGCCATCAGGGCCTGCTCGGCGGCCCGTACGGTCTCCACGCTGTAAGCGGTACGCATCGGTCAGCCCTTCGCGGGTCAGGAGGAGCGGTCCCGTACCGGGAGGAACGGGTCCGGGAAACGATCATTCGGCGGGTCGGCTCACACGTACCCGTACGCCCGCCCGCACAAGCCCCGGCCCACCCTCTCAACCTTCGGCGACCACCATGGCGGACGCCACCCCCGCGTCGTGGCTGAGCGAGATGTGCCAGCTGCGGACGCCCAGGGCCTCGGCGCGGGCGGCGACCGTGCCGGTGACGCGGAGGCGGGGCTGCCCGCTCTCCTCGACCCAGACCTCGCAGTCGGTCCAGAGGAGGCCGCCGGGCGCCCCGAGCGCCTTGGCGACGGCCTCCTTCGCGGCGAACCGGGCGGCGAGCGAGGCGATGCCGCGCCGCTCGCCGCCGGGCAGCAGCAGCTCCCGGTCGAGGAAGAGCCGCTCGGCCATCTGGGGCGTACGTTCCAGCGCGGCGTCGAAACGCGCGATCTCGGCCACATCGATCCCGACCCCGATGATCACGGGCCCACCCTCGTTCCTCTGCTACTCCACGGTCACGGACTTCGCCAGGTTGCGCGGCTGGTCCACCTCGTTGCCCCGGGCCGTCGCGAGTTCGCAGGCGAAGACCTGCAACGGGACCGTGGCGACCAGGGGCTGAAGCAGCGTAGGCGTCGGTGGAATCGTAATGAGGTGGTCGGCGTACGGGGCGACGGTCTCGTCGCCCTCCTCCGCGACGACGATGGTGCGGGCGCCCCGGGCGCGGATCTCCTGGATGTTGGAGACGATCTTGTCGTGGAGGACGGACCGCCCGCGCGGGGACGGCGCGACGACGACGACCGGCAGGTCCTGCTCGATCAGCGCGATCGGCCCGTGCTTCAACTCCCCCGCCGCGAACCCCTCGGCGTGCATGTACGCGAGTTCCTTGAGCTTCAACGCCCCTTCCAGCGCCACCGGGTGGCCGACGTGACGGCCGAGGAAGAGCACGGTGTCCTTGTGCGCGAGGGAGCGGGCCAGTTCGCGGACGGGCTCCATGGCGGCGAGGACGTGTTCGACGGCGTCGGGGATGTCGGAGAGCTGGCGGACGACCGTACGGATCTCGTCGCCGAACTTCGTGCCCCTGACCTGCCCGAGGTAGAGCGCGACCAGGTAGCAGGCGACGAGCTGGGTGAGGAACGCCTTGGTGGAGGCGACCGCGACCTCGGGCCCGGCGTGCGTGTAGAGGACGGCGTCGGACTCGCGCGGGATGGTCGAGCCGTTGGTGTTGCAGATGGCGAGCACGTGCGCGCCCTGCTCCCGGGCGTGCCGGAGCGCCATGAGGGTGTCCATCGTCTCGCCGGACTGCGAGATCGCCACGACCAGGGTGTTCGGCGAGAGGATCGGGTCGCGGTAGCGGAACTCGCTGGCCAGCTCGGTCTCGCAGGGCAGCCGGGTCCAGTGCTCGATGGCGTACTTCGCGATCAGACCCGCGTGGTACGCGGTGCCGCACGCCACCACGACCACCTTGTCGATCTCCCGCAGCACGCTCGGCGGCAGCCGCACCTCGTCCAGGGTCAACGCGCCCTCGCCGTCGATCCGCCCGAGGAGGGTGTCGGCGACGGCCCGGGGCTGCTCGGCGATCTCCTTGAGCATGAAGGAGTCGTACCCGCCCTTCTCGGCGGCGGAGGCGTCCCAGTCGACGTGGTAGCCGCGCACTTCGGCGGGCGTACCGTCGAACCCGGTGACGGTCACCCGGTCCCGGCGCACCTCGACCACCTGGTCCTGGCCGAGCTCGACGGCGTCCCGGGTGTGCGCGATGAACGCGGCGACGTCCGAGGCGAGGAACGCCTCCCCGTCCCCGACCCCCACCACCAGCGGCGAGTTGCGCCGCGCGCCGACGACGGTGTCCGGCTCGTCCGCGTGCACGGCGACCAGGGTGAACGCGCCCTCCAGGCGCCGGCAGACCCGCCGCATCGACTCGGCCAGCCCGCTGCCCGCCTCGAACTCCTCGGCCAGCAGGTGCGCCACCACCTCGGTGTCGGTGTCCGAGGTGAGGTCGTGCCCGCGCCGGGTCAGCTCGGTGCGCAGCGTGGCGAAGTTCTCGATGATCCCGTTGTGCACCACCGCGACCTTGCCCGCGTTGTCCAGGTGCGGATGCGCGTTGGCGTCCGTCGGCGCCCCGTGCGTCGCCCACCGGGTGTGCCCGATGCCGGTGGGCCCGGCGGGGAGCGGCCGGTCCTTCAGCTCCTTCTCCAGGTTGACGAGCTTCCCCGCCTTGCGGGCACTGGCCAGCCTCCCGGCCGTGCCGCCCGCCCCGTCCGCCAGTACGGCGACCCCGGCGGAGTCGTACCCCCGGTACTCCAGCCGCTTCAGCCCCGCGACGACGACGTCCTGCGCCGACTGTGATCCGACATAACCCACGATTCCACACATGTCGGCACGATAAGGCGGGAGAGGCGGTCAGGGCGGGGGTTACGGAACGGGTGGGCGTGGGGGGCGGGGCGTCCCGCACCGGCCTCAGCGTGCGGCGGCGCGCGTGGGGCGGGGCTCAGCGCGCGGCGGCGAGCCAGGCGGTCACGGCGGCGAGCACGATCAGCGCCGCGTTGAGCCCGGTCTCCTCGACCTCGCCCCGGGACAGGTGCAGGGCGCCCGCGAGGAGTTGGAGTACGACCAGGCCGAGCGCGGCTACCAGCGCGAGGACGGGGGCGATCCCGGTGAGCGGCGGCAGGATCAGCCCGGCGGCGCCGAGGATCTCGACGACCCCGATCCCCCGGACCGCCCCCATCGGCACGGTGTCCACCCAGCCCATCATGGGCGCGAGCTGTTCCTTGCTCTGCGCGACCTTCTTGCCTCCGGCGTAGAGGTAGAAGACCGCCAGAAGCGCTGCGACGATCCAGTACGCGATGTCCATCCTCGTCCTCCGTCATGATGGTGGGCAGACCGGTGCGGACCCACATGATGGGCGCGGGCCGAGGCGCGTACAAAAGGCACACCGGTGTGCGTGAGCGGAGAAGAGGACGGTTGCCCATGTCGAAGAACCGCGGCTCCTGCCTCATCCGCGGCGACGGCGGCCGGACGGTCCGGGGCCTCCTGGACCGCATCGGCGACCGCTGGTCCCTGCTGGTCGTGGCCGTCCTCGACGGCGAACGCCTCCGCTTCGGCGAACTCCAGCACCGCGTCCCCGGCATCTCCCAGCGCATGCTCACCCGCACCCTGCGCAACCTGGAGCGCGACGGCCTGGTGCACCGGACGTCCTACCCGGAGGTCCCGCCCCGGGTCGAGTACGAGCTCACGGACCGGGGGCGGACCCTGATCGGTCCGGCGGTGGCGCTGGCGGAGTGGGCGGTGGACCACGGGCCGGCCGTCGAGGCCAGTCGGGCCAGATTCGACGCGGGACGGACCTGACCCCGCCCCCGGCACGGGCGTCCGGGGCACGAGTCCCGATCCGCTCGGCGCCGCCACCGTCATGTGAGCGCACCGCGGTGCGCCGTGCCACCAGGTGTTCTGTCCACGGAGGTTGGTGACGGATTCCACGGCTCGGGAATCTTGGACGAGTGAAGGCCTTATGGGTTCGGTGTGGATTGCGGCATCTGCGCGACCGGCGAGCAGGCCCTCGCGCCCCACCGTAAACGTGCCCCTGCCCGAGTCCCGACATCTACGTCTGGACTCGCTGCACCGTGGACGACGGCCAGCGCCGCCGCGGCGAGCCGCCGAGCGCTTCCGGGTCTCGCCCACCACCGCTCAGCGGTGGGCAGTCCACTACCGCGACCAGGCTGGTTCTCCCTGCGCCGTGAACAAAACCTTGAACTGCACGTCGGGAACAGCACCCCAGCTGGCCACGAGCCGGGATCGCCAGGCTCCCTTTCGGAAGCGCGGCTCGCGCCACCCGCACTGTCTCCGCCGGGATCTCACCCGGCTCGCTCGGCTGTATAAGACACCCGCCCCATCCCGAACGAAAACGTCGGCCTTCGAGACCACAACCGGGCCCTGAAGGCCGACGTCACGCGCGCCCTCGAATCCGCCAACAACGTCGGCGGAACTCAAGACTGTCCCGAAACTCCTGGCGGGACAGCCTTAAAGGCCTACGGCAGACCCCCGAGAGGGCATTCTCACCTGGTGAACGTGACTAACTCTTCCGGTATTCACGGCCGCCCCCGGGGGACTCCCGGCAGATCTCGATCACGAAATCCCCCAGGGCGTTGTCACCCGGCTTCCCGTTGGCGTCGAGTGCGCCAGACTCAGCCTTCCAGTCGATCAGGTGAACCTGGACCGCGTATCTTCCCGGATCGAGCGGGATCCGAAGCCGGTCAGCACCGCTGTACTCTCCGACCGCCTCAAGCCCACCCAGCGCCACCAGGCCATCAGAAACCAGCAGGTAGGGCTGCGACGAAACGAGACGGTACTGCATCTCGCGCTCTGTGAGACTGTCAAGCGCTGCGACTCCACGAACGGTGAACTAGTACGCGCCGTCACCGCCGATATTGACGGGCACCAGGACACCCTCCGCGATGGCTCCGGAAAGGCTGTCCTCGTCCGCGACCTCTCCTTCCCACTCATACAAGTCGACCACTCTGGCGAAGCGGGAGAGCTGCCACAGGGCAAACATGCCCGCTGACGTACCAACCGTCTCCGTCACATCGAAACTCAACAGTGCCACATCCACCCTCAAGGAGAAGATCCATTAATGACATCCATTTTCGCCAGCCTACACGCATCCACCATCTTCCAAATAATCCTTCCGCGGGTGCGCGTGGAAGTGCCCTGCCATTCGCTCGCATTGCCGTCGGCGTTGTCGCCAAACGTCCAGGGAGCCCTGCCGGACTGCGTCCGGCAGGGCTCCCTGGTTGACATTTTCCGCAGCATTTCCCTTCACTGCCTGGTACTTACTTGCAAGCCCGAAGCAGTGAAGCGAATTACGGAATCCCGAGAACGCTAGATACCGCCTCCTGCACCTGAGTCGCAATGCGAGTTAGCTGCCTAAGCTCATCCTCGCTCTTGGTGGCTCGCTCAATTTGCCACTCGATGAACATGGGAGCGAACCAGATGAGTTGCACGAGTCTCGCTTCCACATTCTCACCGATCGGAGGAATTCGAGAAAGTAGCGCTACGTATGCTTCGCCAGCATCGAGATCAAACTCCCCAGACCGAAGCTTCCCAAGAAATCCAGACTCGTCATCCCATGCTTCGTCTAGAAGTTCCAGCAAGTCATCCATCCTCACCCTCCCGGCCAGTGTCCGACGATCGCTTCCGCCGGGATAGTCTGCCAGACCAAAACTTCTGAGTCCTTCCTGGCGTAGGCGCTGTGCCTCCTGCTCGACGGGAACGGGCCAGAGGAGATATCCACGTAGCTATTCGGAATTCGCCTCAGGTCGATCGCAACCACCCCATGACCTTGGTTGTACTTATCGAATGCAATGCTGGGGTTCTTGGTTGTCGAAATCCATGGCGTCAGCTTCTTTCCGGCAACATGCGACAGAGGACTGACCCCTGCATTGCTGGGATCCCTGGCCGCCAATCCCATTGCAGCGTCATCATTCTCAGCCAGCGCACGGTAGACGATATTTCCGTCGGGATCGGGTCCATCAGGCCTGGTATTGCAGTTGTGAACCAGGACTGACGTGGCGCCTGCCACCACATAGTACGTGTGGAGATCGTTGACGGTGAGGTTGTGGACCTTGGCGTCCTGTGCCGTCCAGCGGTCGATCGCGGTGACCTGGACATAGGTACCGGCGCTCGTGCGCAGCAATTCACCGGGCTTCAGGTCGTCGGCGTCGAGCCACTTTCCTACGGCCTCCACCCAGAAGGGGTGGTTGTCCGTCGCCGTGACGGAGGCCGCCTTGTCGCCCTTGTCGCCGTCGGTGTCGATGGTGACCTTGACGAGGTGCTTGAGGCCCTCGCCCGTGATCTCGGCGGTGACGACTTCGGAGGTCGTCTCACCGGTCTCGGGGTCGGTGGCGAGAACCTCGTCACCGTTCTTGACCTTCTCGATCGACTTCGTGGAGCCGTCAGCCATCAGGACTTGGGTTCCGGCAACGAAGCTGTTCGGCGTCTTACAGCCATCCTTCCTGAAGACGCTCTTTACTTTCTCGACACTCTTGGCCGTTATCTTTTTGCTCTTCTGAACGATGTTCCCAGTCTTCTCGGCACCCTTCTTCAGTCCACGAGTGAATCCTTGCTCAGCGACCTTCTTCAACTGTGCGGCTTGCTTGGCCAGCGCCTTCTTCAGCTCGGCGGCCTTCCGGGCCAGCTCACGCGCCCTCTTCGCAGCCGCGATGATTTCCCGCGCCTTCGCCTGGGCCTTGCGCCAGGCATTGATCGCGCCGGCGACCCTGTCGATGGCTCGATAAACACTCTTCATCCTCTTGAGGACTCCGAGGGCGGGGACACCGCTCAGAACCAGTGATCCGCAGGCCCAGAGATCCCCGCGGGAGAAGCACGACTCCAGGTCGTCCAAACCGACAAGCCCCTTGAACACCGACCAGCCGACGCTGACGATGATGTCGCGCATCGAGGTGTGCAGTTGCTTGTTGGCCCAGGCCTCCTCGGCCGTCTCTCCCGAGCCACCGCCGACACCGCTGCCGCCGACTGATTCCATGATCATGCCGCTCGGGTCGGCGAAGGTGACCGGGTTGTTCTCGCAGTAGACGTACCCGTTCATCTGGACGGGGTCGTTCAGGTCGAGGACAGGGTCGGCGGAGATGAAGCGGCCGGTCTCGGGGTCGTACTCACGCGCCCCGAGGTGGATCAGGCCGGTGGAGCTGTCGTCGTCGCCGCCGATGTAGCCCTTGTGGGAGAGCCAGGTGGCGTTCTCCTTGCGGCTGACGCCGAACGGGTCGGTCTTGTCGAACTTCACCGCGTTGCCGGCATCGAGCTTGACGTTGATGTAGGCGGTGCCGTTCTGGTCGGTCACCTGCATCGACAGTTGATCCGCGCCGCCGTCCTTCTTGAACCGCATCACCACAGGGCCGCCGGCCTGCTGGTAGTAGCGCTCCGAGTAGTTCGGCGTCCCGTCCACGTTCACCGAGACGGTGGCCTCGCCGAGGTAGAGGGTGCGGGTGCTCGCGGTGACCGCCATCAGCCGCTCACCGGACGGGCCGTAGACGTACTTCGTCTCGTCGGCCGGGGCCCACGATTGCGCGGCCCCGTTCGTGTCACAGGTGCCGAGCGTCAGGTCGGTGCCCGCGGCCGTGTTGGCCCCGGGGACGACCAGGCACTTGCCGGACGCGACGTGCTTGAGCTTGTGACCGGACTCGACCGCCGTCCACTGCTGGGCCGCGGCCCCCGTGCACGTGCCGATCACGACGGCCGTGCCGTCGGCAGTGGCGCCGCCCTTGGGCTCCGCGCACTGCTGGAGGACCTTCAGAGCGCCCTTGGACGAGTCTGTGGGCGTGGCGCCCTCGATCCTCAGCTGCTGCGCACGGGTGCCGTTGCACCCGTAGATCTGAAGCGCCGTGCCCGCGACCGTGGAACTGGACGCCAGGTCGATGCACTTCCCGGACAGGCCCACCCAGGCGCCGGCGCCGCTCTCGCCGAAGCCGGTGACCGACTCCAGCCGGCCGTCCCAGGTCCAGGTCAGGCCCTGCTCGTCGCCGCCGTCGGTCCGGGTCTCGGTGTTGCCCGCCTCGTCGTACGTACGGGTCGAGGCCTCGGTGACCTTGGCACCCGCGTCCGTCAGATGGGTGGACGACATCCCGGTCAGGGTGTGCGGCTGGGTGCCGTCCGCCTTGCCGTAGGTGTAGGAGGTGGAGGCGTCCTTCGTCGCGTCCGGCGCCGTGGTGGTGGTGCCGGGGGCGCCGAGGTAGTGGTCGACCTCGGTCTTGCGGTTGCCCATCACGTCGTAGGTGTACGACTTGCTGTACCCGTCGCCGTCCGCGCCGATGGTCGGCGCACTCGGTGTGCCGGTGGAGGTCACCGCGCAGGCCGTGTCGGAGGCCGTCCACGCCTGGGTGAGCTGGCCGATCGCGTCGTAGGTGAAGCACTGACGGTCGGTCTTGGAGTCGACCGCGTCCTCGATCTTGGTGACGTTGCCGGCCTGGTCGTATCCGTAGGAACGGACGTTGACCCGGTGACCGAGGACCGTGGAGGTGTCGCTGATGGACTCGCGGTCGGTGTACGCCTTGGTCAGCTCACCGGTGCGCTCGTCGTACAGGTTGGTCGTCCACACCCGGTTGGGGTTCTCGCCGGTGACCGCGCGCAGGACCTGGCCGTAGACGCTGTAGTCGGTGTCCGCGTTGTACCAGTCGATGCCCGACGTGGAGACCGGGAGGCCGTCCTCGTTGTACCGGGTGACGATCTTCTCCGGGGAGAGACCGCCCGCCGCCGGAAGCGAAGCCGACTGCAGCTGGCCGGACTTGCTGTACTCGTACGTGTAGGCGTACGTCTCCTGCAATCCGTACTGCGCTGCGATCGTCGCCGGCAGCGTCAACTTGGTGCCGGTCGGGTCGTACTCCGGGGTGTACCCGGTGACCGTGCTGGTGTAGGGCAGCCCGTCCGTGTAGCGGGTGGTGGTGGCCGGCAGGCCGAGGCCGCCGATGACCGTGTCGTACGTGGCCGAGGTCAGCAGCTCGCCGGTGGAGGAGTTCTTGCGCTGCTCGGTCGTGCGGCCGAGCTCGTCGTACTTCGTCCAGACCGTGTTCTGTCTGCTGTCCGTGGTCGTCTCGGGCCGACCGAGCACGTCGTACGTGGTGCTGCTCGTACCCGTGTCCGGGTCGGTGGCCGTGAGCTGCTCACCCAGTGCGTCGTAGGTCCAGGACCAGACGTTCTTGGACGAGTCCTCGGCCTTGGTCTGGTCGCCGCGCGCGTCATAGGTGTACGTGGTCGACCGGAACGCGCTGCGTGCCGCGTCCGTGAAGGTGTCGATCCGCGCGGTCCGCCCCTGAGCATCGCTCCACGTGCGCTGGGCCGCGCCGCCGGCGGGCGGGATGACGGTGGACCAGTCGTAGCCGTAGTCGTAGCGGGTCGCCTTGGCGGGCACAGTGGCGCCCGCCATGTACGGCGTCTCCGACAACACACGGCCTTGGCCGTCGTACGTGTAGAAGGTCGCGTTCGGGATCTTGAAGTCGGAGTCGACCTCGTACATCACCGGCTGCGGATCGCCCTCGGCGTAGTAGCCGTTGTTGGTACGGGCGATGGTGCCGTTGGCGCTGTAGATGGTGTCGGTGATCAGGCGACCGTCGCCGACTGCCGGCTCCTGGCGCTGACGCTCACGTCCCAGACCGTCGTACAGAATGACGGATTTTTCGTAGTCGGTGCCGTTCTCCTTCAGCGTCGAGGTGACGACGCTGGCCGGCTGGCCCTCTTCGATGTCGTACTCGAACGTGACCGAGGGCTTCTCGGTGGCGGCCTGCGAGGTGCGCCAGCCCGCAGTGGTGCGGCCCAGCGCGTCGTACTGGTAGAGGGTCGCGCGCCCGTTGGCGTCGACCTCCTTCAGCGCGGTGCCGCGCGCCGGATCGACGTAGGTGGTGGAAGTCTGGTGCTTCGCGTTCTCCTCGGTGATCGAGTAGACCTGGCCGGTGGACGGCGTGTAGGTGGTCTTCTCGGTCTCGCTCTTCGCGTTGGTCGTGGTCAGGACACGGCCGAGGGTGTCGTAGGTGAGCTTGGCCGTCTGCCGCCAGGCGTCACCCGTGCCGTTCAGCGACCACGTGGTCGTCGCGGAACCGGAGGTGGGCGTGGCGCCGAAGGCCAGGTCGTCGTAGGCGATACGGGAGCCGGCGATGCGGGCGGAGGCCGGAGCGGTCGCGGCGGCGGCACAGGTGCCGGCCGTCGTCAGCGTCTCCTTGTCCAGACCGATCAGGTTCTTGGACGTGTTGTGGACGTAGCTGAGCACCGCACACGACTCGTCACCGGTCTTGCCGGTGTCACCGAGGGATTCCACGGTGAGCGGCAGGCCGTAGATGTCGTCGTACGTGGTGTTGGTCCGCAAAGACCGCCACTGCCGGGTCTCGTTCACGTCGTACGTGCCCGAGGAGCGAGTGGTGGTGATGGTGTGGTCGTCCAGGACCCGGTACGCCTTCAGCGCCGGGATGCCGCCGTCGCGCGCCCGGCTCGCCAGCTCCACGACCTTCGGATAGTCGACCGAGCGGGAGACCAGGGTGCCGTTGTTCGCCGTGTAGTCGAGTTCTTCGGCGACCCGGCCCTGCAGAGCTTCGACGTCGTCGGCGATCTTGACGCCGTCGTTGTCGAGGACGGTCACCGAACGCTTGGAGCCACCGGGGAGCGGGTCCCCGTCCATGCCGCGGAAATAGCGCACGTCCGACATGGACTTGGCGCTGCCCTCGTACGTGTCCGAGGAGTCGGCGCCGCTGATGGTGCGGACCCGGCTGAAGCCGCGCCACTGGTCGTAGGTGCGGGTCTTCTTCTTCGAGAACTCGGCCTGGTTCAGGGCCCAGGCGCCCTTGGTGTCACCGTCGTCGCCGTAGACGTACGAGGTGGTGACGGGCTCGACGCCCTTGACGTCGGGGAGTTCCTCGACGTGGTCGACGACGTACTTGTTGAACCACTCGATCGACTCGTCGACCTTGTCCGGGTCCGGGTGCCAGTAAGCCGGGTAGCAGAGACCGGTGTTGGACTCGACGGCCGGGAAGCCGGAGCCGGTCTTGCAGGCGCCGGTGGGCTCGCGGTAGTCGACGAAGGTCTCACCGCCGTACTCGCTGATGATCCGTTCGATCCGCAGCCGGTCGAACGTCGGGTTGGGGTCCTTCTCGCCCCGCCGCACACGGTTCGGCATCGGCTGCGTGTTGGGGACGAAGGTGACCGGGTTCAGGGGCTTCGATTCACCGTCGGTGCCGTAGCCGGCACGGGTGATCGAGTCCAGCCAGAGGGCGGTGCCCTCGTCGGTGCGCTCGGACGGCAGTGACTGCTGAAGGGTCCAGGAGTCGACCTTGGAGAGGGCGGTGGAGCCCTCGGTGCGCTGGGTGGAGGTGGTGACCTGCGCCAGGCGCTTACGGGTCCAGAAGGTCGGGACCGGGACGTAGCAGTCCTTGCCGGACTGGCAGAGGAGGTCGGCGGGGGTGTCGTACCAGATGTGGTTCTTCGCGAAGTCGCCCGAGGTGAAGTTCGCCTCGGAGCAGGCTATGCCGTCTTCGACAAAACAGCGCTCGTCGACCGCGAAGTCGACTCGGGCCACGGGCGCGGCGCTGTAGAGGCTGCTGGCGCGCTGACCGTAGTCGATGCGCTTGAGGTAGCCGCCCCGGTCGTAGGAGACCGGGGTCTTGAACTTCATGTTCTTGGCGTAGAGCGACTTCTCCTTCTCCCACCACAGGGACATGGCGCTGCCGGAGGTGTCGACGACGTAGTCGAGGTTCCAGCGCCAGCCGCGGGTGCAGAAGGACTTGGCGAAGTCGGCGTCGTAGCACTCCTCGCCGGGCTGGTTGCCCGAAACGGGGACGGTCAGCACGGAGTTGGTGACCGGGTCGTCGGCGGCGGTGCCGTTGTCGCTCCAGCCGGGGAGCTTGTGCCTGCCGAAGTAGTAGATCGTGCCGTCGCGGGTGGTGACCTCCCAGTACTCGCCCAAGGAGTCACCGTTGTCCAGTGACGTGTCCTTCAGCAGCCGCACGCGCGAGCCGTCACCGTTGGCGGTGACCCACTCGTTGCCGGTCTCGTCGTCGTCCTTGACCAGCTCAGTGGTCGTACCGCCCAGGGTCAGAGTCGCGTTCTCCGAGCCCTCGCACAGGTCGCTCGTCTTGCGCTTGGTGTTGTTACCGCCGTCGGTGTCGTCACGGCACGTCTTGTACGTACGCGTGATGGAGCCGGGGTTGTAGTCCCAGCCGTCACCGATCCAGGACGCCTGGTTGTTCGTGGCGGACGTACGGCCGTCCACACCCTGCGAGCTGTAACCGAAGGACAAGCTCGGAGTCGGACCGTTGGGGACGCTGGGCGCCTGGAGGTTGTACGTGTACGAGAACCCACCCGAGCTGCTGCCCGCCGTCCAGGAACCCGCGCTGGCCAGCGGAGTCGCGGAGAAGTCGCCCTTCGCGCCGCCGCCCGCCGAGGTCGCCATGAACACCGAGGAGCCCGAGTTGGCTGCCGCGCTCAGCGCCGCGCTCCGGGTCAGCGGGGCCGAACCGGAGGTCGGCTTGACGTACAGGGCCTGGGAGACCGTCCCGGCCGAGGTCGCCACGGCAGCCGTCGTCACCGGGCCGGTGTCGGCCAGGTCGGCGACGTCGAGCGTCGCCTCGATGCGGCGCTCACCGTCGAGAACGCCGTCGCCCTCGACGTCGGTGTCCTGCGGCGCGACGACGTTGGTGGTGTCCACCTCGGTCGGCTCCGCACACCCCTCGGCATCCGGCGTCGTCAGGAAGCACTCGGGGAACTTGACCAGCTGGAGCCGGTCCGCCCAGTTCGCGCCGTACAGCTCCGCGAACTCGGTGTAATCCAGGGCCACCACCGCATCGCCGGTCGCGCCGGCCGGCGGGGTGACCGTGAAGACCAGGCCCTCGACGTCGGCGGCCGAGGACTCGGCCTGGCTGGCGAGAGCGACCTGCCAGTCACCCTCCAGGGCCGTCGTCTCCTCGGCGGTCGCCTCGGCCGGAGCACCGATCTCGATCGGCAGCGTACTGATCGGCTGCGTCTCACCCGGCGTCAGCGCGTCCACCGTCCCGGTCGCCGGCGTCGTGATGCCGGTGCCCTCAGGAGCGGTGATCTTCTTCGGCTCGTAGTCCTTCCCCGGCGGCACGTCGGCCGTCGTCAGTTCGGCGAGACCGCCACCGTCCTCACCGTCGGCGAGTTCGGCGGCGGGCAGGTCGACGAGGTCGACACCGGCACGGTCGTTCGGGGGCGGCGCGGCGTACGAGGCCGGCAGCACGCCGATCGTCAGGGCGGTGGCAACCACCGTGATGACACCGGCACTTGTACGCCTGCGCCGGCGTCTCTGCGCCTGAGTTCCGGGAAGTCTCCCCCGGCCACTCCATGAAAGCGATCCCCACACGACGGCCGCGGCCCCCCAAGTCGATCCTGCACCTTCGACGGGGTTCGTGCGCAGCACAAGCCACCGGAGGCTACTTGATTCGCCGAATGTTCACCCATGCATTCACAACTCGTCAAATGACCTTCACATGAGGTGATTTGACTCACGCGCTATTTAATTTCAAACAACACTTATCTCACCCTTATGCCTCTATTGCAGATACTGCACCTCAATGCGAAAGGATCGCCAGATATTGCCCATCTCGGCATATACCTAGGTGAAACATGAGAGTTGACTGTCCAAAATGATGCACTATGGGCCTCTTGGTGTGATCAGTCAAGGACTATCGGGGAGTCCCGGTGCGCCATGCGCAGCCCCGCCAGGAGTCGGGAAGGTGCGGAAGGAAACCATCCACATCGCCTCACGCGATGAGCACACATGTGGAGGAGATGCGCTCCATCCGGCATGCTTTCGGACTGTCCCCTCCCTGTCGGGGGCGTCAATTCATTCCCGCGGAAAGCCTTCCCGGGGAAGGACAGGTACTCACAGAGAATGTTGCGGCGCGCACTCCGGAACACCCCCGAAGAGACGGATTTCCCGTGTCGGAGGCGTTCTTCCGGTTTGGCGGTGACCGTTTTTTGGGGGAGGGAATCCAGCTCCGTGGAACGTCGTCGACCCAGCCGGGCCACCGTCCGGCGCACCGCGGCGGGAGTGGCGGCACTCGTCGCCGCCGGCCTTGGTTTCGCCATGCTCGGGCCCGCCCCCGGTGGCTCGGTGCGGGAGTCCGCCGCGCCGGTCACGCCCGCCACCGCCCCGCTCGACGAGAGCACGGCGCAGAAGGAGGCCGTCCGCACCGGCAAGCGGGTCGAAGTGACCGCCCTGCGCGACGCCACCTCGACGACGTTCGCGCTGCCGAACGGCAGCTTCGAACTCACCGCGAGCGCGGCTCCCGTACGCGCGAAGGTCGACGGCGTCTGGAAGCCGCTGGACGCCACCCTGGTCCGTACGGAGAACGGCTGGGCACCGCGCGCCGCGTCGGACCCCGTGGTGTTCTCCGACGGCAGCGGCAGCACCGCGAGCGCCCGTACCGCCCGGAGCTCCGGCAACGGCTCCGTGCGGACCGCCTCGTTCACGGTCTCCCGCGGTTCCGGCACCCGTGCCCTCACCGCTTCGGACGAGAGCGCGGCCTACCACGACCTCGTCACCTTGAACTCCGGTGGCCACACGGTCACCATGGGGTGGCCGGGCGACCTTCCGGAGCCGGAGATCAACGGCGCCACGGCGCTCTACCGCGGCGTCCTCGACGGCGTGGACCTGCTGCTGACCGCCCAGGACGGCGGTTTCACGCACGTACTGGTGATCCGTGACGCAGCCGCGGCGGCCCGCCTTCAGCAGGCCGGGCTCTCGTACCGGCTGACCTCGCCGGACCTCTCCTTCCACCTCGACCCGGTGACACACGCCGTCACTGCCGTGGACGACGCGGGGAGGGAGATCGCTGTGTCGCCGACCCCCTTTCTCTGGGACTCGGCCGGCCACCCCGCCGTGACCGAGGGCGCCGACCCGCAGCCCGCCGAGCCCACCGAGGATCCGGCGCCTGCCTACTCCGAGGAGCCCGGCGAGGAGCTGACGGAAGCCCCGGCCGACTCCGAGGTCCCGGACACCGCCGACACGGCCGCGCCCGAGAACACCGACCCGGCTCCCGAGGACAGCGGTGCCACGGCTGTCCCTTCAGCCGTTCCGGAACCCGAAGAATCATTGGAGGGTCGCGCGCAGCAGTCCGCGTACCACTCCGGGACGGTGTCCAGAGCTTCACTGGGCGACGGAATACCCGCCTCCGCCTCCGCCTCCGCCGAAGTGCTCGCCCTCCCAGGTCTCGCGGGGCCGCAGGTCGGTGCGAAGACCGCGCTGGGCAAGGCCTCACTGGCGGGTGAGGGCAGCAGCGTCGGCACCCTGGACATCGTGCCGGACGACTCGTTGCTGACTGATCCGGACACCACCTGGCCGGTCTTCATCGACCCCTCGATCTACGGTCAGACGAAGGCATGGACAACGGTGTACAAGAAGTACCCGACGTCCAGCTTCTACGACGGTGCCAACTACAACACCGGCACCACCGAGGGCCGGGTCGGCTACGAGTCGACGACCGGCGGTCTGTCGCGCTCGTTCTTCCGGCTCGGCTGGACCTCCAGCATCAAGGGCGCGACCGTCACCAAGGCCGACATTCAGCTCATGGAGACCTACGCCTGGTCGTGCACCCCCCGTGAAATGCAGGTCTGGCACACCGGCGGCATCTCCTCCAAGACCACCTGGAACAACCAGCCGGCCTGGAGCTCGATGATCGGTGCCAAATCCTTCGCCAATGGCTGGAGCTCGGCCTGCCCCGACGCCTTCGTCACGTACGACGGCAAGTCGGCCGCCCAGGCCGCGGCGACCAGCGGAGCCACCGAAATCACCATCGGCCTCCAGGCGACCAACGAGGACTCCGCGACCTCGTGGAAGAAGTTCAAGGCGGAGGGAGGTTCCGCGCCCAAGATCAGCATCACCTACAACCGGAAGCCCGCCGAGCCCACCAAGCTCGACATCACCCCCGGCACCGGCTGCGACACCGTCAGCCCGTACCCGTCGATCGGTCTCAGCGACGTGACGCTGTCCGCCAAGTCGAGTGACCCCGACGGCGACCTGAAGTACCTCAACTTCGCAGTGTGGCAGTCAGGCAGCAGCACCCGGCTGTACGACGGCAACCGCACCGTGGACTCGACCGGCGCCGCCAGCGTGACCATCGACGGCGCGGACGGCACCGCGAGCGAGTTCACCAACGGCAAGACGTACTTCTGGGCGGTCCGGGCCCTCGACGCCTCCGGTTCCTCCTCCACCTACGGTCCGCCGTCGACGGCCAACTGCGGCTTCGTCTACGACTCCTCGGCGCCCAACTCCCCCGACGTCACCTCCACCGACTTCCCCGAGGACGACGGCAACGCCTCCACCTGGAGCAAGGTCCTCTTCGGCACGGCGGGAAACTTCACCTTCAGCCCGGCCGGCTCGACCGACACGGTCAAGTACCTCTACTCGTTCAACAGCACCGCCCTGAACAACTCGGTCACCGTCGCGGCCGGTGCGTCGGCCACCGTGTCGCTCAAGCCGCTGACTGCAGGCCCCTCGGTCCTCTACGTGAAGGCCGTCGACAGTGCGGGCAACTCCTCTTCCTCCCCGACGATGTACGTCCACTACGTCACCCCGCGCGACAGCAAGGACGCGGCCGGAGACGTCACGGGTGACAAGGCCGCCGACCTGTACCTGCTGGACGGCACCGGTGACCTGCGGCTCTACCCCGCCACCTTCTCCGGCGACATCCACACCTCGCTCGTCGGCGCGTACAAGAGCGGTGTGAGCCTGGAGGACGACCTCGACGAGGACGGCGTCTCCGACTACGGCACCTACTGGCTGAACAAGGACGGAACCCCCGCCCTGATCACGCACAACGGTGACTTCCTGCCCGGGGACGGCGTCCAAGACCTCGTCGCGCGGATGCCCGACGGCAAGGTCTACATATACCGGGGCGACGGGTACGGCAGCGTCGACATCGACCGGCGCACCGAGGTGCGGTTCCCCTCGAACGCCCCCGATCCGTCGACGTTCACACAGATCCTCGCGGCCGGGGACATCACCGGCGACGGGCGGCCGGACATGCTCGCGACCGCCGGCGACGCCCTGTGGGCCTTCTCCGGATACACCGGAGGCATATTTCAGACCGCGACCACCCTCTCCGGTGCTTCCTGGACCTCCCGCGACCTCGTGAACATCGGAGACGTGAACAAGGACGGGGCGGCTGACCTGGTCTACCGCACCTTCGGCACGGACCGCCTGCTCCTGCGCCTCGGCAAGAAGGATGCGGCGGGCGGGACCAGCCTGGCCTCCCTGGGCAGTGCGGCAGCCTCCCTCTCGGGGGCCGACGCGGAGTACGCCACGGGCTGGAGCCTGGCCGCCTACCCCTTGATGACCGGGTCCGCCGACGTCAGCCAGGACGGCATCCCCGACGTGTGGGCCCTGGCCGCCGACGGCACGGTGAAGTTCCTCAAGGGCGGTGCCACCTCGCTGGGCGCCCCCGTCACGGTGATCAGCGGTGGCTGGTCCGGCAAGAAGGCCATGGGATGATCCGCCACACCTCCGCAGTCCACAAGATCACCGTCTGCGCGGTGTCGGCCGCAGCCCTGACACTCGCGTCCGGGTGCTCCGTCTCCGGCAGTGCGGGAGAGGGCGGCAACGGCGGTCTGCAGCGCCTGGGCGCCGCCAGCCCCGCCCCTACCGACGCCGCCGGCCTCACCGCGAAGGCGCTGAAGGCCGGCAGCGTCCCCGGCGCCACGGTCACCGCCCCGACCGGCACCCAGGCCCCCCGCCCCAAGGACGTCCAGAGCGACAAGCCGTGCGGGCCCTTGGCCCGCGCGGTCGCCGGAGCCGCTCTCGGCACCCCCGAGGACACCGTGGTGCGCAGGGTCACCGGCGGCGGCCTCATCACCACCGTCACCCTCAGCGTCTACGAGGACGAGGAGAAGGCCACCGTCGCTCTGACCGCCCTCTCCGACGCGGCCGACGCCTGCGCCCACGGCTTCACCCTCAAGGTCTCCGGGAAGGAGCACCGGGTCACCGTCGCCGCCCGGGAGCTCGCGCCCCAGGGCGCCGACCAAGCGATGGGCTTCGGCGTCACGCAGCGCATCGGCGGGACGGACGGTACGGACACGCCCGAGAAGATCGCCGTCATGCGCCGGGGCACCACCGTCGCCCTCTTCACCACCACGGCCACCGAGGGGGCCGCGGGGACCGAAGCGGCCAAGGCAGCCGATTCGGCCAAGACTCCCGAGGGCCTCGCCGTACCGCCTGCGGTCGTCGAGGCGCAATCGGTGGCCCTGGCCTGATCCACACACCGACCGCCGCCGGCCTCCTCTGCGGGCCCGTACCCACCCGGGCTGCGGGCCCGCAGCCGCGTCCGGGCGAGGCCCGCCCCGCGCCCCCTACCCGCGCTCCCCGGCCCCGCGTGACCTCCCGCCGCGCGCACCGCACCGCGCGACCCCACGCCCGCGTGAGGGACCCCACCCCCCGCTCCGTTCAAACTCCCGCAACAATGAATACGTGATCACAACGCCGCCCCGTGGCAGCCAGCGTCGCACCGAGCACGGGCCGACGCCCTACGTCGACCTCTCGCGCGCCGAGTGGAGTGCCCTCCGCGACAAGACCCCGCTGCCGCTGACCGCCGAGGAGGTGGAGCGGCTGCGCGGGCTCGGTGACGTCATCGACCTCGACGAGGTCCGCGAGGTCTACCTCCCGCTCTCCCGGCTGCTGAACCTGTACGTCCAGGCCACCTCGGGCCTGCGCGGCGCCCTGAACACCTTCCTCGGGGACGCGGGCAACGGTCACGGGGCGCAGCGCGGTACCCCGTTCGTCATAGGGGTCGCGGGGAGCGTGGCGGTCGGCAAGTCGACCAGTGCCCGGCTGCTCCAGGCGCTGCTGGCGCGGTGGCCGGAGCACCCGCGGGTGGAGCTGGTGACCACGGACGGATTCCTGCTGCCGATGAAGGAACTGCGGGCGCGCGGGCTGACCTCGCGGAAGGGGTTCCCCGAGTCGTACGACCGCCGCGCGCTGACCCGGTTCGTCGCGGACATCAAGTCGGGGAAGGAGGAGGTCACCGCCCCCGTCTACTCGCACCTGATCTACGACATCGTGCCCGGCGAGCGGCTCACCGTGCGCCGCCCGGACATCCTGATCGTGGAGGGGCTGAACGTCCTCCAGCCCGCGCTGCCCGGCAGCGACGGGCGGACCAGGGTGGGGCTCGCGGACTACTTCGACTTCAGCGTGTACGTGGACGCGCGCGCCGAGGACATCGAGAGCTGGTACCTCAACCGGTTCCGCCAGCTCCGCGAGACGGCGTTCCAGGACCCGTCCTCGTACTTCACGAAGTACACCCAGGTCTCCGAGGAGGAGGCCATGGAGTACGCGCGCAACACCTGGCGGACCATCAACAAGCCGAACCTGCTGGAGAACGTGGCGCCCACCCGCAGCCGCGCCACGCTGGTGCTGCGCAAGGGGCCGGACCACAAGGTGCAGCGGCTCTCGCTGCGGAAGCTGTAGGGACGCGAGAGCGGGGCGGCCCCGCCAGGAGCCGCCCCGCCATGACGTCACGCTTCGTGACGCACCGTCAGAAGGCTCAGCCCAGCGCCGACTTCACCACGTCGGCCAGCCGGCCCGCGACGGCCTGGGCCTGGCCGAAGTCGGCGGCCTCGACCATGACGCGTACCAGCGGCTCGGTGCCGGACTTGCGGAGCAGCACCCGCCCGGTGGCGCCGAGTTCGCGCTCGGCCTCGGCGACGGCAAAGGCCAGTTCGGCGGAGGTGGAGACGCGCGACTTGTCGACGTCGGGGACGTTGACGAGGACCTGCGGCAGGCGCTGCATGACGCCCGCGAGCTCGGCGAGGGTGCGGCCGGTGGCGGCGACGCGGGCCGCCAGCATCAGGCCGGTCAGGGTGCCGTCGCCGGTCGTGGCGTGGTCCAGCACGATGACGTGACCGGACTGTTCGCCGCCGAGCGCGTACCCCTCGGCCTTCATGGACTCCAGCACGTACCGGTCGCCGACGGCGGTCTGGACGAGCTCGATGCCCTCGCGCTCCATGGCCATCTTGAAGCCGAGGTTCGACATGACCGTGCCGACGACGGTGTTGCCGCGCAGCTGTCCGGCGTCGCGCATCGCGAGGGCGAGGACGGCGAGGATCTGGTCGCCGTCCACCTCGTTGCCCTGGGCGTCGACGGCGAGGCAGCGGTCGGCGTCGCCGTCGTGCGCGATGCCGAAGTCGGCGCCGTTCTCGACCACGGCGGCCTGGAGGAGGGTGAGGTGGGTGGAGCCGCAGCCGTCGTTGATGTTGAGGCCGTCGGGGTCGGCGCCGATGGTGACGACCTCGGCCCCCGCCCGGGCGAACGCCTCCGGGGAGACGTAGGCGGCGGCGCCGTGCGCCTCGTCGAGCACCACCTTGAGGCCGTCGAGCCGGTTCGGCAGGACGCCGATGAGGTGGGCGACGTACCGCTCGAAGCCCTCGGTGTAGTCGGTGACGCGGCCCACACCCGCGCCGGTGGGGCGGGCCCAGGGCGCGCCGGTGCGGTGCTGGTCGTAGACGGTCTCGATGCGGTCCTCCAGCTCGTCGGCGAGCTTGTGGCCGCCGCGTGCGAAGAACTTGATGCCGTTGTCGGGCATGGCGTTGTGGCTGGCGGAGAGCATCACACCGATGTCGGCGCCGAGCACGCCGGTGAGGTACGCCACGGCCGGCGTGGGCAGCACACCGACCCGCAGGACGTCGACGCCCGCGCTGGCGAGACCCGCCACCACGGCGGCTTCGAGGAACTCTCCGGAGGCCCGGGGGTCGCGGCCGACCACGGCCGTGGGACGGTGCCCCTCGAAGGTGCCCGCCTCGGCGAGTACGTGCGCCGCCGCGACCGACAGACCGAGCGCCAGCTCGGCCGTGAGATCCGCGTTGGCGACCCCGCGCACGCCGTCCGTACCGAAGAGTCGTCCCACTGGTGTCCTCCGAAATGCTCCGACAACCGCAAAACCACAACAATTAACAACAGGCAGAAGAGCGCCAACCGTCACACTTCACACGCCTGAGGGTGTGAGCGGCCCGGATGTGCCGATGAACGTCTTATGCCGTTATACGCCCGTGAGAGGCGATAAACGAACGCCCCGACAGCACGGTGTGTGCCGCCGGGGCGAACGTGTGAAGCAGACGAGCAGGCGGGATTTAGCGCTTGCTGTACTGGGGGGCCTTGCGGGCCTTCTTGAGACCGGCCTTCTTGCGCTCGACCGCACGGTCGTCGCGGGAGAGGAAGCCGGCCTTCTTCAGCGTGGCGCGGTTGTTGTCCACGTCAGCCTCGTTCAGCGCACGGGCGACGCCGAGGCGCAGGGCGCCGGCCTGACCCGAGACGCCGCCACCCGCGATGCGGGCGATGACGTCGTAGCGGTTGTCGAGCTCGAGCACCTTGAAGGGCTCGTTGACTTCCTGCTGGTGCACCTTGTTGGGGAAGTAGTCCTCAAGGGTGCGACCGTTGATCTTCCACTTGCCGGTGCCCGGAACGATCCGGACGCGGGCGATGGCGTTCTTGCGACGGCCAAGGCCGGCGGCGGGCTGCGGGTCGCCGAAGCGGCCGGCGAGCGACTCGGAGGTGTACTCACCCTCGACGGGGACCTCGGACTCGAAGGTGGTCACCTCGGCGAAGGTCTCCTCGCCCTCGGTGCCCTCGACGGTCTCAACAGTGGTCTCGGCCACGATTCTCCTCAGATCTTTCTTATGGTCTTAGGGGGAGGCCGGAACTACTGCGCGACCTGGGTGATCTCGTACGGGACCGGCTGCTGCGCAGCGTGCGGGTGCTGGTCGCCCGCGTACACCTTGAGCTTCGACAGCATCTGCCGGCCCAGGGTGTTCTTGGGGATCATGCCCTTGATGGCCTTCTCGACGGCCTTCTCCGGGTTCTTGGAGAGCAGCTCGTCGTAGCGGACCGAGCGGAGACCACCCGGGAAGCCGGAGTGGCGGTACGCCATCTTCTGGGTCTTCTTGTTGCCGGACAGGTGAACCTTGTCGGCGTTGATGATGATGACGAAGTCGCCCATGTCCATGTGGGGGGCATAGATCGCCTTGTGCTTGCCTCGGAGGAGGTTCGCGGCCGTGGTGGCCAGACGACCCAGGACGATGTCCTGAGCGTCGATGACGTGCCACTGGCGCGTCACATCTCCGGGCTTGGGGCTGTACGTACGCACGGTCGTAGCCTTCGCTTCTTCAGTGAGTGGAGTCCTGACAAGGCCACCCGGACGATTCCACCAGCCTTGGCGGCGCTGCGGGGACGCAACCCGAGTGCCTGCCGCTGGTCATCGGCCCGGTGGACCGGCGTAAGGGCCCCTCGCGTGAGAACGACCAAGCCAATACGCATAACAAACCAGAAGAATACCCGGGGGCCCCCGCACGGGTCAAAATGGCCCCCGACCGGCCCCGTCGAACCCCCTGATTACGGGACTGACGGGGCCCGGCGGAAGATCGACGGCGGCCCGGCGGAAGATCGACGACGACCCCGCCGAAGACCGGCAGCGAGGCCCCGGAGGGAGAGCGGGCCCGACAAAAACCGGCGGCACGGCCCCGGAGAGAAAAGCGGGCCCGCCGCCTACCGCGCCCGCTCGACCCGCCGCTCGTCCCACACCGGCTCGGTCGTCTCGCGCACCACACCGTCCGAACCGAAGACCAGGTACCGGTCGAAGGACTTCGCGAACCAGCGGTCGTGCGTGACGGCCATCACCGTCCCGTCGTACGCCTCGAGACCGTCCTGAAGGGCCTCCGCCGACTCCAGGTCCAGGTTGTCCGTGGGCTCGTCCAGCAGCAGGGCGGTGGTGCCGGAGAGTTCGAGGAGCAGGATCTGGAAGCGGGCCTGCTGTCCGCCGGAGAGCTTCTCGAAGGGCTGGTCGCCCTGGCGCTCCAGCTCGTACCGGCGCAGGACGCCCATCGCGGCGCCCCGGTCCTTGGCCTGCTCGCTCCAGAGGATCTCCACCAGGGTCTTGCCCAGCAGCTCCGGGTGGGCGTGGGTCTGCGCGAAGTGGCCCGCGACGACCCGGGCGCCGAGCTTGAACTCACCGGTGTGCGCGACCGGCTCCCCGGCGAGCAGCCGCAGGAAGTGGGACTTCCCGGAGCCGTTGGAGCCGAGGACGGCGACCCGCTCGCCGTAGTAGACCTCCAGGTCGAACGGTTTCATCAGGCCGGTCAGTTCCAGCCCGGTGCAGGTCACCGCGCGCACGCCGGTGCGTCCGCCGCGCAGCCGCATCCGGATGTCCTGCTCGCGGGGCGGCTCGGGGGGCGGTCCGGCGTCCTCGAACTTCTTGAAGCGGGTCTGCATGGCGTGGTAGCGGTTGGCCATGTCGGGGCTGATGGCCGCCTGCTGCCGCAGCCGCAGGGTGAGGGCGCGCAGCCGGGCGTGCTCCTCCTGCCAGCGGCGCAGCAGCTCCTCGAAGCGGGCGAAGCGGTCCTTGCGGGCCTGGTGGTAGGTGTCGAAGCCGCCGCCGTGCACCCAGACGTCGCTGCCGCTCGCGCCGGGCTCGACGCTGACGATCTTCTCCGCGGCCCGGGAGAGCAGTTCGCGGTCGTGGGAGACGAAGAGGACCGTCTTGCGGGTCTCCTTGAGCTTCTCCTCCAGCCAGCGCTTGCCGGGCACGTCGAGGTAGTTGTCCGGCTCGTCGAGGAGCAGCACCTCGTCGGGGCCGCGCAGCAGCGCTTCGAGGACCAGGCGTTTCTGCTCGCCGCCGCTGAGGGTCCGCGCCTCGCGGTACTGCGCCTTCTCGTACGGGACGCCGAGCGCGGCCGTGGTGCACATGTCCCAGAGGGTCTCCGCCTCGTAACCGCGCACCTCCGCCCAGTCGCTGAGGGCCTGCGCGTACGTCATCTGCGCGGCCTCGTCGTCGACGGTGAGGATCAGTTCCTCGGCGGCGTCCACCGCCTGCGCGGCGACCCGGATCTGCGGCTGCGCCACGGAGACCAGCAGGTCGCGGACGGTCTGCCCGTCGCGTACGGAGCCGACGAACTGGCCCATCACGCCGAGCCCGCCGCTCACCGAGACCGTGCCGCCGTGCGGCTGGAGCTCGCCGGAGAGCAGGCGCAGCAGGGTCGTCTTGCCCGCGCCGTTGGCGCCGACGAGGGCCACCACGGCTCCGTCGGCGACCCGGAAGGAAGCGTCGCCGAGCAGCACCCGCCCGTCCGGTAGGTAGTACTCCAGGTGGCCCGCTTCGAGATGTCCCATACCCGCATTGTCGGGTGCGCGGGCGCTGTGGCCCAACCGGATTCCCGGGGAGGCCCGCAACCCGGGCCGCTCACTGTCCGAGAACCTCTAGGATGCGCCCCATGAGCTTTGGGCATGGGGGGCCCTCCTGGGGGCCCGGGGACAGTCGGACTCCGGACTGGGCGGCGCTGGCCGAGGAGTCCGCGGCGAAGAGCCGCCGCCGGAAGTGGTTGCTGATCGGGGGCGGTGTGCTGGCCACGGCGGCCGTCGCGGCGATCGTGGCGACGGCGGTGGTGTCGGCCGGCAACGGCGATCCGGAGGCCGGTCCGAGCGCGAGCGCGCTGCCGGGCCCGGAGGACCTGCCGCCGGAGTCCGCGGAGCCCGCTCCGTCCTTCTCGTCGGTGGCCCCGGCTCCCCCGCCGGACCCGATGGACTTCATCACGGACGAGAAGAGGGACAAGCAGCCGATCACGGTGGACGGCTTCTTCCCGGGCAAGAAGCTCACGTCCGGCGACCGCGTCCACCTCAAGGGGCCGACGGCCCGCACCACGCAGTGCGCCGCGGGCGCCCAGGGCGCGCTGGGCGCGGTCCTCACCAGGAACGGCTGCGACCAGCTGATCCGCGCCACGTACACCAGGGACGGCGTCGCGGTCACGGTCGGTGTCGCGGTGTTCGGCACGGAGGCGCAGGCGAAGAAGGCCGTCGCGGAGTCCTCGGACGGGATCGCCTCGCTCAGCGGCGCCGGTGTGCCGACCTTCTGCCGGGCCGGGGTGATCTGCCGCCGTACGGCCAACTCCTACGGCCGGTACGCGTACTTCTCGGTGGGCGGCTTCACGAACAGCAGGAACGTCACCAAGGACGACAAGGCCGTGTTCACCGCGGGCGACGACCTGACCAACTTCACGTTCCACCAGATACGGCACCGGGGCGAGGTCCAGGCGTCGGCGGCGGCCTCGGCACCCGCCGTCTGATCCGCCCGGTCCGCCGGCCGGCGGTCCGCCGGCTCCCGCCCCACGCGGTGGAGCGGTACCGCGGACACCTGCGCGTCACGCCTGTATAGGGTTCGGTTCATCCGCCCGGGACCCGGGGCGGCGACGAAGCTGGGGTGGGCTGTGACAGTCAAGGTGACGGTGGTTGTCCCGACATACAACTCGGGGAGCCACATCGAGCCGCTGGTCCGTTCGATGCTGGACCAGACGCTGTCGGCCGACGAGTTCGAGGTGCTGTTCGTCGACGACGGCTCCACCGACGACACCCCGGCCCGGCTGGCGCGACTCGCCGCCGAGCACGCCCATTTCCGTACCACCTCCATCCCCAACTCGGGCTGGCCGGGCAGGCCGCGCAACATCGGGGTCGAGCAGGCGCGCGGCGAGTACGTGCAGTTCGTGGACCACGACGACCTGATGGCCCCCGAGGCGCTGGAGCGCCTGCACGCGATGGCGGTCCGCAACGGCTCGGACATCGTCATCGGCAAGGTGGCCAGCAACTTCACCAGCCGGGGCGTGCCGTACGGCCTGATGAGCACGACCCGTGAGAAGTGCACCGTGCGCACGGCCTCGCTGATCGACAGCCTCACCCCGCACAAGATGTTCCGCACCGCGTTCCTGCGCGAGCACGGCATCGTGCACCCCGAGGGCCCGTGGATCCTGGAGGACCAGCTCTTCCTGGTCCGTTCGTACCTCAAGGCCGAGGTCGTCTCGGTGCTGGGCGACTACGTCTGCTACACGTACTGGGCGCGCGACGACGCGGCGAACGCCGGTACCCGGGCGATGGACCCGCGCCGGTACTACGCCAACCTCCGCGAGATCATGGCCACGGTGGCCGACGGCACCGAGCCCGGCCCGGACCGCGACCGGCTGCTGCGGCGCTTCTACCGGGGCGAGATGCTCGGCCGCCTGGGCGTTCCGGCGCGCGGGGCGGTCATCGACCCGCACTTCGACGCCGACCCCTTCGAGGCGGTGCGCGAGCTGGCCGACACCTTCGTCACCGACGGGATGCACGCCTCGCTCGCCGCCAACCAGCGGGTCCGCTCGGACCTGCTGCGGGCGAACCGGCCCGCCGAGCTGACCGAGTACACCCGCCGCCAGACCGATCTGACCGCGCTCACCACGGTCGGGGAGGCCCACTGGGACCGCGACCGGCTGAAGGTCTCCTTCACCGCCCGCTTCGCCGAGCGGGAGGACGGCCCGGGGCTGCTGCTGGCCCGCCGGGGCGACCGGTACGTCCTCGCGCCCTCCCTCACCGACGGGGTTCTGGACGAGCCGGTCGACGTGACCGACGAGCTGAAGTCGTTCCGGGTGGACGTCCTGCTCCGGCACGCCGACACCGCCCACCTGTGGCCCGCCCTCGCCACCGTCCGGCTCGCCCTGGAGGAGGAGACGGACGCGGACGGCACCGTGCTGGTGCGGCCCGTGCTGAACGGCACCGCCTCGCTCGACCCGGTGCGCGGCGCGGGCGGCAGCCCGCTCGCCCCCGGCACCTGGGACGTGCGGATCCGGGTGATGGGCGCCGGGTTCGACCGTACGGTGCCGCTCGGCAACGCCGGTGCCGAGGCGTCCGCGCTGCCCGCCGGGGAGGTCCTGGCCGGGCACCGCGCCGGGCCCGCGGTCGTCGCCGACGCCATGGGCACCGGTACCGGGCTCGCCCTCACGGTCGTCCCCACCACGGACGCCCCGCGTCCCCGCGGGCCGAAGGTCAGCGTCGTCGTGCCGACCGCCGGGGCCACCGCGGAGGCGCTGCGCGAGACGTTCGCCTCGCTGGACGCGCAGAGCCTCCCGCAGGAGGAGTTCGAGACGGTCCGTGTCGGGGACGGGGAGGGCGAGGTACGCCCGGAGGCCGGTACCGAGCCCCGCAACGCCGGGATCGACGCCGCGCGCGGCGACTACGTCCTCTTCGTGGAGCCGGGCGACCGCCTCGCCCCCCGGGCGCTGGAGCTGATGTACGCGTACGGCATGGCCAACGACACCGACATCGTGGTCGGGAAGCTCGCGGGCAAGGACCGCTCCCTGCCCAAGGAGCTGTTCGTCCGCGACCGGCCGCGCGCCACCCTCGCCAAGGACCCGCTGGCCGACAGCCTCACGGTCAACAAGCTGTACGACCGCGCGTTCCTGCTCCGGCACGCCCTGCGGTTCTCCGCCGAGGACCTGCCGCTGGCGGACCAGGCCTTCGCCGCGGAGGCGTATCTGCGGGCCGTGCACGCCTCGGTGCTGGGCTCCTACGTCTGCTACCACTACGGCCCGAAGCGGAACACCCCGGCGCCGTCGCCCGCGGACTTCTACGCGGCGGTCGCCGGGCTGATGAAGACCACCGACAGCGTCTCCGAGCCGGGCCCGGCCCGCGACCGGCTGCACCGCCGCTGGCTGCGCGTCGAGGTGCTGGACCGGATCAGCGGCAAGGCGTTCCTGGAGATGGAGGAGGAGGACCGGATCTCCCTGGTGCGCGACATCCGCGCCGCCCTCGCGGGAGTCGCGTCGGCCGGCGCGGTCGCCGGGCTCCCCCTGGCCCGGCGGGTCGCCGTCGGCCTGATCGAGGACGACCGGCCCGAGGACGTGGTCCGGCTCGCCCGCTGGGACCGCTCCCTCGCCTGCGAACCCTCGCTGACCGGTTTCGAGCGGCGGGAGGACGGGGTCTTCCGCCTTTCGTTCACCGGCACCCCGCGTGCGGCCGACGGCCCGGTGGGCGTGGTCACCGACGAGGAGGGGCGGCACACCCTGGCCCCGGCCGGACTGCCGCAGACCGTGCTGGACCGGTTCGCCGGGGAGTCGCTGACGGGCGGCGCGGTGCCGGAGAAGGCCACCGCCGTGCTGGTGCTGCGGGAGCGCGAGACCGGTGCCGAGTACCGCCTGGCCACCGAGTCCGAGGTGCGCCGCACCCTGGACGGCGGCCTGACGGTCGCCGGGACGGCCGAGCTGGACCCGTCCTCGGCGGCCGGCGGCGCCGCGCTCGACGACGGCCCCTGGGATCTGTACGTCCGGCTCACCGCGCTCGGCTGGACGAAGACCGCCCGGCTGGGCCGGACCCGCACGGCCGAGGTCGCCGAGGAGCTCACCGCCGCCCCGCACCCGGCCGACCCGGCCCGCACCATCACCCCGTACTGGACCAGGCCGCACCGCGACCTCTCGCTCCGGGTGGAGACCCCGGAGCCCGCACCGGCCCCGCCCAAGCAGGGGCTGCTGCGCCGGGTGGCCAGGGCCCTCAAGGGCAAGTAGCCACCCGGGCGCACGGCCTGACGTGGACTCGGCGGGAGCGGCTCAGCAGCAGCCGAAGCCGTCCGGGTCCACGCTGCCGTCGGGCAACGACCGCACGTTACGGGCCTCCTGGGCACGGGCCGCCAGCAACTCGTCGGCCGGGTAGGCCACTTCCTCCAGGGTGAGGCCGTGCGGCTTCACCACGTGGACGCCGGGGTCCCGCACCTTCGCCGCCAGCACCTCGGCGGGCCAGGGTGCGGGTCGCCGGCCGTCGCCCACGAACAGGGCGGCGCCGATCAGCGCGCGCACCATGTTGTGGCAGAAGGCGTCGGCCTGGACGGTCGCCGTCAGGACACCCGACTCCTCGTCACGTACCCAACTCAGCTTCTGCAGCGTACGGATGGTCGTCGCACCCTCGCGCTTCTTGCAGTACGCCGCGAAGTCGTGCTCACCGACCATGGGCGCCGCCGCCTCGTTCATCGCGTCGAGATCCAACGGCCGGTCGTGCCACAGCACGTGACCGCGCGTCAGCGGGTCGACCCCGCCGGGGCGGTCGGCGACCCGGTAGGCGTACCGCCGGTGCATCGCGGAGAAGCGGGCGTTGAACCCCGCCGGGGCCTCGCCCGCCCGCCAGATCCGCACGTCCAGCGGCAGCCGCCCCGCCATGCGGCGCAGCAGCTTCTCCCGGTGCTCCTCCCACACCTCGGCCGGCAGATCGACGTGCGCGACCTGCCCCCGGGCGTGCACCCCGGCGTCCGTACGCCCCGCCACCGTCAGGTCGTACGTGCGCGAGGAGCGGGTCACCGTGCGCAGCGCGTCCTCGATCTCCCCCTGCACCGTCCGCCGGGAGGTCTGCTTCGCCCAGCCGGAGAAGTCCTTGCCGTCGTAGGACAGGTCCAGCCGTACGCGTACGGAACCGGGCTCTGGCTCGTCGCTCACCCGTGCGTCCTCTCAATCCCAGAAATCGCAGAAATCCCAGAAGTCGCGGAACCCGCGAGGAACGCGGGGACCGCAGAAACGGAACGGGCCCGCACCGCCCCGAAGGGTGATGCGGGCCCGAACAGTGGTCTCAGAACGCTCAGGCGTCCTTGGACTCCGTGTCGGCCTCGGCCGGCTTGGCGTCCTCGACGGACTCGGCCTTGGCCGCGTCCTCCTTGACCGCACGCTTGGTGGCGGCCTCGGCCTCACCGGTGGCCTGCTGGGCCACGGTCAGGGCCTCGACGAGCTCGATGACCGCCATCGGGGCGTTGTCGCCACGACGGTTGCCGATCTTGGTGATACGGGTGTAACCACCGGGGCGGTTCTCGTACCGGGGGGCGATCTCGGTGAAGAGCGTGTGGACGATGCTCTTGTCCGTGATCGTCTGGAGCACCAGGCGACGGTTGTGGATGTCGCCCTTCTTCGCCTTCGTGACGAGACGCTCGGCGACGGGGCGCAGACGACGGGCCTTGGCCTCGGTCGTCGTGATGCGGCCGTGCTCGAACAGCGACTTCGCGAGGTTCGCGAGCAGCAGACGCTCGTGCGCGGCGCTGCCGCCCAGACGTGCACCCTTGGCGGGACGCGGCATGGTGTTTCTCCTTGTGTGCTGCACCGGCCGTATCAGGTACCGGTGTCAGTTCCCGTGAAGCGGTCGCTCCGCGGAAGTCGGTGGTTCGAGGACCGGGGGGGTCCTCACGGAAGGGCCGGCACCGAGGCGCCGGCCCGACCGGGGGCGTTCTAGTACTGCTCGGTCTCGACGAAGCCCGCGTCCGCGTCGTCGTCGGCGCCGAAGGCGTCGGCGGCGGCGGTCGGGTCGAATCCGGGCGGGCTGTCCTTGAGGGCCAGGCCCATGCCGGCCAGCTTCGCCTTGACCTCGTCGATCGACTTCGCACCGAAGTTGCGGATGTCGAGCAGGTCGGCCTCGGAACGCGCCACGAGCTCACCCACGGAGTGGATGCCCTCGCGCTTGAGGCAGTTGTACGAGCGGACCGTGAGCTCCAGCTCCTCGATCGGCAGCGCCAGGTCGGCCGCGAGCGCGGCGTCCGTCGGCGACGGGCCCATGTCGATGCCCTCGGCGTCGATGTTGAGCTCGCGCGCCAGGCCGAACAGCTCGACCAGGGTCTTACCGGCCGACGCCATGGCGTCACGGGGACGCATGGCCTGCTTGGTCTCGACGTCGACGATCAGCTTGTCGAAGTCGGTGCGCTGCTCGACACGGGTCGCCTCGACCTTGTACGTGACCTTGAGCACCGGCGAGTAGATGGAGTCGACCGGGATGCGGCCGATCTCCTGGCCCGCCTGCTTGTTCTGGACGGCGGAGACGTAGCCGCGACCGCGCTCGACGGTCAGCTCCATCTCCAGCTTGCCCTTGCCGTTCAGCGTGGCGAGGACGAGGTCGGGGTTGTGGACCTCGACGCCGGCCGGCGGCGCGATGTCGGCAGCGGTGACCAGGCCGGGACCCTGCTTGCGCAGGTACATCACGACCGGCTCGTCGTGCTCCGAGGAGACGACCAGCTGCTTGATGTTGAGGATGAGGTCGGTCACGTCCTCCTTGACGCCCGGCACGGTGGTGAACTCGTGCAGGACACCGTCGATCCGGATGCTGGTGACAGCGGCACCGGGGATCGAGGAGAGGAGGGTACGGCGCAGGGAGTTGCCGAGGGTGTAACCGAAACCGGGCTCGAGCGGCTCGATGACGAACCGGGAGCGGAACTCGTCGACGACCTCTTCGGTCAGCGACGGGCGCTGAGCGATCAGCATGCTGATTCCTTCAGTCGTGGGCACCCACTATTTGATGCCCGACAGATACAACAAGGGTACGGGCGGTACGCCCCCGAAGGGAGGTACCGCCCGGTCCCACAGGTGTGCGTGAACACAGACGGCCGTCACCGGCCGTCATGCGTCAGACGCGGCGACGCTTCGGCGGACGGCAGCCGTTGTGCGGCGTCGGGGTGACGTCCTGGATCGAACCGACCTCGAGGCCCGTGGCCTGCAGGGAGCGGATCGCGGTCTCGCGGCCGGAGCCCGGACCCTTGACGAAGACGTCGACCTTGCGCATGCCGTGCTCCTGCGCGCGGCGGGCGGCCGACTCGGCGGCCATCTGCGCGGCGAAGGGGGTGGACTTGCGCGAGCCCTTGAAGCCGACGTGGCCGGCGGAGGCCCAGGAGATCACGTTGCCCGAGGGGTCCGTGATCGAGACGATGGTGTTGTTGAACGTGCTCTTGATGTGCGCGTGGCCGTGAGCGACGTTCTTCTTTTCCTTGCGACGCACCTTCTTGGCTGCGCCCTGACGACCCTTGGGGGGCATGTCTTACTCCAGATGGAGAGGGGAGGTGATCGGTCCTACAGCGAAGACCGCTGGTTGCTGCTCGGCCGGATGTCCGGACCGCGCAGTGCGTCCGCTGAGGACTACTTCTTGCCCGGCTTCTTCTTACCGGCGATGGCGCGACGCGGGCCCTTGCGGGTACGCGCGTTCGTGCTGGTGCGCTGACCGTGCACCGGCAGGCCACGACGGTGGCGAATGCCCTGGTAGCAGCCGATCTCGATCTTGCGGCGGATGTCGCCCTGGATCTCGCGGCGGAGGTCACCCTCGGTGCGCAGGTTGGCGTCGACGAACTCGCGGATCTTGACGAGGTCCTCTTCGGCCAGGTCACGAACGCGGGTGTTCGGGTTCACGCCGGTCGCGGCGAGGATCTCCTTGGACCGGGTGCGCCCGATGCCGAAGACGTAGGTGAGGGCAACCTCCACGCGCTTTTCGCGCGGGATGTCAACACCTGAAACGCGTGCCATTCAATGGCTCCAGTTGTTAAGTCGGGGGTCTTCCACAGTGCCGCTCCCGATCGCCGACCGTCGATGAGAGACGGTGGTACGCCCGGGTCCCCGGCCCCCGCCGGAGGTGTCGTCAGCCGTGGCTTGGACGGGCACTGCGTATGTACGTATTACGTGCGTCGCGCGAAGAACTGCGAGATGCAGGGGGTCGTGCGTCAGCCCTGGCGCTGCTTGTGGCGCAGGTTGTCGCAGATGACCATGACCCGGCCGTGACGGCGGATCACCTTGCACTTGTCGCAGATCTTCTTGACGCTCGGCTTGACCTTCATGGGATGTCAGGTTCTCCGGGTCAGTGCCATCACCACGCCGAAGCGGGGCAGGGGCAAGATCTACTTGTACCGGTAGACGATCCGGCCACGCGTCAGGTCGTACGGAGAGAGCTCCACCACGACCCGGTCATCGGGGAGGATACGGATGTAGTGCATCCGCATCTTGCCGCTGATGTGCGCGAGGACCTTGTGACCGTTCTGGAGCTCCACCCGGAACATGGCGTTCGGGAGGGACTCGATCACGGTGCCCTCGATTTCGATGGCACCTTGCTTCTTGGCCACGCTTCGCCTTTCGAATCGGCTACCTTGATCGACTCCCGCTCTGCCCTGCGACCACCAAGTGGACACACGGATGCACGAGAGCCGACGAGTCAGTCTACGTCAGCGGACCCCAAAAGACGAATCCGTCAAGTTTGCCCACCGGCCGTGATCCTTATGCCCGAACGGGCGGCGGGATCGTCCGGCGCCGGGAAACGCGCCCGGGCCGGAGCGTAGGAGGCTCAGGCCAGCGGGTCCGGGGCGGCCTCGACGCCGTACTGCGCCAGCTTCTCCCGGCCGCCGTCCGGGGCGGTCAGCACCAGCGGGCCCTGCTCGGTCAGCGCGATGGAGTGCTCCCAGTGCGAGGACCAGCTGCCGTCGGTGGTCAGCACGGTCCAGTCGTCGCTGAGCACCTTCGTCTGCGCGGTGCCGAGCGAGACCATCGGCTCGATCGCGAGGCAGACGCCCGGGACCAGCTTGATGCCCTTGCCGCGCTTGCGGGAGACGTAGTTCAGCAGGTGCGGGTCCATGTGCATCTCGGTGCCGATGCCGTGGCCGCCGTAGTCCTCGATGATCCCGTACTTGCCGGTGGCCGGGCGGGGCTGGCGGCGGATGTAGCCCTCGATGGCCTTGGAGATGTCGACGAGCCGGTTGTTCACCTTCATCGCGGCGATACCGGCCCACATCGACTCCTCGGTGACCCGGGAGAGCTCGATCAGCTCCGGAGCGTGCCCGCCGCCCACGAAGGCCGTGTACGCGGCGTCGCCGTGCCAGCCGTCCACGATCGCGCCGCAGTCGATGGAGATGATGTCGCCGTCCTTGAGGACGGTCTTCTCGTCCGGGATGCCGTGGACGACGACCTCGTTCACCGAGGTGCAGATGGTCGCGGGGAATCCGCCGTACCCGAGGAAGTTCGACTTCGCCCCGTGGTCGGCGATCACCTTGCGTGCGACCTGGTCCAGGTCGTGGGTGGAGGCGCCCGGAACGGCGGCCTCGCGGGTGGCGGCGTGAATGGCGGCGACCACGAGGCCCGCCTCACGCATCTTGGCGATCTGCTCCGGGGTCTTGATCTGCACCATTGCTGGGCGCCTCTCTGCGTCTGCTTCTGGGGGACGGGGCCGTCCCGGGGGACGGGGGCTCGGCCGTCCATCCACGATACGGCGACAAACAGCCGGCCGCGGCGCCCTGGGGCACCGCGGCCGGCTGTGGAAGTTACTGCGTGGGTGGTGCTCAGCCCTCGTCGGACTTGAGCGCCGCCATGGCCCGCTCGGTCACCTCGGTGACCTTGCCGAGGGCGGGGATGGTCACGACCAGCCCCTGCTCACGGTAGTAGTCGATGATCGGCTCGGTCTGCGAGTGGTAGACCTCGAGACGCGTGCGGACCGTCTCCTCGCTGTCGTCGTCCCGCTGGTACAGCTCGCCGCCGCAGGCGTCGCAGACGCCCTCGGTCTTCGGCTGGTTGTACGCGACGTGGAAGACGTGCGAGCTGTCGTTGCGGCAGATGCGGCGACCCGCGATCCGCTTCACGACCTCGTCCTCGGGGACCTCAAGGTCGAGTACCGCGTCGAGGGACAGGCCCTCGCTCTTGAGCATCTCGTCCAGCGCCTCGGCCTGGCCGACGTTGCGCGGGAAGCCATCGAGGAGGAAGCCGCCCACCGCGTCCGCCTGGGACATGCGGTCCTTGGCCATCGCGATGGTCACCTCGTCCGGCACCAGCTGGCCCTTGTCCATGTAGGACCGGGCCTGCTTGCCAAGGTCGGTGCCCTGGCTGATGTTGGCGCGGAAGAGGTCGCCCGTGGAGATGTGCGGAATCGACAGGTTCTTGGCAAGGTACGCGGCCTGCGTTCCCTTGCCGGCACCAGGAGGCCCGACGAGGACGATTCGCATCAGCGGAGGAACCCTTCGTAATTGCGCTGCTGGAGCTGACTCTCGATCTGCTTCACGGTTTCCAGACCCACACCCACGATGATGAGGATGCTCGTCCCGCCGAACGGGAAGTTCTGGTTCGCACCGCCGAAGCCTGCCAACGCCATCGTCGGCACCAGAGCGATCAGGCCCAGGTACAGCGAGCCCGGCCAAGTGATCCTGTTGAGCACGTAGCTCAGATACTCGGCTGTAGGTCGACCTGCCCGGATACCCGGGATGAACCCACCATACTTCTTCATGTTGTCGGCTACTTCTTCGGGGTTGAACGAGATCGCCACGTAGAAGAACGCGAAGAAGACGATCAGGAGGAAGTAGGACGCGATGTAGTACGGGTGGTCGCCCTTGACGAAGTGGTCCTTGATCCAGTTCGCCCAGCCCGCGTTGGAGTTGGAGAACTGGACGATCAGGGCCGGGATGTAGAGCAGCGACGAGGCGAAGATGACGGGGATGACGCCCGCCTGGTTCACCTTGAGCGGGATGTACGTGGAAGTACCGCCGTAGGAACGGCGCCCGATCATGCGCTTCGCGTACTGCACCGGGATGCGGCGCTGGGCCTGCTCGACGAAGACGACGAGGCCGACCATCACGAAGCCGATCAGGATGACCGTGCCGAACTCGATCCAGCCGTCGGCGAGCTTGCCGCTCTCCTTGATGGCCCACAGGGCGCTCGGGAAGCTGGCGGCGATCGAGATGAACATCAGGATCGACATGCCGTTGCCGATGCCGCGGTCGGTGATGAGCTCACCGAGCCACATGACGGCGGCGGTGCCGGCCGTCATCGTGATGACCATGACGATCGTGGTGAAGATCGACTGGTTGGGGACGATCTGGTCGCCCACCGAGCAGCTGCTGAAGAGCGCGCCGCTGCGGGCGGTGGCCACCAGGCCGGTGCCCTGGAGGATGGCCAGCGCGACCGTGAGGTAACGCGTGTACTGGGTGATCTTGGTCTGCCCGGACTGCCCCTCCTTCTTGAGGGCCTCCAGTCGGGGGATGACCACGGTCAGCAGCTGAAGAATGATGCTGGCCGTGATGTACGGCATGATGCCGAGCGCGAAGATCGTGATCTGCAGCAGTGCACCACCGCTGAACATGTTCACCAGACCGAAGAGGCTGTTGTTGCCCTTGCTGGCCTGGTCAACACAGGTCTGGACGTTCTCGTAACTCACTCCCGGTACGGGGATGTGGGCCCCGAGCCGATAGAGAACGATGATGCCGAGCGTGAAGAGCAGCTTCTTGCGCAGGTCGGGCGTCTTGAACGCCCGGGCGAACGCGGTGAGCACGGTGCCTCCTGCGACCCCCGCGCTATGCGTAGAGGTGACGGTCTTGAGGTTCGACGGATACAAAAAAGTCAAAGTGTCCCAGGGCGAGTGCCCGAGGGGATAGCACACACAACGAACGCCACCTTACCGGCGACCATGCCCCCCTAGGAACGACCAACCGGGGATGCCTCTTGAAGAGACATCCCCGGTCGGGTGTTCAGTACATCGAGTTGTCCGAGTTGTCTCAGACGAGCTCGGTGACGGTGCCGCCGGCGGCGGCAATCTTCTCCTTGGCGGAGCCGGAGACGGCGTCAACCGAAACCTGCAGCGCCACGGAGATCTCGCCCTGTCCGAGGACCTTGACGAGGTGGTTGTTGCGCACGGCACCCTTGGCGACCAGGTCGGCCACCGTGACCTCTCCACCCTCGGGGTAGAGCGTCGCGAGCTTGTCCAGGTTCACGACCTGGTACTCCGTGCGGAACGGGTTCTTGAAGCCCTTCAGCTTCGGCAGGCGCATGTGGAGGGGCATCTGGCCACCCTCGAAGCGCTGCGGAACCTGGTAACGAGCCTTCGTTCCCTTGGTACCACGACCTGCGGTCTTACCCTTGGACGCCTCACCACGACCCACACGGGTCTTGGCGGTCTTGGCGCCCGGGGCAGGCCGGAGGTTGTGGGCCTTCAGCGGGCTGTTCTCCGCCATGTCAGTCAACCTCCTCAACCGTCACGAGGTGGCGGACGGTGTGCACCATTCCGCGGAACTCGGGGCGGTCCTCCTTGACAACCGAGTCGTTCAGGCGCTTGAGCCCGAGCGAACGCAGGGTGTCGCGGTGGTTCTGCTTGCTGCCGATGTACGACTTCGTCTGCGTGATCTTGAGGCTGGCCATTACGCACCAGCCCCGGCACGCGCACGAAGCAGAGCCGCGGGAGCGACGTCCTCGAGGGGCAGACCGCGGCGGGCCGCGATCTCCTCGGGACGCTGCAGGCCCTTGAGGGCCGCCACGGTCGCGTGCACGATGTTGATCGCGTTCGAAGAACCGAGCGACTTCGACAGGATGTCGTGAACGCCGGCGCACTCCAGAACGGCGCGCACCGGGCCACCGGCGATAACACCGGTACCGGGGGAAGCCGGCTTCAGCAGCACGACGCCCGCGGCACGCTCACCCGTGATCGGGTGAGGGATGGTGCCCTGGATACGCGGGACCTTGAAGAAGCTCTTCTTGGCCTCTTCGACGCCCTTGGCGATGGCCGCGGGAACTTCCTTGGCCTTGCCGTAACCGACACCCACGGTGCCGTCACCATCGCCCACCACGACCAGCGCGGTGAAGCTGAAGCGACGACCACCCTTCACAACCTTGGCGACGCGGTTGATCGCGACAACGCGCTCAACGTACGCGGTCTTCTCGGCGGCGCTGGGGCCACCGTCACGGCCCTTCCGGTCCCGCCGCTCGCCGCCACCGGCACCGCTTCCGCGGCGCTGGGGTCCAGCCATTGGAATTACCTCTCTCTGTTACGTCCGCTGTGCGTAGGAACCGGGGCTTAGAACTTCAGCCCGGCTTCACGGGCGGCGTCAGCCAGAGCGGCAATCCGCCCGGCGTACTGGTTACCACCGCGGTCAAACACGACGGCCTCGACGCCTGCAGCCTTGGCGCGCTCGGCGACCAGGGCGCCGACCTGCTGGGCCTGAGCGCTCTTGTCACCCTCGCCACCACGGATGGAGACGTCCAGGGTCGACGCCGACGCGAGCGTGTGGCCCGCGATGTCGTCGATGACCTGGGCCACGATGTGACGGTTGGAACGCGTCACGACGAGGCGGGGACGCTCCGGCGAACCGGAGACGTGCTTGCGGACGCGGATGTGGCGCCGCTTGCGGGCAGCGCGCTTGTACGCGTCGCCCTTGGCGATCTTCACGCCGTATGCCATGGCTACTTACCAGCCTTTCCGACCTTGCGGCGGATGACCTCGCCCGCGTACTTGACGCCCTTGGCCTTGTACGGGTCGGGCTTCCGCAGCTTGCGGATGTTGGCGGCCACCTCGCCGACCTTCTGCTTGTCGATACCCTCGACGCTGAGCTTCGTGGGCGACTCGACCTTGAAGGTGATGCCCTCCGGAGCCTCGATGAGGATCGGGTGGCTGTAGCCCAGGGCGAACTCCAGGTTGGAGCCCTTCGCCTGGACGCGGTAACCGACACCGCTGATTTCGAGCGCCTTGCTGTATCCCTGGGTCACGCCGGTGATCATGTTCGCCACCAGCGTGCGGGACAGGCCGTGAAGGGCCTTGTTCTGACGCTCGTCGTTCGGGCGGACGACGTTCAGAACGCCGTCCTCACCCTTGGTGACCTCGATCGGCGCGGCAACGGTGTGCGTGAGGGAACCCTTGGGGCCCTTCACCGCGACCGTGCGGCCATCGATGGTGACGTCCACACCGGCGGGAACCTGAATGGGGAGCTTGCCGATTCGCGACATGAGCTATTCCTCCGATTCCCGACTACCAGACGTAGGCGAGGACTTCCCCACCTACGCCCTTCTTGCTGGCCTGCTGGCCGGTCAGGAGACCGTGGGACGTGGAGATGATCGCCACGCCCAGGCCGCCGAGGACCTTCGGCAGGTTGGTGGACTTTGCGTATACACGCAGACCCGGCTTCGAGATTCGCTTGATGCCGGCGATCGAGCGCTCGCGGTTCGGACCGAACTTCAGGTCGAGCACGAGGTTCTTGCCGACCTCGGCGTCCTCGACCTTCCAGCCGGTGATGAAGCCCTCCTGCTGGAGGATCTCCGCGATGTGCGACTTGATCTTGCTGTGCGGCATCACGACGGAGTCGTGGTACGCCGAGTTCGCGTTACGCAGACGCGTGAGCATGTCTGCGATCGGATCAGTCATGGTCATGAGTTGGCCTTCGGCCTCTCTCGCCGGGGTTTCCTGTATGCGCCATCCCTCTCCCCGCTCAGTGGCGGGACGGGTGCGGTGCGGGGACCTACGGCGTAGTAAGTCGGTCTTGGACGGCAGGCGCCCAACCCTTCAAGCCTACGGCATGAAAGGACGGGCTCCTGCCGACCAGATGCTTACCGAGAGTCTCAAGGTTTTCCCAACGCCCAGGGGGCGAGGGGAAGTTACCAGGAGCTCTTGGTCACGCCCGGCAGCTCGCCACGGTGAGCCATCTCACGAAGGCACACGCGGCACAGGCCGAACTTGCGGTAGACGGAGTGGGGCCGGCCGCAGCGCTGGCAGCGGGTGTACCCGCGGACGCCGAACTTCGGCTTACGGGCGGCCTTAGCGATCAGGGACTTCTTCGCCACGGTCAGTTCTCCTTGAACGGGAAGCCGAGGTGACGAAGGAGGGCACGACCCTCGTCGTCGTTGGTCGCCGTGGTGACCACGGTGATGTCCATGCCCCGGACCCGGTCGATCTTGTCCTGGTCGATCTCGTGGAACATGACCTGCTCCGTGAGACCGAAGGTGTAGTTACCACGGCCGTCGAACTGCTTCGGCGACAGGCCACGGAAGTCACGGATACGCGGCAGCGCGAGCGACAGCGTACGGTCCAGGAACTCCCACATCCGGTCACCGCGGAGGGTGACGTGGCAGCCGATCGGCTGGCCCTCGCGCAGCTTGAACTGCGCGATGGACTTGCGGGCCTTGGTAACGGCGGGCTTCTGGCCGGTGATCGTGGTGAGGTCGCGCACGGCGCCGTCGATCAGCTTGGAGTCGCGGGCGGCGTCGCCCACACCCATGTTGACCACGATCTTGACCAGGCCGGGAACCTGCATGACGTTCTCGTACGAGAACTCCTCACGCAGCTTGCCGGCGATTTCCTCGCGGTAGCGCGTCTTGAGACGCGGCGCAGTGGTGGCAGTCATCAGATGTCCTCACCAGTCCGCTTGGCAACGCGGATCTTGTTGCCCTCGTCGTCAAAGCGGTAGCCGACGCGGGTGACGACCTTGTTGCCGTCCTTCTCCACAACCAGCTGAACGTTGCTGACGTGAATCGGGGCCTCGGTGGTGACGATGCCGCCGGTCTGCGAACCGCGAGCCGTCTGACCGGCCTTGGTGTGCTTCTTGACCCGGTTGACACCCTCGACGAGGACGCGGTCCTGAGCGGGGTAGGCCACGATGACCTTGCCCTGCTTGCCCTTGTCCTTACCGGTGATGACCTGAACCAGGTCGCCCTTCTTGATCTTCATGCTTACAGCACCTCCGGCGCGAGCGAGATGATCTTCATGAACTTCTTCTCGCGCAGCTCCCGGCCCACCGGGCCGAAGATGCGGGTGCCGCGGGGGTCGCCGTCGTTCTTCAGAATGACGGCGGCGTTCTCGTCGAAGCGGATGTACGAGCCATCCTGACGACGACGCTCCTTGACGGTGCGAACGATGACGGCCTTGACGACGTCACCCTTCTTCACGTTGCCACCGGGGATCGCGTCCTTGACGGTGGCGACGATGACGTCACCGATGCCCGCGTAGCGGCGACCCGAACCACCGAGAACACGGATGGTGAGGATTTCCTTCGCACCCGTGTTGTCGGCGACGCGAAGTCGCGACTCCTGCTGGATCACGTCTATCTCCTGATCGTCTGCCGGTTCCCGGCGGGGGCCGCCCCGTCTCCGGAACGGACCCCACCGAGCCTGGCGGAACCTGCCTGAGGGGAATCCCCCTCAGGAATTACTTGGCCTTCTCGAGGATCTCGACGATGCGCCACCGCTTCGAGGCGGACAGCGGACGCGTCTCCATGATGAGGACGCGGTCGCCGACGCCGGCGGTGTTCTGCTCGTCGTGAGCCTTGAGCTTGTTCGTACGGCGGATGACCTTGCCGTACAGAGCGTGCTTCACGCGGTCCTCGACAGCGACGACGACGGTCTTGTCCATCTTGTCACTGACGACCAGACCCTCGCGGGTCTTGCGGAAACCGCGGTCGGTGTTCGTCTCAGCAGTCACAGTCTTCTCGCTCATCAGACGCTCTCCACCGTCTCGATGCCCAGCTCGCGCTCGCGCATCAGGGTGTAGATCCGGGCGATGTCCTTACGGACGGACTTGAGCCGACCGTGGTTCTCGAGCTGTCCCGTCGCCGCCTGGAAGCGGAGGTTGAACAGCTCTTCCTTGGCCTCGCGGAGCTTGTTGAGGAGCTCCTCATTGCCCAGCTCGCGCAGCTCGGACGCCTTGGTACCGGCCGACATCACGACTCACCTGCCTCGCGCCGAACGATCCGGCACTTCATCGGAAGCTTGTGAGCAGCGCGGGTAAGCGCCTCACGAGCAATCTTCTCGTTCGGGTAGGACAGCTCGAACATCACCCGACCCGGCTTGACGTTCGCGATCCACCACTCGGGAGAACCCTTACCGGAACCCATGCGGGTCTCGGCCGGCTTCTTCGTCAGGGGACGGTCCGGGTAGATGTTGATCCAGACCTTGCCGCCACGCTTGATGTGACGGGTCATCGCGATACGAGCGGACTCGATCTGACGGTTCGTCACGTACGCCGGGGTCAGCGCCTGGATGCCGTACTCGCCGAACGCAACCTGCGTGCCACCCTTGGACATACCGCTGCGCTTCGGGTGGTGCTGCTTGCGGTGCTTGACCCTACGGGGGATCAGCATTTCGGTCAGGCCTCCGTTCCGGTGCTCTCAGCAGCCGGAGCGGCGGCGGGAGCCTCGGCCTTGGGGGCCTCGGCTGCCGAGCCGGTCTGCTGCGGCTTGCGTCCACGGCCGCCACGCTCGCCACCGCGGCCACCACGGCCGGCCGGACGGTCAGCGCCGCCACGGGCCGGGCGGTTGCCGGCGCGGGCAGCGGCGTTCTCGGCGCGGACCTCGGCGATGTTCTTGACGTCGCCCTTGTAGATCCAGACCTTCACGCCGATGCGGCCGAAGGTCGTCTTGGCCTCGAAGAAGCCGTAGTCGACGTTCGCGCGGAGCGTGTGCAGGGGCACGCGGCCCTCGCGGTAGAACTCCGAGCGGGACATCTCGGCGCCGCCGAGGCGGCCACCGCACTGGATCTTGATGCCCTTGGCGCCGGCCTTCATCGAGCTCTGCATGCTCTTACGCATGGCGCGACGGAAGGAGACGCGGGAGGAGAGCTGCTCGGCGACGGCCTGGGCCACCAGCTGAGCGTCCACCTCGGGGTTCTTGACCTCGAGGATGTTCAGCTGGACCTGCTTGCCGGTCAGCTTCTCCAGCTCGCCGCGGATGCGGTCGGCCTCGGCGCCGCGGCGGCCGATGACGATGCCCGGACGAGCGGTGTGGATGTCGACGCGGACGCGGTCGCGGGTGCGCTCGATCTCAACCTTCGAGATGCCGGCGCGCTCCATGCCCTTCGTCATCATGCGACGAATGGCGACGTCTTCCTTGACGTAGTCCTTGTACAGCTTGTCGGCGTACCAACGGGACTTGAAGTCCGTGGTAATGCCGAGTCGGAACCCGTGCGGGTTTACCTTCTGGCCCATTACCGGGTTCCTTCCTTGCTGCTGACGACCACGGTGATGTGGCTGGTCCGCTTACGGATCCGGTAGGCACGGCCCTGAGCACGCGGACGGAACCGCTTCAGGGTCGGGCCCTCGTCCACGTACGCCTCGCTGATGACCAGCGAAGAGGCGTCGGTGTGGTCGTAGTTGTGTGCTGCGTTGGCGATGGCGCTGTCAAGCACCTTGCCAACCGGCACGCTCGCGGCCTGCGGGGCGAAACGCAGGACCGCCTGAGCCTCCGTGGCATCCATGCCACGGATGAGGTCCACCACGCGGCGGGCCTTCATGGGCGTGACGCGGATGTACCGCGCCTGGGCCCTGGCTTCCATGGTTGTCCCTTCGGTGTGAGTCATAGTCGTTTCCACCCCGCGTTAGCGGCGCTTCGACTTCCGGTCGTCCTTGACGTGGCCGCGGAAGGTGCGAGTCGGCGAGAACTCGCCGAGCTTGTGGCCGACCATCGACTCGGTGACGAACACCGGGACGTGGATCTTGCCGTTGTGCACCGCGATGGTGTGCCCCAGCATGGCCGGGACGATCATCGAGCGACGGGACCAGGTCTTGATGACGTTCTTGGTGCCTGCCTCGTTCTGTACGTCCACCTTCTTGATGAGGTGTCCGTCGACGAAGGGCCCCTTCTTGAGACTGCGCGGCATCTAAACCCGCTCCTAGCGCTTCTTGTTCGTCTTGCGGCGGCGGACGATGTACTTGCTCGATGCCTTCTTCGGCGAGCGAGTACGACCCTCCTTCTGACCCCACGGCGAGACCGGGTGACGTCCACCGGAGGTCTTGCCTTCACCACCACCGTGCGGGTGGTCAACCGGGTTCATCGCGACACCGCGGACGGTCGGGCGAACGCCCTTCCAGCGCATGCGGCCGGCCTTGCCCCAGTTGATGTTCGACTGCTCGGCGTTGCCGACCTCGCCGATGGTGGCGCGGCAGCGGGCGTCGACCAGCCGGATTTCACCGGAAGGCATACGAAGGTGGGCCATCGTGCCCTCCTTCGCCAGCAGCTGCACGGAGGCACCCGCGGAGCGGGCGAACTTCGCGCCGCCGCCGGGCCGCAGCTCGATGGCGTGGATGGTCGTACCGACCGGGATGTTGCGCAGCGCCAGGTTGTTGCCGGGCTTGATGTCGGCGGTCGGGCCGTTCTCGACACGGTCGCCCTGCTTCAGACCGCGGGGAGCGATGATGTATCGCTTCTCGCCGTCCGCGTAGTGCAGGAGCGCGATGCGCGCGGTGCGGTTGGGGTCGTACTCGATGTGCGCGACCTTGGCCGGCACGCCGTCCTTGTCGTGACGACGGAAGTCGATCACGCGGTAGGCGCGCTTGTGGCCACCACCCTGGTGGCGAACGGTCACACGACCGGCGTTGTTACGGCCGCCCTTGCTGTGCAGGGGGCGGACCAGCGACTTCTCCGGCGTGGACCGCGTGATCTCGACAAAGTCGGCGACGCTGGAGCCACGACGGCCCGGCGTCGTCGGCTTGTACTTGCGGATACCCATGTTTTCTCAGTCCTCGGAAAGATTCCGGATCCTGGACGTCCCTACCTCCGTCAGGAGGTCGGGCCGCCGAAGATGTCGATACGGTCGCCCTCGGCGAGGGTCACGATGGCGCGCTTGGTGTTGGCGCGCTTGCCGAAACCGGTCTTGGTGCGCTTGCGCTTACCCTGACGGTTGATCGTGTTGACCCCGGTGACCTTGACCGAGAAGACCGACTCGACGGCCTGCTTGATCTGGGTCTTGTTGGAGCCCGGCGCGACGATGAACGTGTACTTGTTCTCGTCGAGCAGCGCGTAGCTCTTCTCGGACACAACCGGCTTCACGAGGATGTCGCGCGGGTCCGAGTACGTCTTGCTGGTAACGGTCGCCTCGCTCATCAGGCGTCGCTCCCTTCGGTCTCAGCGGTCTGGGGGCCAGACACGAAGGACTCGAAAGCGGCCTGGGTGAAGACCACGTCGTCAGAGACGATCACGTCGTACGTGTTGAGCTGGCCCGGCTCCAGGATGTGCACCTGGGGCAGGTTGCGCGCGGAGAGCCACGCGGCCTCGTCGGCGCGGTCGACGACCAGGAGCAGGTTGGGGCGCTCCGAGATCTTGCCGAACAGCGTCTTGGCGGCCTTGGTGGAGACTCCACCCTCGACCACGCCGGTGACGACGTGGATGCGGGAGTGACGCGCCCGGTCCGAGAGGGCACCGCGGAGGGCGGCGGCCTTCATCTTCTTCGGGGTGCGCTGCGAGTAGTCACGCGGCTGCGGGCCGTGGACGACGCCACCGCCGGCGAACTGCGGCGCGCGGGTCGAACCCTGGCGGGCGCGGCCGGTGCCCTTCTGGCGGTACGGCTTGCGGCCACCACCACGGACTTCGCCGCGACGCTTGGTCTTGTGCGTGCCCTGACGGGCAGCGGCCAGCTGTGCGACAACGACCTGGTGGATCAGCGGAACGCTGGTCTTCGCGTCGAAGATCTCCGCGGGGAGCTCGACGGTACCGGCCTTGTCGCCTGCCGGCGAAAGGATGTCAATGGTGCTCATTACCTCAAGCCCCCTTGGCCGCGGTACGGACCAGTACGAGGCCGCCGTTCGGACCGGGGACCGCGCCCTTGATGAGGAGCAGACCCTTCTCCGCGTCAACCGCGTGGATGGTCAGGTTCTGGGTGGTGACGCGCTCGTTACCCATGCGACCGGCCATGCGCATGCCCTTGAAGACACGCCCAGGGGTGGCGCAGCCACCGATCGAACCGGGGGAACGGTGCTTGCGCTGCACGCCGTGACCGGCGCCGAGGCCCCGGAAGTTGTGACGCTTCATGACACCGGCGAAGCCCTTGCCCTTGCTCTTGCCCGTGACGTCAACCTTGACGCCGGACTCGAACACCTCGGCAGTGACCTCCTGGCCCAGCGTGTACTCGCTGGCGTCAGGGGTGCGGAGCTCCACCAGGTGGCGGCGCGGGGTCACGTCGGCCTTGGCGAAGTGGCCCTTGAGGGGCTTGTTCACCTTGCGCGGGTCGATCTCGCCGAAGGCGATCTGGACCGACTCGTAGCCGTCGCTGTCGTTGGTGCGGACCTGGGTGACGACACAGGGCCCGGCCTTGACGACGGTCACCGGGACAACCCGGTTGTTCTCGTCCCAGACCTGGGTCATGCCGAGCTTCTCGCCCAGGACGCCCTTAATGTTCTTAGCCATCTCGCGCGTCACCTCAGAGCTTGATCTCGATGTCGACGCCGGCCGGCAGGTCGAGACGCATCAGCGAGTCAACCGTCTTCGGCGTGGGGTCGAGGATGTCGATGAGGCGCTTGTGCGTGCGCATCTCGAAGTGCTCGCGCGAGTCCTTGTACTTGTGCGGCGACTTGATGACGCAGTACACGTTCTTCTCAGTGGGCAGCGGCACCGGGCCCGCGACCGACGCACCAGTGCGGGTCACCGTCTCGACGATCTTCTTCGCCGAGGAGTCGATGACCTCGTGGTCGTAGGCCTTGAGCCGGATGCGGATCTTCTGTCCCGCCATGGCTACTAGTAGTCCTGTCTCTCGAAACGCTCTGGAACCCGGGGGTTCTCCTGTCCTCCGCATCCGACCCACGCGGTCGGGCGTGTCGCATCCCCTCTACGAAAATCTCCCGAAGGAGATCCCAACCAAGGGGGTGCGGGCCCAAGAGCCGCGCTGCGCTCAATGAAGAGCAGATCGGGGGCGGAACGCCCACCGGGTGCCTGGCCGGCGCCCCACTGACGCTTCCCGGAAGATTCCCGTACGTCCGGCCCATACAGGGCCGACGAGTACTGTGGGACTCGCTTCCGGTCCTCCCGGCGGGAGGCGCGCAGCATTGACACTCAACCGAGCAACCTGGTCAGTGTGCCACACGGGGAGCGAGCCTGGCCAATCGGCCGAGGATCTTACCCCCCACGAGCGACTGCTCAAACGCGGGCACGCTTCGGAGGGCCTTCCGGCCCCTGTCCCACCGCCTTCTCCGCCGCCTTTCCCCGCGGGAACGACGGCGGCGCGGGGCGCGTGTCCGGGTCCGCCCCCGCCGTGCCACCCTGTGGTGCTCCGTACGGCCCCGGACCAGCCGGTCCCGCGCCGACGCCGACCACCGGGAGGGTGGCCCCGTGCTGCATCTGCGCCTGATCGTCCCCGCGGACCGCACCGACGAGGTGGTGCGGCTGCTGGAGGGGAGCGTGGGCACCACCCATCTCGTGGTCCTGCCCGGGGCGGCCCGGTCCCCCGCCGGTGACCTGGTGCTGTGCGACGTGGCCCGGGAGGCGGGCGACCCGCTCATCGGGGCGCTGCGCAGGCTCGGTGTCGACCGCGAGGGCTCCATCACCGTGGAGAATCCGGAGCTGACCCTCTCCGCCCGGGCCGACGAGGCCGAGGAACGGGCGCCCGGGGACAGCGCGGACGCCGTGCTGTGGGAGGAGCTGACGGAGGTCACCCACGAGGAGTCGACCTTCAGCATCACGTACGTCGCGTTCCTGGCGATCGCCACCATGCTCGCCGCGGTCGGCGTGATGCTGGACAACGCGATCCTGATCGTCGGGGCGATGGCGGTCGGACCCGAGTTCGGCCCCCTGGCCGGGGTCTCCACCGCGCTGGTGCAGCGGGCGCCGCGGCTGGTGTCGCGTTCACTGGTCGCGCTCGTCGGCGGCTTCGTGGCGGCGATGGTGCTGACGGCCGGGTTCGCGTGGCTGCTCGACGCGTGCGGCCTGTTCACCCGGGCGATGGTCGAGGGTGAGCGGCCGAACACCAGCTTCATCTGGCAACCGGACTGGATGTCCTTCGTGGTGGCCTTCCTCGCGGGCGTCGCCGGCACCCTGTCGCTCACCTCCGCGAAGTCGGCGGCGCTGATCGGGGTCACGATCTCGGTGACCACGGTTCCCGCGGCGGCCAACGCGGCCGTGGCGTTCAGCTACTCCGACTACGCGCAGACGGTGGGCTCCTCGCAGCAGCTCCTCGCCAACCTGGGCGGCATCGTGCTCGCCGGCACCCTCACCCTGTTGACCCAGAAAGCCCTCTGGGCGGGCCAGTTGAGCCGCTCCGCCGCGAGGAGCGCGAAGCGGGCCGACGGCTGAAGCCCGGACGGGCGCGGCCGGGGCGGGAAGACCCGGTCCGGGGTGGAAGGCCGGGGCCGGGGCGGACGGCCGGGGCCCAGGTCGCCTGGAACGCCCGTGTCCCCGCGCTCCGGTGCCCGGTTCCGCGACCGTGCCGTCTGCGAAGCTGAGCACCATGAGCGAGTACCGGGCAGTGGGCGTGGTGGGTCTCGGCCGCATGGGGCTGACCCTGGCGGCGGGGTTCCGCAGGGCGGTGGCCCCCGGGCTGCTGTTCGCGGCGGGTCGGTCGGCGTCCAGCGTGGCACGCCTCCGGGAGGCCGTACCCACCGCGACGGTCCTGCCGCTGCCGGAGCTGGCCCGGCACGTCGACGTGATCGTGCTGTGCGTACGGAACGCGGACCTGCCGGAGGTTCTGGACGGCCTGCGGCCCGCGCTCACCGCCCGGCACCTGGTGGTCACCGTCACCAACGGTCTGCCGCTCCGGACGCTCGCGGACGCCGTCCCCGGCCCGGTGGCCAAGCTGATCCCGAGCGTCGGCAACGAGCAGGGGGCCGGGGCGACCCTGCTGGTCCCCGGCCCGGGCCTGTCGGCCGGGGCCACCGAGGACCTGCTCGCGCTGATCCGGGCGTTCTCCACGCCCTTCGTGATCGAGGAGAGCCAGGGCCGGGCCGCGACCGACCTCGCGTCCTGCGGCCCGGCCCTGCTGGCCGGTGCGGTACGGGCCATGGTGGACGCCCAGGAGGAGCGCGGGGCCCCGTTGCCGAGGGAGCTGGCCGAGGCCCTCGCCGTACAGAGCCTGCACGCGCTGAGCCGCCTGCTCGGCGAGGGCGCCTCGCTGGACGGGGTCGTGGACCGGGTCGCCGTACCGGGAGGGAACACGGCCGCCGGGCTGGAGGCCGCCCGCGACGGCCTCGCCGGGGCGTGGGAGGCGGCGTTCCGGGCCACGGAGGAGAACGAACGGGCGAAGTCCGCACCGGAGTTGGGCCCAGCCGGGCAGGGGTGACAGGAGCCCTCTCCTCGGCCCCGGCCGGTCTCGGCCCGGCCGGTCTCGGCCCGGCCGGTGTCGGCCCCGGCCGGTGTCGGCCCCGGGCGGGAGGAGAGGGCTTCGACGCACCCGGTCAGCGGGCGGCGAGCGCCCGGATCTCCCGGGCGATCAGCCGGGGGTCCTCCTCCGCCATGAAGTGGCCGCAGGACACCGTGCGGTGCTCCAGATCGTCGGTCCAGGCGCTCCACAGGCCCTGGGCGTGGTAGCCGAGGGCGGCGCCCCAGTCCTGCTGGAGGACGGTCACCGGCATGGTCAGCTTGTTGCCCGCCTCCTTGTCCGCGGTGTCGTGTTCCACGTCCACACCGGCCGAGGCGCGGTAGTCGGCGACGACGGAGGGCACGGCCGCCGCGGAGGCGGCCAGGTAGTGGGCGCGGACGTCGGCGGGGATCGCGTCCGGGTCCTTGGTCCAGGCGTCGAGGAAGAAGCCGAAGAAGGTGTCGGCGGCCCCCTGGATCATCTCCTCGGGCAGGCCGGGGGCCTGGGCCATCAGGTAGAGGTGGAAGCCGATCGCGCCGTTCACACCGCGCAGCGCGTCCCACATGTCCAGGGTCGGCAGGACGTCGAGGAAGAGGGCGCGTGCGACGGCGTCCGGGTGGTCCATCGCGGCCCGGAAGGCGACCAGGGCGCCGCGGTCGTGGCCGGCCAGGACGAACCGCTCGTGACCGAGTCCGGCGGCGAGGCGTACGACGTCGCGGGCCATGGTCCGCTTGGCATAGACGTCGGGGCCCGTCTCGGCGGGCTTGTCGCTGGCGCCGTAACCGCGCAGGTCGGGGCAGATGACGGTGTGGTCGGTGGCCAGGTCGGCGGCGACGTGCCGCCACATCAGGTGGGTTTGCGGGAAACCGTGCAGCAGGACGACGGGGGCGCCCGCACCGCCGACGGCGGCGTTCAGGGTGACTCCGTCGTCGACGGTCACGCGGTGCTCGGTGAAACCGGGAATGCTCGGGGCTGTCACAGCGACTCCTGTGGTGGGTGGCAGAGTGGACGATCCGGACCTCCGGCTTCGGTGGGCCGGGCCGTCCGGGGACGTCACCCAGGTTGTGGGCGCCGGATCAGCGATCGATGAGTGGACACGCGGTGCCCGCCGACGCGGGCGCCCTGTGCGAAAGGACCCCTGCCGTGGGTGTGGAGTTCGGGCTGCTGGGGCCGGTGGCCGCCTGGTCCGCCGAGGGTGCGCCGCTCCCGCTCGGAGCGCCCCGCCACCGGGAGGTGCTCGGCCGGCTGCTGATCGCGCGAGGCCGGGTGGTGCCGGTCGGCCGGCTGGTGGCCGACCTGTGGGAGGGCGGGGCCCCGGCGGGCGCGGTCGGCGCGGTCCGTACGTTCGTCGCGGCGCTGCGCCGCGCCCTGGAGCCCGGCCGGCCGCCCCGGCAGCCCTCCCGTCTGCTGGTCACCGAGGGCCCTGGTTACGCCCTGCGGCCGGAGCGCGGATCGGTGGACGCCTGGCGGTTCGAGGACATCGCCGCCCGTGCCGCCGGGGCTCCGCCGCACGCGGCGGTCGCCCTGTGGGACGAGGCGCTCGCGTGCTGGCGGGGGGCGGTGCTGGCCGATTTCCCGGCGCCCGTGTGGGCGGCGGCGGAACGCGCCCGGCTGGAGACGCTGCGGCTCGACGCGGTCGAGCGGCGGGCCGATGCCCTGCTGGCGACCGGTGCGGCCCGTGACGCGGTCGCCGGCCTGCGGGCCCATGTCGCCGCTCATCCGGGCCGGGAGGACGGCTGGGTACTGCTGGCCACCGCGCTCGACCGGGCGGGGCGGCGCGGCGAGGCCCTGCGGGCGCTGGCCGAGGCCCGTGACGCCCTGGGCGGGGGCGGCGTCGGAGGCCGGGGAGGGATCGGGCGGTCCCTGGCCCGGACGGAAGCACGCATCCTCGGCGGCCCGGCGGATGCCGCGGCCGAGCCCGCCGGAACGGCCGACAGCGTCTGGGACCGGGCGGCGGCCTCCTGGGACCGCTCGGTGCCCGCCCGGGCCAGGGCCCGGCTGCACGCCACCGCCGGTCTGCTCCGCGACCTGGCGGTCACCGGCCCCGACGGTCTGGAGGAGGCGCACCGGCACCGGCGGGACCTGGTCGCGGCGGCCGAGACGACGGGCGACCCGGAGCTGGCCGCCCGGATCATCGGTTCCTACGACGTACCCGCGGTGTGGACCCGGGCCGACGACCCGGACGGCGCCGGGGAGCTGTCCCGGGCCGCTGCCCGCGCCGCCGCCCGGCTCGGGCCCGGGGGGCCTGCCGCCCTGCGCGCCCGGCTGCTGTGCGTGGTGGCGGTCGAGTCCCGGGGGGACGCCGCCGCGGACGCCGCGCTCCCCCGGGCGGGCGCCGCGCCCGTCGTCGAACCGTGGCGGCTCCGTGCCGAGCGCGCCGCCGAGGAGGCCGTCCGGCTGGCCCGGGGCCTCGGCGACCCCGCGCTTCTCGCGTTCGCGCTGAACGGCGCCTTCATGCAGTCCTTCGCCGCCTGCGGGTCGGCCGCCCGCCGGGACGTCCTCGGCACCGAACTGACCCGGCTGGCCGTCGACCACCAGCTCCCGGGGCACGAGGTGCTGGGCCGCATCGTCCGCCTCCAGGCACTCGCGGGCCGGGGCGACCTGGTGGAGGCGGACGGCGAGGCCGAGGAGATCGACCGGCTCGCGCACCGCAACGAACGGCCGCTCGCGGGTGTGTTCACCGCCTGGTACCGGGCGCTGCGCGGCTGCGAGACCGAGGGTTGGCCCGCCGCCCGCCACCGGTACGCGCGCGTCCTGGCGGAGACCGCGGAGTGCGGCATGCCCGGCCTCACCCGGGGAGCCCCGGCGCTCGTCGCGCTGGTCCCCGTCATGCGCGGGGACGCCCTGCCCGGTCCCGGTGACTTCGCGGACCTGGACCCGGGCCCGTACCGCCCCTGGCTCGAACCCCTGCTGCTGGCCGCGTCGGGCGCCGCCGATGAGGCCCGTCGGGCGCTGACGCGCGTTCCCCGGCCCCCGCACGACCTCCTCCAGGAGGCCCTGTGGTGCGTCCTCGCGCGTGCCGCCGCGTCCGTGGGGCACCTGCCCGTCCTGCGCCGCGCCCGTGCGGAACTCGCCGCCGCCGAAGGCGAGTACGCCGGAGCGGGCAGCGGCCTGGTCTCCTTCGGCCCGGTCGCCCGCCACCTGGCCGCCGCGGACGCGGCCCTCGGGGAGTACGGCTCCCCCACCGGGCAGGCCGCCGACGCCGGCGGGGTGTGAGAGCGGTCCCGGCCGGTCGTGACGGGTCCGGGACGGTTTCCCACCGGCCGGGGCCGGGACTACCGGCCCCCGGCCGGTTCGGCGGCGGACGGCTCGGTACGCCGGTCGTGCTGCCCGGTACGCAGCCCGTGGACCCGGCCGGGTGGCGTCCGTTGATCTACAACTTCCGCCACTACCAGGGCGACACACGCCCTGCGGGCTCGGCCCCGAGCTGGGACACGGTTTCCGCACGCAGACGCCCCGTTGAGCCGCCCCCACCGGGCACGACCGGCCGGTCAGACCCCGCACTGCGAGGCGAACGGGCCGCGAGCGGGGGCCCCGGGGGCGAACGGCCCGTGCGCGCGTCCCCCGGGGGCGAACGGCCCGTGCAGTGCGGCCCATTGCAGCAGCATGATCGTCTTGCCGTCGGCGACGCGCCCGTCGCGGGTCATGGCGAGGGCTTCGGCGAAGGGCACTTCCAGGACCTCGATGTCCTCCCCTTCCGCTTCCACTCCGCCACCGGCTCCGGTCCGGCCGGCCGCCGTGTACGGGGCGGCGAAGAAGTGGAGCCGTTCGGTGACGGAACCGGGGCTCATGTAGGCGTCGAAGACGTGCGTGAGCGGGCCGAGCGTGACACCGAGCTCTTCGGCCGCCTCGCGCCGGACGGCGGTGAGCGGGTCGTCCTGGTCGAGCAGCCCGGCGGCTGCCTCGACGAGCATGCCGTCCGGGTGGTCGTTGACGTACGCGGGATAGCGGAACTGCCGGGTGAGCAGGACGAGGCCGCGCTCCGTGTCGTACGGCAGGACGGCGGCGCCGTTGCCCCGGTCGTACGTCTCGCGCTGCTGGGTCTCCCAACGCCCGTCGCGGCGGCGGTAGTCGAAGGTGGTGCGGCGCAGGACGTGCCAGCCCTGGGAGGTGAGTTCGACGGCCTGGACCACAACGTCAGGATTGCGGTCCAGGCCGCGACCCGCCCGGTCGAGGCCTCTGCGGCCCCGATGGTCGGGGGTATCGATGCCGGGGCGGGCGGTCATGCGGCCCCCTGCTCCTGCTCGCCCGGCGTACGGCGGGGGATCTCGCTCGCCTCGAAGTAGACGGGCAGGCCGCGGCCCCGGGCGGTGGCGACGTCCTGGTCGGCCCCGGCGGACTCACCGGGTAGGCGGAGTACGGCGTCGCAGTGCGCGAGCAGGCGGTGGGCGGTCGGGTAGAGGACCTCGTCCGCCAGCGGGTCGGTGGGGCCCGCACCGGCGGAGCGCAGTACGGGCAGGGCGATCCACTCGCCGATGACGGGAACGTGCCCGGCGGCGAAGACCGGCCAGGCGGCGGCTTCGAGACGGGCGAGGTTGTCGGCCATGGCCTGCGGGTCGCCGCCGGTGCCGGAGCGGTACGGGCCCGCTATCAGGACGAGCATGGGCTTGTCGGTCATCGTGCTGGTCATGACGGCTACACTACATGCAGAAACGTGCAAGAACAGGAGAGAGTGTGCATGCTGGCTGCTGAACGACACGCCCATCTGCTCGGTCTGCTCGCCCGCGAGGGCAAGATCGTCGCCAAGGACGTCGCCGCGGAACTGGGGATCTCCGAGGACAGCGTCCGGCGCGATCTGCGCGACCTCGCGGCCCAGGGGCTGTGCCAGCGGGTCTACGGCGGCGCGTTGCCCGTGTCCCCCGCGGTGGTCGACTACGAGGCCCGGCGGAGCGTGGCTTCGGAGGGCAAGGCGAAGGTCGCCTCGGTCGCCGCAGGCCTGGTACGGCCGGGCGGCTCGCTCATCCTCGACGGCGGCACCACGGCCCTCGCCGTCGCCCGCGCGCTCCCCGCGGATCTCGCCTGCACCGTGATCACGCACAGCCCGACGATCGCGGTGGCCCTGCTCGACCACCCGCGCGCGGAGCTCTTCCTGCTCGGCGGCAGCGTCTTCAAGCACTCGGCGGTCACCTGCGGCGCGGCGGCGGTCGAGGCCGCGCAGAACGTCTCCGCCGACCTCTGCCTGCTCGGCGTCACCGGCGTCCACCCCGAGGCGGGACTGACGACCGGGGACGCCGAGGAGGCGGCGATGAAGCGGGCCCTGTCGGCGCGGGCCGCGGACACGTACGTCCTGGCGTCCTCCGAGAAGATCGGCACCGCCTCGCAGTACCGCGTCCTCCCCTGGGAACGGGTAACCGGGCTGATCACCGACGCCGGTCCCGGCAACGCGGTGGTCCAGCGGCTCGTGACGGAGACCGGGGTGGAGATCCTGACGGCGGGGTGACGGCCGGGCGGGTCAGGCGAAAGCGGGCGGGCCGGAAGCCCCGCTGCGGGCCGAGGACGCCTCGGGTCCGGATACCGACGCGCACGGCATGGTGCGTCGGGAGTCGGGCGGCATCGCCCGGCGGCCGGATCCGTCGGCGCCCCGGGGAGGGTCCTTGACGCCAACACCGCTGCACGGGAATGTCGTTGCACAACTCTGTGCAACTGATCCGTGGGGAGCACGTGATGGCGTTACGGTTCATCGGGATCGACCCGAACACCGGCGGGGAGGGTTCACCGACGGTATGGGTCGAGGAGGAGAACGCGGACCTGGTCCTCCAAGGCGAGGAAGCGGACGACCTCCTCCAAAGCCTTGTTGCCTCCACCGAGTGGGTGGCCGGCCACAAGAGGGGTATCCCCACGCACGAGCGCGTGATCCGTATCCCGGTCCGCATGGTGCCGATTCTGAGGGAGGCGTGCGATGCCGCTGAACGCGCAGACGCTGAGCACCGCGACGTTCGCTGAGCTGCTCGCCGACACCTGCCGCACAGCGGTGCACCTGGAAATGCGCGACGTGTACGCGATCGGTGACGAGCACGAGGACTTCGAGACCTTTCTGCGCACCGGCGTCCCGAACCTGGATCCCGCCCGCTCATTCTGGCCGCAGTGGACGCCGCTTGTCGTCGACGCGGTTGCTCGCGGAGTCGTGATGCGGCGAGCGCGGATCGTCTCCGAACCGGTCACGGACTACATCCGCTACGAACACGCCATCACCCCCCTCAACCTGCGGGCCGGAGAGGAGGTGCGCTGGCTGCCCCGCCGCCTTGCATCCGACATCGCCCTGCCCGGCAACGACTTCTGGCTCTTGGACGGCAGGCTCGTGCAGTTCCACCACTTCACCGGCAGCGGCGACTGGGCGACGGACGGCAAGGAACGCACCACCGACCCCGCCGCGACCGCACTGTGCGCGACCGCCTTCGAAACAGTGTGGGAGCGCGGCATCCCGCACGAGAAGTACACCGTCTGAGCTCCTGAGTAGCCCACATGCCTGCATCGCCGTCGTCCAGTGCACAAGCAGCCCGTGAGGCGCTCGCTGTGCGGTTGCAGCATCTACGCAGGGAAGCCGGTCTCACCGGGAAGGAACTCTCCGCCAGGTGCGGCTGGCATCCCTCGAAGAGCACCCGCATCCAGAAGGGCGAGGCTCCGCCCTCCGACGCCGACATCCGTAGGTGGTGCGCGGCGTGCGGCGCCGACGACCAAGCCGACGATCTCATCGCCACCGCCCGAGCGGTCGACTCCATGTACGTGGAGTGGCGCCGCCTGCACCAGGGCGGAATGCGCCGTGTCCAACAGCACTGGAACAACCTCCACGAGCGCACCCGCACCTGCCGGGTCTACGTCTCCAACGTTCCACCCAGGTCGTTGCTGTGGCGTTCACCACCGCCGGGCTGAATCGGCTGGAAGCCATCCACCACCCCGACAACCAGAACTCCGGACGGGTCCTGACCAAGGCAGGGTTCATCCACGTCGGCGTGCGCAACCAACGTGCGTGGGACGGGACCACCGCGCCGTACGAGCTGTACGCCCGACAGCGCAACAGCACCTGAGGCTTCCGACACGTCGGAACAAGAAAATCGCCGGGCCGAGGAGTCCCCCCACGTGTCAGCGGCGCCCTGCGACGGGACCCGATCACCGGGACCCGGTGCGACGGGACCCGGTGCAATGGGATCGGGTCGTCCGTGTCCTGGCAGATGGGGACAGGGCGCTTCGGGATTCCAAAAGCTTGAAAGAACGTGGGAAAGAACCCAACCCAACCCCCTCCCCACCCAGCGCTTCGAGGGCCGACCGGTGCCCCTCGGCGCGTCCTCACCCGGACGGGTGACTTTGGGTGGCTCAGCTGGATTTCCGTCCGGTCGGGGGGCATACGCTCCCCCCAACAACAGGGGCATCCGCCCCACACCGGACATAGGACGGCCCCCGCCGGGACTGGCATCCCGATCGAGGGCCTGACCAACCAGGAAGAAAGCAGTCTTCCCAATGGATAGGCAGAAGCCTAGCGCGCGCCCGCGCGCCCAGACAGTGGTCGTCGACCGCAGCCGCACCCGGACTTCCGGGCTGTCGCACGTGACCCTGCCGCTCACCAGCGAGTTCGTGGTGGTCAGCAACCATCTGGCGCAACACCCCGAACTGTCGCTCGTGGCGATCGGCATCTCGGTCCACATCCAGTCGCTGCCACCCGGGCGACGCGTGGGCATCAAGGGGCTCGCCGAGCGCTTCCAGGAGGGCGCCGAGACCATCGCACGGGCCATGCGCGAGCTGGAGCGGTGCGGGTACCTGGACCGGCCCCGGGACCGTGTCGGCGAGGGCCGGTTCATGACGCGGACGATCGCGTACAACCACCCCGACGCCGCCCTGCACGAACGGGCCGCGCAAAAAGCCGCGGCCGAGGTCGGGGGCGCCGAACGGAAGGCTTCCGGCGGGGCGGTTCTCGGGCGGAGGTCCGCCACCGTCCCGCAGCAGCGGGCGGGCGCCCCGGCCGCCGGACGGCACTTCGGCACCCGGACCGCACCGGGACGGCGTGGTGCGCCGCAGCGTCCCGTACGGGCGATGTGCACGGCGGCGGACGCGCTGCGGGAGCTGTGGGAACCGGAGGCGACCACCGAAGGGCCGACCACCGAGGGGCCGACCACCGTGGAGGCCGCTGCTGCGGGGGTGGCCGCCCAGGTGCCGCAGGAGACCGGACCCGTAGCGCACCTACCCGGCCCGGCGCCGCAGGAGCAGCCCGTGGCCGCCTCCGTGACGCAGGACCCGCAGCCCGGCCCCGTACCTGATCCGCCTGCCGTACCTGATCCGCCCGCCGTACCTGACGTACCTGCCGCAGCAGAACCTGTGGCCGCCGCGCCCGACGCCCCGTCCGCCGTACCTGATACGGCAGTTGCCGTTCCCGACGCCTCCACCATCCGTGCCGCGCTCCCCCGCCCCGCACCGCCGTCCGCTCCCTCGGCCGCCGAGCTGGAGCGGTACGCCACCGCCGTCGAACTGCTCAGCGGGCTGCGGGGCAAGGACGCGCGGCTGACGCTCAGCGAGAAGGACGTGGCGAAACTCGCGCCGTCCGTGACCCTCTGGCTGGAGCGCGGGGTGGAGCCGGACACCCTGCACCGGGCGCTCCTGGGCGAGCTGCCTCCGGTCGTGAAGTACCCGGTCAAGTTCGTCGGCCGCCGACTGATCGACCGCCTGCCCCCGCCGCTGCCCAGGAACAGTCACGACCACGGGCACGGGCACGGGCACGGACATGGGCACGATCGCCGGGAGGCCCCCCGCGGCTCCGCCGTCCCGCCCCTGCAGAACTGCGACGCCTGCGACCGGGCGTTCCGCTCCGCCGATCCGGGCCGCTGCCCCGGCTGCCGGTCCTGAGCCGGTCGACGCCGCCGCCCGGCCGGACCCGCGTCACCGCCCCGCCCGGCCGAAATCCCGTCGCCTCGCCGCCCCGCCGCTGCGTAGAGTGACGGTCGCTTTTCCACCGGACCGGGGGGCCGACCACACCATGCGTACGCACTATCCGCGCACCCCGCACCTGCCCTGGTCGCCGGGCGCCACCTCGGACGACGTACGGGTGGCGGACCTGGCGGCGCTCGCCGGGCGGGAGGTCGTCGTGACGGAGAAGCTCGACGGCGAGAACACCACGCTCTACGCGGACGGGCTGCACGCCCGTTCGCTGGACTCCGCCCACCACCCCTCGCGGGGCTGGGTGAAGGCGCTCCAGGGGCGGGTGGGTTCCCGCATACCGGTGGGATGGCGGGTGTGCGGCGAGAACCTGTTCGCGCGGCACTCGATCCCGTACGACCGGCTGGACGGCTTCTTCTACGGCTTCTCCGTCTGGGACGGCGACCGCTGCCTGGACTGGGACCGCACCACCGCGTTCCTGCGCGGGCTGGGCATCCCCGTACCGCCGGTGCTCTGGCGCGGGGTGTTCGACGCGCGGGCGGAGAAGGCGCTGCGGAAGACGGCGCTCGACACCGGGCGGCAGGAGGGGTACGTGGTCCGGCCCGCAGCGGCCTTCGGGGCCGACGAGTTCGGGCGGGTGGTCGCCAAGTGGGTGCGGCCCGGGCACGTGACGACGGACACCCACTGGATGCACGCGGCGGTCGTCCCGAATGCGCTGGGCCCGTCCGCCGCCCTGTGGAACGTACGTTCCGGCGGCTCGGTCGACGCGGACGCCCTGTGCGAAGCGCTCTCGCCCGGTGCGCGGGAGGACACCGCGCCCGACGCCCGTACGGCCCACGTCATGGGAGCCGACGTCGTGGGCGCCGACGGCTCCGCGCCCTTCGGCGACGAGCGGCTGGCCGGAGTCCTCGCGGGGCTGCTGCACCGTGACCGCCGGACCTCGATCGCGCCCCGGCTCGCCCCGGTCGTCGGGCTGCCGCTGGCCGTGCGGACCGCCGATCTGGTGGGGCTCCACCGTGCGCTGCACCGGCCGTACCCGGACGAGGAGCGCCGGACCGGGCTGACCCGCATGTCGTGGGCGGCCGGTCTGCCGGCCCTGCACGCGCTGGCGGCGGCCACCGCGCCCACGGACGAGGCGCGCGGCCACGTCGAGTGGTCCGCGCTCCACGCCGAGGAGGTGCGCGAGCCCGCCGGGCTGCACGAGGTGTTCGACGGTCTGGAGCCGGACGCGGCCGACCGCTGCCGGGCGCAGGCCCGCGAGGCGTACGCGCTGGGGCGGATCTCGACCGCCGAGGAGGCGGTCGCCGCGACCTGGCGGCTGAGGTCCGGCGACTTCCCGCGCCTGGTGCTCGTGTGCGGGCCGTCCGGCAGCGGGAAGAGCACGTACGCCCGCGAACTGCCCGGCGTCACCACCCGCGTCGCCCTCGACGACCTGCGCGAGGCGCGCGGCGACCGGGCGGACCAGAGCGCCGACGCCGAGGTGCTGCGGGAGGCGCTGGAGCGGCTGGACCGGGCGCTGGACCCCCGTACGACGACGGTCTGGGACGCGACCTCGCTCACCCCCCGGCAGCGCTCGCTGGTGCACGCCGCCGCCGCGCGCCGGGACGCGATGGTCACGCACGTGGTGGCGGTGGTGGGCGCGGAGGAGCTGGCCCGGCGCAACACCCGCCGTACCCATCCCGTACCGCCACGGGTGCAGGAGGCGCAGCTGCGGCGGTACGTCCCGCCCTACCCCGGCGAGGCGCACCGGACCTGGTACCTGGGCACGAGCGGGACGGTGGAGGCGAGGGCCTGATGCGGACGAGCGACGAGATCTACCACCGGATCCGCTGGGACGCCCGTTTCGATCCGGCGCGGTTCACGATCGGGGTGGCGCAGCGCGGCCGGGAGCCGAAGCGGGTGCCGTTGCCGCGCTTCACGCCGGGCGGGGAGGTCCCCTGGCACCGGGTGCTCTTCTTCGAGGCGGACGGCGAGACGGTGTGGGACCGCGCCTGTGGCCTGGACCGGGTGGACACGGCGGAGGCCGGGCGGGTGCGCGAGGCGAGGTCGCTGCCGTCGCCGTACTTCGCCGCCCGCACCCCGCACGCCTTCGACGGCCGGACCTGGGCACCCGCCCCCGGCCCCGGCGAACTCGCCCCGCTTGCACCCGGGTTGACCGTGCTGACGTGGAACACGCTCTGGGACCGGTACGACTCCGAGCACATCGCCACCGACCGCCGCCGCCCGCTCCTCCTCGACGCGCTGCGGGCCGCCGACGCGGACGTGATCGCCCTCCAGGAGGTCGAACCGCCCCTGCTGGACCTGCTGGCGGGCAGCGTGTGGGTCCGGGAGGAGTACGTGTTCGGCGCCGCCGTGGACGGGCGGGACGTCGCAGACTGCGGGCTGCTGCTGCTCAGCCGCCTGCCGGTGCGCGAGGCGGGGTGGCACCCGCTGGGGCGGCACAAGGCGGTCGCGGCGGTCGTCGTGGAGACGGCGGACGGGCCCGTCACCGTCGCGGTGACCCACCTCAGCAGCGACCACTCCCCCGAGGGGGCCGCCCGCCGCGACCGCGAACTCGCCGACCTCGCGACGGGGTTGACGGACCTGGCGGGAGACCTCCTGGTGGTCGGCGACTTCAACGACGGCGGCCCGAACCCGCAGTCCCGGCTCGGCCTGACGGACGCCTGGGCGGCGGTCCACGGCCCGGACGACCGGACCCCCACCTTCGACCCCTCGGCGAACCCGCTGGCCGCCGTGGGCTCGCTCACCGGCCGGGTCTCACGGCTGGACCGGGTCCTCCACCGCGCGGCGCGGCTGCGCCCGGTGGCGGCCTCTCTGGTGGGCGACGATCCCGACGCGACCGGGCTGTACGCCTCGGACCACTTCGGCGTACGCGTCGAACTGGCCCCGGCCGGGGCCGAAACGGCCCCCGGGGTCGGCGAGTCGGTGCTCCGCCGCGTGGCGGGGGCGTTCCCCGGCGGAAGCGTCCGGCTCGTCGGTTCGCGGCGGATCGGCGGTGCGCTGCCCGGTGCGGACGTGGACCTGGTGGCGGCGCTGCCCGCCCCCGTCGGTGCCCGCGCGCTGGCGCGCCGGCTGCCGGACGCCGAGGAGGTGTGCGAGGTGGTGGGGGCCCGGGTCCCCGGCCTGCGTTTCCGGCTCGACGGCGTACGGGTGGACCTGGTGACGGTCGTCCCGGACCGGGTCCCCCCGGCGGAGGCGGTCGAGCGGCGCGCGGAACTGGGCGGCGCGGCGGCCGTCGCGCTGAGCGCGGTGAGCGACGCGGAGGCGGTGTGCGCGGCCACGGCCCCGTACCGGAGTGCCTTCACCGGGCTGGTCCACGACGTGAAGGCGTGGGCGCGGGCGCGCGGGCTCGACTCGGCCCCGAGCGGCGGGTTGCCGGGCCTGGCGTGGACGGTGCTGGCGGTCCGGACGGTGTCCGCGGCGGGGGCGGGGGCGGTGAGACCGACGCGTACGGCGCTGCTCCGGCGGTTCTTCGCCCAGTGGGCGGCGTGGGACTGGGACCGGCCGGTGGCGTGCGCGGGCGGCCCCGAAGTTCCCCGCACCGGTGCCGCCGCCGTCACGATCCTGACGCCGACCGCCCCTGTACGTTCCTGCTCCACGCAGGTGTCGGCGGCACGCCGGGACCTGCTGGCCGAGGAGCTGTACCGGGCGTGGGAGGTGCTGGAGGCGACGGCGGACGCCGAGCCCGTCCCGTACGCCCGGCTCTGCGCCCCGCCGCCGCTCCACCTGCGCCACGCCGCCTGGGCGCTGGTCTCCGTCCGCGAGGGCGCGGACGAGGGCCGCTTCCGGGGACGGCTACTGGCGCTCCTCGACGCCCTCGCCCGGTCCGGCTCCCCCGACACCCACGCCTGGCCCCACCCGGTCGCCGGGGGCGCGGACGCGGGGTTCGTCCGGTACGCCGTCGGGCTCGGCGCCACGCCCCCGGACGCGCAGCGCCTCACGGAGATCGGCGCGGAGATCCTGCGCGGACTGCCCGGCGCCGGGGTGAGCCGGACGCCGGCGCCGCCCCCGCTGGGCTGAGGCACGCGGGACGCCGTTCGCCCCGGTGCCCACCGGCCTCCCGCCCGCCGCCCTCACGCGCCGCCCTTCTCCGCTCGCGTGGCCGACTTCCACGACCGGACGCAGGATGGATGTCCCGGGGGGAGTGGTGCTGCTACGGCTCCGACAGGAGAAGAACGATGAGCAACGGCGTGTACCTGGCCTACGACTATCCGGTCCTCGGCGCCTTCTGGACCGCGATGTGGGTCTTCATCTGGGTTCTGTGGCTGGTGCTCCTCTTCCGGATCATCGCCGACATCTTCCGCGACGACGACATGAGCGGCTGGGCCAAGACCCTCTGGCTGCTCATCGTGATCGTGCTGCCGTACATCGGCGTCTTCGCGTACGTCATCGCCCGGGGCCGGGGCATGGGCAGCCGCGAGCACAAGCACGCGAAGGAGCAGCAGCACGCGTTCGAGACGTACATCCGCGAGACCGCGGGCGGCTCCGCCACCCCGGCCGAGCAGCTGGCCAAGCTCTCCGAGGTACGGGCGCGGGGCGACATCTCCGACGAGGAGTTCGAGCGGGCCAAGGCGAAGATCATCGGCTGACGCCCGCCGCACGGCGACACCGCCGGGCCCGGTCCCCTCCCCCACACGGGGTTCGGAACCGGGCCCGGCGCCGTGCGCGGCTCAGCCCTTGGCCCACTCCGCCACCGTGACGACCTCGGCCTGCCTCGGGAACACCTTCTCCGTCAGGACCCGGTGCACCTCGGGGTCACCGTCCGCGCAGGCGTCCGAGAGGACGGTGAGCCGGTAGTCGAGGTCCGCGGCCTGGCGCACGGTCGACAGCACCACCCCGCTGGTGGCGATACCGGCGAGGACCAGGTGGTCGAAGCCTCCGGCCCGCAGCACCATGTCGAGGTCGCTGCCCGCGAAGGCGCTCACCCGCCGCTTGACGACCACGACGTCCTCCGGGCGGGGCTCCACCCGGGGGTGGATCGGGTTGGGGTCCACGCCCGCGGGCGCCGCCCGGCGACCGGCCAGACCGGCGAACATCTTGTTCCGCGGGTGGATCTCGGGAGCCCCGGGACGGAACCCGACCGTCACATGGATGACCTGCGTCCCCCCGCTCCGGGCGTGATCGACGGCCTCCTCCACCCGGTCCAGGTAATCCGGCCCGGCAAGCCGCTCGACGATGAGCTTCTGGACGTCCATGATCAGCAGGGCGGTGCGCTCGGACATCGGGTTCCTTCTCTCGTGCGGGGGCCGGCAGCGTGCGACAACCAGGCTCGACGTGGTCCGGTGGGGACCGAGGGGACCGACAGGGATCCGCAGCCGGCCGTCGGGGCGACGGTACTGCGCTCCCCCGCTCAACTCCCCGCAGGGGTGGCCTAGATACTTGACGGATGAACAACAGCACCACCGCCGTCGCCTGGGCCCTGCGCCCCGCGCTCCCCGGCGACCTGGAGACCATCGCGGACCTGCGCGCCGAGGCCATGCGGCCGGACCTGGAGCGCCTCGGCCGGTACGACGACCACCGCGTACGCCAGCGGCTGCGCGACGCCTGGGCGCCCGAGCACACCTCGGTCATCGAGGTCGACGGAGCCTTCGCCGGAAGCGTGACCCTGCGGCCCATCGAGCAGGGCCGCTGGCTGGAGAACTTCTACATCGCCCCCGAGATCCAGGGGCGCGGTGTGGGCGGCGCGGTCCTGCGCTCGCTGCTCACCCGCGCCGACGAGGCGGGCGCGGAGGTCCGGCTGATCGTCGTCCAGGGCAGCGCCGCCCGCCCGCTGTACGAGCGGCACGGCTTCGTCGAGGAGAAGCAGGACCCGATCGACGTGTACATGGTCCGCCGACCGGTCCGTAACGCCTCGGCGGCCGTCACCGGCTGACGACGCACCCCTCGGCGGCCGTCACCGGCTGACGACGTACCCCTCGACTCCTCTCCGTACCCCGCGGGAGTCCGGTGCGCGGGGCGGCTCCGGTCCGGGCGCGGACGCGTGGATGGACCCGCCCGGATCATGGGCAGGCTCCCGCCGCCCGCGCTTCGCGCCCCCGGCGACCAGGGCAACCGGAATCACAGGTTCCAGCCACGTACGTGCGTACGAATCGGGCTACTGTCGCGGGGAGCGAGTCAAGGAGAAGCATGAACACCCGCATCCGGACCGGTGCACTCGTCGGCGCAGCCTCCGCCCTGCTGCTGGCCACCGCCTGCTCGGCCGACGGAACCACCCCCTCCGTCTCGGTCGAGGGCAAACTCGGCACGGCGGAGATCAAGGGGAAGCCGCGCAGGGTGGTCGCGCTCGACAGCGCCAGCGCCGACATCGCGCTCTCGCTCGGCTTCACGCCGACGGCCATGCCCGCGGCCGACGAGGGGGTGTCCGGCGGCATCACGCCCTGGACGAAGAGCGCCCTCTCCGGCAAGCAGCCCCACCTGCTCCCGGCCCACGGCGACGTGGTCGCCGAGGTCGCCTCGTACAAGCCCGACGTGATCCTGGCGACCCGGGACCGCGCACTCGACCCCGTCTACGCGAAGCTCTCCGCCATCGCGCCCGTCGTGCACTACGTCAAGGGCCCCGATGCCGACCCCTGGCAGACGAGCACCCGCGTCATCGCCAAGGCGCTCGGCGTCAAGGACCAGGGCGACCAGCTCATCAGCGCCGCCGAACAGACCACCCTCGACGCCCGCGCGGCCTTCCCCGCCATGACCGGCACCCGCTTCAACCTGCTGGTCTCCCCCATGCCCCACGGCGTCGGCGCGGTGAAGTCGCGCGAGGACACCTCCACCCGCGTGCTGCGCAGGCTCGGGATGAAGCTCAACGAGCTCACCGCCCTGCTGCCCGACTCCAGCAACCCGGCCCGCGCCTACCTCGACTACGCCGACGTCGGCCAGGCCGACACCGACATCGTCTTCGCCGCCGGTACGACCGACGCCCTCGCCACCCTGGAACGGACCCCCGCCTTCCGGAAGATGCCGGCGGTCGCCGAAGGCCGGTACATTCCGCTGACCCCGGCCCTCGCCCAGGCCCTCGCCGAACCGACCCCGCACAGCGTCGAATGGGCCGTCGCGGAACTGGCCCCGAGGATAGGCGCGGCGGCCATGGCGGCCCGGCGGTAGCGCCGCCTCCCGCCCGTCGGGCCCGCGCCGGCCCGGCGAACCCCCGCAGAAAGAATCCCCCCGGACAAGAAGAAGGGCCCCGTCCCACCGCTCGCGCGGCGGGCCGGGGCCCTTCTCGGTGCTCAGTGAGGAGCAACCAGGTCAGACTCCCAAGTAATTACTTGAGGATCTTGGTGACCTGGCCGGCGCCCACGGTCCGGCCACCCTCACGGATGGCGAACTTCAGGCCCTCTTCCATGGCGACCGGCTGGATCAGCACGACGTTCATGACGGTGTTGTCGCCCGGCATGACCATCTCGGTGCCCTCGGGAAGGGTCACAACGCCCGTGACGTCCGTGGTACGGAAGTAGAACTGCGGGCGGTAGTTGTTGAAGAACGGGGTGTGACGGCCACCCTCGTCCTTCGACAGGATGTAGGACTGGGCCTCGAACTCGGTGTGCGGCGTGACCGAACCGGGCTTGATGATGACCTGGCCGCGCTCGACGTCCTCGCGCTTGATGCCACGGAGGAGCAGACCGACGTTCTCACCGGCCTGGCCCTCGTCGAGCAGCTTGCGGAACATCTCGATGCCGGTGACCGTGGTGGTGGTCTTCTCCTGCTTGATGCCCACGATGTCAACGGTCTCGTTGACCTTCAGGACACCACGCTCGATGCGGCCGGTGACGACGGTGCCACGACCGGTGATCGTGAAGACGTCCTCGATCGGCATCAGGAACGGCTTGTCGACGTCGCGCTCGGGCTGCGGGATCGACTCGTCGACGGCGGCCATCAGGTTCAGGACCGACTGGCCCCACTCCTTGTCGCCCTCGAGCGCCTTGAGCGCCGAGACCTTGACGACCGGCAGGTCGTCGCCCGGGAACTCGTACTCGGAGAGGAGCTCACGGACCTCGAGCTCGACGAGCTCCAGGATCTCCTCGTCGTCCACCATGTCGGCCTTGTTCAGGGCGACGACGATGTACGGAACGCCGACCTGGCGGGCCAGGAGCACGTGCTCCTTGGTCTGCGGCATCGGGCCGTCGGTGGCGGCGACCACGAGGATGGCGCCGTCCATCTGCGCGGCACCCGTGATCATGTTCTTGATGTAGTCCGCGTGACCCGGGCAGTCGACGTGCGCGTAGTGACGCGACTCCGTCTGGTACTCGACGTGCGCGATCGAGATCGTGATACCGCGCTGGCGCTCCTCGGGAGCCTTGTCGATCTGGTCAAAGGCCGAGGCCTCGTTCAGGTCGGGGTACGCGTCGTGCAGCACCTTGGTAATGGCGGCCGTGAGGGTCGTCTTACCGTGGTCAATGTGACCGATGGTGCCGATGTTGACGTGGGGCTTAGTCCGCTCGAACTTCGCCTTCGCCACTGGGTCCTCCTGGGGAGTGGTTCTGTACGCCTTGCTTCATCGGCGCCAGGTGATCTTTGCTGGGATGCCGGAGCCCGGGGCATCCACCGCCTCCGCTCGCGCGGTGACGGTGAATGCCCACCAGGCTCCGGTGACAAGCCTAAAGCGTGAGCTCGGGAGAGTTACTCGCCCTTGGCCTTCGCGATGATCTCCTCGGCGACGTTCCGCGGAACCTCGGCGTAGGAGTCGAACTGCATCGAGTAGCTTGCGCGACCCGAGGTCTTGCTACGGAGGTCTCCGACGTAGCCGAACATCTCCGAGAGGGGCACGAGGCCCTTCACGATGCGAGCACCGTGGCGCTCCTCCATGGCCTGGATCTGGCCACGGCGGGAGTTGATGTCGCCGATGACCTCACCCATGTAGTCCTCGGGCGTGGTGACCTCAACGGCCATCATGGGCTCGAGAATGACGGGAGAAGCCTTGCGCGCGGCCTCCTTGAAGGCCTGCGAACCGGCGATCTTGAACGCGAGTTCGGAGGAGTCGACCTCGTGGTAGCCACCGTCGAGAAGAATGACGCGGACGCCGGTCATCTCGTAGCCGGCCAGGATGCCGAACTGCATGGCCTCCTGCGCGCCCGCGTCCACCGAGGGGATGTACTCCTTGGGGATGCGGCCACCGGTGACCTTGTTCACGAACTCGTACGAGGCGTCGCCGCCCTCGATCGGCTCGATCGCGATCTGCACCTTGGCGAACTGACCGGTACCACCGGTCTGCTTCTTGTGGGTGTAGTCATGACGCTCGACGGCCTTGCGGATCGTCTCGCGGTACGCGACCTGGGGCTTGCCGACGTTCGCCTCGACCTTGAACTCGCGACGCATGCGGTCGACGAGGACGTCGAGGTGGAGCTCGCCCATACCACCGATGATGGTCTGGCCGGTCTCCTCGTCCGAGTGAACCTGGAAGGAGGGGTCCTCCTCCGCGAGACGCTGGATGGCGACACCCAGCTTCTCCTGGTCACCCTTGGACTTGGGCTCGATGGCGACCTGAATGACCGGCGCCGGGAAGTCCATGGACTCCAGGATGACCGGGTTCTTGTCGTCACACAGCGTCTCACCGGTGGTGGTCTGCTTCAGGCCCATGACGGCGACGATGTCGCCGGCGCCCACCGCGTCGATCTCCTCACGCTTGTTCGCGTGCATGCGGTAGATCTTGCCGATGCGCTCCTTCTTGCCCTTGACGGAGTTCAGCACCGCGGTGCCGGCCTCCAGGCGACCCGAGTAGACCCGGATGAAGGTGAGCTTGCCGAGGTGCGGGTCGCTCGCGATCTTGAAGGCGAGCGCGGCGAGCGGCTCCTCCTCCGAAGGCTTGCGGGTGATGACCTGCTCGGCGTCGGAGACCGCGTGGCCCTCGATGCCCTCGACGTCCAGCGGCGACGGGAGGTAACGCACGACCGCGTCGAGCAGGGGCTGAACGCCCTTGTTCTTGAACGCGGTGCCACAGAACACGGGGGTGACCGTGGTGTCCCCACCCTTGCCGGAGGCAATGGTGATGCGACGGACCGCGGCGTAGATCTGCTCCTCGGTGGGCTCGGTGCCCTCCAGGTACAGCTCCATGATCTGGTCGTCGTTCTCGGCGACGGTCTCGACGAGCTTGCCGCGGTACTCCTCGGCCAGCTCCTGGAGGTCGGCCGGGATGTCGACGACGTCGTACATCTCGCCCTTGGACGCGTCGGCGGACCAGACCAGGGCCTTCATGCGGACGAGGTCCACGACACCCTGGAAGTCGGCCTCGGCACCGATCGGCAGCTGCATGACGATCGGGGTCGCGCCGAGGCGGTCCACGATCATGTCGACGCAGCGGAGGAACTCCGCGCCGGTCCGGTCGAGCTTGTTGACGAAGCAGATGCGCGGGACGCCGTAGCGGTCCGCCTGACGCCAAACGGTCTCGGACTGGGGCTCGACGCCGGCAACGCCGTCGAACACCGTCACGGCGCCGTCGAGGACGCGGAGCGAACGCTCCACCTCGACGGTGAAGTCCACGTGACCCGGGGTGTCGATGATGTTGATCGTGTGATCGACATCTTCGAGGGGCCAGTGGCAGGTCGTCGCGGCAGACGTGATCGTGATGCCGCGCTCCTGCTCCTGCTCCATCCAGTCCATCGTGGCAGCGCCGTCGTGGACTTCACCGATCTTGTACGAAACGCCGGTGTAGAACAGGATCCGCTCAGTGGTGGTCGTCTTGCCCGCGTCGATGTGGGCCATGATCCCAATGTTGCGGACCTTGGCCAGGTCAAGCGAAGTGGTAGCCATAAGGCTTCAGTCTTCTCTCGGTCTCGATGTGGGTAACGACTACCAGCGGTAGTGCGCGAAGGCCTTGTTGGACTCGGCCATCTTGTGGGTGTCCTCGCGCTTCTTGACCGCAGCGCCGAGGCCGTTGGAGGCGTCGAGCAGCTCGTTCATGAGGCGCTCGGTCATGGTCTTCTCACGACGGGCGCGGGAGTAACCGACGAGCCAGCGCAGAGCGAGGGTGGACGCGCGACCGGGCTTGACCTCGATCGGCACCTGGTAGGTGGCGCCACCGACACGGCGGGACTTGACCTCGAGGGCGGGCTTGACGTTCTCAAGCGCGCGCTTCAGCGTGATGACCGGGTCGTTGCCGGTCTTCTCGCGGAGGCCTTCCATGGCGCCGTACACGATGCGCTCGGCGGTGGAACGCTTGCCGTCGAGCAGGATCTTGTTGATCAGCGACGTGACAAGAGGAGAGCTGTAGACCGGGTCGATGATGACCGGGCGCTTCGGGGCGGGGCCCTTACGAGGCATTCTTACTTCTCCTTCTTGGCGCCGTAGCGGCTGCGGGCCTGCTTGCGGTTCTTGACACCCTGGGTGTCAAGGGAGCCGCGGATGATCTTGTAACGAACACCCGGCAGGTCCTTCACACGGCCACCACGCACGAGCACGATGGAGTGCTCCTGCAGGTTGTGTCCCTCACCCGGGATGTAGGCCGTGACCTCGATGCCGGAGGTCAGGCGCACACGCGCGACCTTACGGAGGGCCGAGTTCGGCTTCTTCGGGGTGGTCGTGAACACACGCGTGCAGACGCCGCGGCGCTGGGGCGAACCCTCGAGCGCGGGCGTCTTGTTCTTCTCGACCTTGTCCTGCCGGCCCTTCCGGACCAGCTGCTGGATCGTAGGCACTACTTCTCCGGTTTCTGTGTGCCGTTCGTTGAAACTAACCTGGAACGTCGCCGACCCACGCGGTCGGGTGTGTCGAATACTGCGGGCCTCTGCCGGAAAACAACGGATGAGGCGCAGATTGCGGTGGCCCTGTCGCGGACCCGGCCTGCGGCTGAGGACACGCATGCCGAGCCCAGGCACACCCCAGGCACAAGGCTTGAGCGTACCTACCTCATCGACTTGGGTCAAAACAAATGGGGCGCGGCCGGAGGCGCGACGGCCCGTCCCCCCACGGGGAGGCCACCGCGGTGGCGTACGGATGACCGGTCCGGGGCTCTCCGGAGAACGTACCGCGCACATCGTCCCCCTGATCCGTGACGTCCGGAGCGCGGACAGGGCGTGGACAGGGCCCGGGCCGGTGCGCGGGAGGATCCAGGTGCTGTCCGGCGGATCAAGGTCGGACACCACCTAGAGTGAGGCCGCCCGCAGACCACCTCACCAGGCGCACGCGGGACCCGGCTGCGTCCGCCGGGACGGGGCGACAGCGTCCGGTCCCGCAGAGGCCTCCGCGGTCTCCCGGGGCGGGCACGGGGCCACCGGCGCCCACGTGCGCCGGCTCCGTCGAAGGAAACCCTGTGATCAATCTCGCCGCCCCGGTCAACCCGGTCCTGCTCTCGGCCGTCCCGCTCAAGTCGCCCAGCAGCGTCGCCCAGTCGATGTTCTGGGAGGCGACGGACCAGCTCTGGTACGTGTGTCAGCGCTACGTCACCGAGGGCGACCAGGCCCGTCTGCTGGTCAACCGGCTGCACGCCGACGGCACGCTGCTGGACTCCATGGTCCTGCTGAGGGCCGGGCACGGTGCGAACATCGGCGTCGACCGCCGGGACGACGGCATCTACCTCTGGACCGACGCGCTCGTCTCGGAGAGCCTCTGGGCCCAGGCCATAGCCCGGGTCAGATACGTGCCCGACGGCGTCGCCGACGCGTCCGACCCGCAGTCCGTCGCCCTGCACCAGCCGAGAACCGGCGTGTACCGGGTGTCGGCCACCGTCGACCCGGTCGCCCGCGAGCTGATCTTCCGGAGCCAGAACAGCAACGTCTCCTCCGCCACGTCCGTCGCCCTCGTCGACCGCTACGACCTCGACGCGGCGGCGGAAGGGGTCTTCGAGCCCCTGGGGACGGTCAGCCAGGTGTCCACCCGGACGCTCCAGGGCTACACCAGCCTCGGCGGATACCTCTACACGCTCTACGGCGACAGCGCACAGGCCAACACCTACATCACCTGCACGGACTGGCGGTCCGGGAAGGTCGTCCGGGAGCAGCACATCACCACGCTGAGTTCGCTCTCCGACCGGGAGCCGGAGGGGCTCTGCGTCTATCAGGCGGCCCCCGGGGACACCGCGTCCGCGACCCTCGCCTTCGGCTTCGCGGACGGGGTACCGGGGGGCCGCACGTACTACGCCGCCCGCTTCCCCCACCCCGGCACACCGGCGTGGGTCAAGGTCCCCTACGACACCGCGGTGTACGTCCCCAACAGCGACAACTACCCGCCGCAGTACCGGCTTTCCGGGGACCAGGTCCATCTGCACTTCGGGATCTCCCGCGTCGACGGCCTGCCCTGGACCAACGGAGAGGTGCTGTTCCGGCTCCCCGTCCCCGCACGGCCGGACCGCACCCAGCGGCTCGTGGGAGTCGTCTCGGGCGCCGGGGTCACCACGGACACCATGGCCGTCCGGTTCGAGGTGACCACCAGCGGCGACGTCATCATCTACGACGAGCGGCCACTGACCGGCTGGGTGGGCGGGGACCACAGCTTCTGGCGCTGCTGAGCCCGCACCGCGCTCCCGGGGACCCGGCCCGCTCCCGCCGCTCAGACCGGCAGGGTCGCCCCGGACCCCCGGGGGCGCTCCCCCACCATCCGGTCGAAGAGCTTGCCGGTGGCACTGCCCACGGCGGCGTCCAGGTGCTCGGGCTCACCGAGCGCCAGGGCCCAGGCAGGTCCGCCGGACACGGCCCCGGCGCGCAGGACGAGGCGGCCGTGGCCGTCCTCGTCCACCCGTACGCCGTGTCCGGTCCCCGCGGGGCGGCTCCCGTCGATGCCGCCCTGCCACGGCCAGGAACCGGCGCCGGGCGCCGTCCGCCGGGCCAGCCGTATCCCGGTACCGGCGCCGAGGCCGACGGGGCGCCGGGTGAGGACGCGGCTGGGCCGGCCGTCGGCCGACGGGGCCAGGCGTACCCGCCCCGGGGCGCCGTCCGCGTCGAGAAGCGCCAGGCGCGTCCCGGCCCCGACCGCCGCGGTGAGGCCGTCACGCATCTCCCGCGACCAGTGCGCCTCCCGGCCGGACAGCACCACGGCCGTGCAGCGGGCCGGGTCGACACGCCCCTCGTGCAGGTCGAGGGCGCTCGCGTAGGTCACGTCGTACCCCGCCTCCTCCACCCACCGTGCGAGAGCGGCGTCCTGCACGAGCCCGGCCGGCAGGCCCAGTCCGGCGTAGGGGCGGTCGAAGGACACCTGGAGGGGCCCGTCCCCCGGCACCGGGCCGGGAGGCAGCGGCCAGACGTTGTCCGCCTGGTAGCCGGTGAAGGGAAGGACGACCAGCACGTCCGAGCGACGGGACTCCTCGCGGACGACGAAGGGGGTGAAGCTGCGGAAGCCGTCCTCGGTGGTGAAGACCGCCAGGAAGATGCCCGAGACCCAGTCGGAGGGGACGTCCAGTGTCCAGGAGACGGGCCAGTCGCAGGCGACGGCCCCGGTGCGGCGGGAGACCGCGGGCGCGTCGCCCGGCCCCACGGGGATCGGTTCGCCGGTCAGCAGATGCCGTGCTCCGGCGCCCGCGTAGTGACCCACCCGGTACACGGAGACCGTGCACGTCTGATCGCGGTGGGAGGCGAGGTGGAAGCCGAGCGACGATCCCGGCGCCACCGACGTGGCCGAGGCGTACCCCTGGATCTCGGGCGCGCGGCAGGTGACCCCGCTGGTCTCGCGGTGGCCGACCGCCCAGGCGTCGGAACCGGTCGCCAGGTTCTCGCGCACCACCGGGTTGTCCCCGGTACGCGGCGCCGGGTGGGCGGCGCACGCGGGGCTCGCGGCAGCCGTCACACCGCCGCCGGCCACGGTCGCCGCCCCGAGGAAACGCAGCAGGGACCGGCGCGACACGTACGCCATTCACGACCTCCACGGAGCCGCACCGGGCTGGTCGGTCCGGTACGCCGGGGCCTGTGCGGCAGCGACGGCCCCCGGTCCCGTCGCTGATCACTCATCGTAGAACACCCGTCCGACCGGACACGTGGTCCGCGTGATCACGAACCGGAAACGCCGCAGGGCGGCCACCCCCAACGGGGTGACCGCCCTGCGGTTGGTCGATCAGGCGACTCGCTTACTGGTTGTACGGACCGTAGTCGTAGTCCTCCAGCGGAACGGCCTGGCCGGAGCCGGTGCCGAACGGCGAGTAGTCGATGTCGTCGTAGCCGACGGCCGAGTACATCGCGGCCTTGGCTTCCTCGGTCGGCTCGACCCGGATGTTGCGGTAGCGGGCGAGGCCCGTACCGGCCGGGATGAGCTTACCGATGATGACGTTCTCCTTGAGGCCGATCAGGGAGTCCGACTTGGCGTTGATCGCCGCGTCGGTCAGGACCCTGGTCGTCTCCTGGAAGGACGCCGCCGACAGCCACGACTCGGTGGCCAGCGAGGCCTTGGTGATACCCATCAGCTGCGGACGGCCGGAGGCGGGGTGTCCGCCCTCGGTGACCACACGACGGTTCTCGGTCTCGAACTTCGAGCGCTCGACGAGCTCGCCCGGCAGGAGCTCCGCGTCGCCGGACTCGATGATCGTCACGCGGCGCAGCATCTGCCGGATGATGATCTCGATGTGCTTGTCGTGGATCGACACGCCCTGCGAGTTGTAGACCTTCTGGACTTCGCCGACCAGGTGGACCTGGACCGCACGCTGGCCGAGGATGCGCAGCACGTCGTGCGGGTTGGTCGCACCGAAGGTCAGCTTCTGGCCGACCTCCACGTGGTCGCCCTCGCGGACGAGCACCTTGGCGCGCTTGGAGATCGGGAAGGGAGTCTCCTCGCTTCCGTCGTCCGGCGTGACGATGATCTTCTTGGTCTTCTCGGTCTCTTCGATCCGGATGCGGCCCGCGGCCTCGGAGATCGGAGCGACACCCTTCGGCGTACGAGCCTCGAAGAGCTCGACGACACGGGGCAGACCCTGGGTGATGTCGTCACCGGCCACACCACCGGTGTGGAAGGTACGCATCGTCAGCTGGGTACCGGGCTCACCGATGGACTGGGCGGCGATGATGCCGACCGCCTCACCGATGTCGACCAGCTTGCCGGTGGCGAGCGAGCGTCCGTAGCAGAAGGCACAGGTGCCGACCGCGGACTCACAGGTCAGGACCGAACGGGTCTTGACCTCCTCGACACCCGCGTTCACGAGGGCGTCGATGAGCACGTCACCGAGGTCCACGTTGGCCGGCGCGATGACCTTGCCGTCGATGACGACGTCCTCGGCCAGCATGCGGGCGTACACCGAGGTCTCGACGTCGTCCGTCTTGCGCAGGACACCGTCCTCGCCCTTGACCGCGATCTTCAGCTTGAGGCCGCGGTCGGTGCCACAGTCCTCCTCGCGGATGATCACGTCCTGCGAGACGTCCACCAGACGACGGGTCAGGTAACCCGAGTCGGCGGTACGCAGGGCGGTGTCGGCCAGACCCTTACGGGCACCGTGCGTGGAGATGAAGTACTCCAGAACGGTCAGACCCTCACGGAACGAGGCCTTGATGGGACGCGGGATCGTCTCGTTCTTCGCGTTCGACACCAGACCACGCATACCGGCGATCTGACGCATCTGCATCATGTTTCCTCGGGCACCCGAGTCAACCATCATGAAGATGGGGTTCGTCTTGGGGAAGTTCGCGTTCATCGCCTCGGCAACCTCGTTGGTCGCCTTGGTCCAGATCGCGATGAGCTCCTGCGTGCGCTCGTCCTTGGTGATCAGACCGCGCTCGTACTGCTTCTGGACCTTCTCGTCCTGCTCCTCGTAACCGCGCACGATGGCCTTCTTGGCCTCGGGCACGACGACGTCGGAGATGGCCACGGTCACACCGGAGCGGGTCGCCCAGTGGAAACCGGCCGCCTTCAGGTTGTCGAGCGTCGCCGCCACGATGACCTTGGGGTAGCGCTCGGCCAGGTCGTTGACGATCTCGGAGAGCTGCTTCTTGCCCACCGAGTAGTCGACGAACGGGTAGTCCTCGGGCAGCAGCTCGTTGAAGAGCGCGCGGCCCAGGCTGGTGCGCAGACGGAAGGTGTCACCCGGCTGGTACTCGGGCTCGCCCTCCTCGGCGACCGGCGGCACCCAGCCACGCGGCGGGATGGTGCCCACCGGGAAGCGGATGTCGACCTTCGCCTGGAGCGACAGCTCGCGGGCGTCGAAGGCCATGGTGGCCTCGGCCGTGGAGCCGAACGCGCGGTCCGTGCCCTTGACGTTGCGGCCCTCTTCGTCCGTGGTGAGGAAGAAGAGACCCAGCACCATGTCCTGGGTCGGCATGGTGACGGGGCGACCGTCGGCCGGCTTCAGGATGTTGTTCGAGGACAGCATCAGGATGCGGGCCTCGGCCTGCGCCTCCGCGGAGAGCGGCAGGTGCACGGCCATCTGGTCACCGTCGAAGTCCGCGTTGAACGCGGTGCAGACGAGCGGGTGGATCTGGATGGCCTTGCCCTCGACCAGCTGCGGCTCGAAGGCCTGGATGCCGAGGCGGTGCAGGGTGGGCGCACGGTTCAGCAGCACCGGGTGCTCGGCGATGACCTCTTCGAGGACGTCGTACACGACGGTGCGGCCACGCTCGACCATGCGCTTGGCCGACTTGATGTTCTGCGCGTGGTTCAGGTCCACCAGGCGCTTCATCACGAACGGCTTGAAGAGCTCCAGCGCCATGGCCTTCGGCAGACCGCACTGGTGCAGCTTGAGCTGCGGGCCGACGACGATCACGGAACGCGCGGAGTAGTCCACGCGCTTGCCGAGGAGGTTCTGACGGAATCGACCCTGCTTGCCCTTGAGCATGTCGCTCAGGGACTTCAGCGGACGGTTGCCGGGGCCCGTGACCGGGCGACCACGACGGCCGTTGTCGAACAGCGCGTCGACGGCCTCCTGGAGCATGCGCTTCTCGTTGTTCACGATGATCTCGGGGGCACCGAGGTCGAGAAGGCGCTTCAGGCGGTTGTTGCGGTTGATCACGCGGCGGTACAGGTCGTTCAGGTCGGAGGTCGCGAAGCGGCCACCGTCCAGCTGCACCATCGGACGCAGGTCCGGCGGGATGACCGGCACGCAGTCGAGCACCATGCCCTTGGGCTTGTTGCTGGTCTGCAGGAACGCGGAGACGACCTTGAGGCGCTTGAGCGCACGGGTCTTCTTCTGGCCCTTGCCGGAACGGATGATCTCGCGGAGGCGCTCGGCCTCCTCCTCGAGGTCGAAGGACTCCAGGCGCTTCTGCAGCGCCGCGGCGCCCATGCAGCCGTCGAAGTACGTGCCGAAGCGGTCACGCAGCTCGCGGTAGAGCAGCTCGTCGCCCTCCAGGTCCTGGACCTTGAGGTTCTTGAAGCGGCTCCACACCTCGTCGAGACGGTCGATCTCGCGCTGCGCACGGTCGCGCAGCTGCTTCATCTCGCGCTCGGCACCTTCGCGCACCTTGCGGCGCACGTCGGCCTTGGCGCCCTCGGCCTCCAGCTCGGCCAGGTCGGTCTCGAGCTTCTTGGCGCGGTTCTCCAGGTCGGAGTCGCGACGGTTCTCGACCTGCTGGCGCTCGACGGAGACGTGGGCCTCCAGCGACGGGAGGTCGCGGGTGCGGCGCTCCTCGTCGACGAACGTGATCATGTACGCGGCGAAGTAGATGACCTTCTCGAGGTCCTTCGGCGCGAGGTCCAGCAGGTATCCGAGGCGCGACGGGACGCCCTTGAAGTACCAGATGTGGGTGACGGGAGCGGCAAGCTCGATGTGGCCCATGCGCTCACGGCGCACCTTGGCGCGCGTGACCTCGACGCCACAGCGCTCACAGATGATGCCCTTGAAGCGGACACGCTTGTACTTGCCGCAGTAGCACTCCCAGTCCCGGGTCGGACCGAAGATCTTCTCGCAGAAGAGTCCGTCCTTTTCGGGCTTGAGGGTGCGGTAGTTGATGGTCTCCGGCTTCTTCACTTCGCCGTGGGACCAGGTCCGGATGTCGTCCGCGGTGGCAAGGCCGATCCGCAGCTCGTCGAAGAAGTTGACGTCGAGCACTTGTCGTCAATCCCTCTTTCGGGGGTTCGAGCCCCTCGCCGTGAAGCGTGGAGATGGGGCACTTCAGCAATGGTCTGAACGGGTCCCGGGAGGGCCGGCCGGATCACAGGGATCCGGCCGGCCTACCCGTCAGACCTCTTCGACGCTGCTCGGCTCGCGCCGGGACAGGTCGATACCGAGTTCCTCCGCCGCGCGGAAGACGTCCTCGTCCGTGTCGCGCATCTCGATGGACATGCCGTCCGAGGACAGCACCTCCACGTTGAGGCAGAGCGACTGCATTTCCTTGATGAGCACCTTGAAGGACTCAGGGATGCCCGGCTCAGGGATGTTCTCGCCCTTGACGATGGCCTCGTAGACCTTCACGCGGCCGGTCACGTCGTCGGACTTGATCGTCAGCAGCTCCTGGAGGGCGTACGCGGCGCCGTAAGCCTCAAGGGCCCACACCTCCATCTCTCCGAAGCGCTGACCACCGAACTGAGCCTTACCACCGAGCGGCTGCTGGGTGATCATGGAGTACGGGCCGGTCGAACGAGCGTGGAGCTTGTCGTCGACCAGGTGGTGCAGCTTGAGGATGTACATGTACCCGACCGAGACCGGGTCCGGGAACGGCTCGCCGGAGCGGCCGTCGAACAGCTGGGCCTTGCCGGAGGGCTGGACCAAGCGGTCGCCGTCGCGGTTCGGGATCGTGGCGTTGAACAGGCCGCTGATCTCGTCCTCGCGCGCACCGTCGAAGACGGGCGTGGCGACGTTGGTGCCGGGGGCGACCTGGTCGGCGCCGATGGCCTGGAGCCGCTGGGCCCAGTCGTCGGCGAGGCCGGAGACGTCCCAGCCGCGGCTGGCGAGCCAGCCGAGGTGGATCTCCAGGACCTGTCCCGGGTTCATTCGGGACGGGACACCCAGCGGGTTGAGGATGATGTCGACCGGGGTGCCGTCCTCCAGGAACGGCATGTCCTCGATCGGCAGGATCTTCGAGATGACGCCCTTGTTGCCGTGACGGCCGGCGAGCTTGTCACCGTCGGTGATCTTGCGCTTCTGCGCGACGTAGACGCGGACCAGCTGGTTCACGCCCGGCGGCAGCTCGTCGCCCTCTTCGCGGTCGAAGACGCGGACGCCGATGACCTTGCCGATCTCACCGTGCGGCACCTTCAGCGAGGTGTCGCGCACCTCGCGCGCCTTCTCACCGAAGATCGCGCGGAGCAGACGCTCCTCGGGGGTCAGCTCGGTCTCACCCTTGGGCGTGACCTTGCCGACGAGGATGTCGCCGGCGACGACCTCGGCACCGATACGGATGATGCCGCGCTCGTCGAGGTCGGCGAGGACCTCTTCGGAGACGTTCGGGATGTCCCGGGTGATCTCCTCCGGGCCGAGCTTGGTGTCACGGGCGTCGACCTCGTGCTCCTCGATGTGGATCGAGGAGAGGACATCGTCCTGCACGAGGCGCTGCGACAGGATGATCGCGTCCTCGTAGTTGTGACCCTCCCACGGCATGAACGCCACGAGCAGGTTCTTGCCCAGGGCCATCTCACCGTTCTCGGTGGCCGGTCCGTCGGCGAGCACCTGGTCGGCGATGACGCGGTCGCCCTCGGAGACGACGACCTTCTGGTTGACCGAGGTGCCCTGGTTGGAGCGCATGAACTTGGCGATGCGGTACGTGGTGTACGTGCCGTCGTCGTTCGTGACGGTGATGTAGTCCGCGGAGACCTCCTGGACCACACCGTCCTTCTCGGCCTTCAGCACGTCGCCGGCGTCGGTGGCGCAGCGGTACTCCATGCCGGTGCCGACGAGGGGCGCCTCGCTCTTGATGAGCGGGACGGCCTGGCGCATCATGTTCGCGCCCATGAGGGCACGGTTGGCGTCGTCGTGCTCCAGGAAGGGGATCATCGCGGTGGCGACGGACACCATCTGGCGCGGCGAGACGTCCATGTAGTCGACCTCGGCCGGCGGCACGTAGTCGACCTCACCGCCGCGGCGGCGGACCAGGACGCGGGGCTCGGTGAAGCGCAGGTCGTCGGAGAGGGTCGCGTTCGCCTGGGCGATGACGTAGCGGTCCTCCTCGTCGGCCGTGATGTAGTCGACCTCGTCGGTGACCTGGCCGTCGGTGACCTTGCGGTACGGCGTCTCGATGAAGCCGAACGCGTTGACGCGGCCGTACGAGGCGAGCGAACCGATCAGACCGATGTTCGGGCCTTCGGGGGTCTCGATCGGGCACATGCGTCCGTAGTGGGACGGGTGCACGTCTCGGACCTCGAAGCCGGCCCGCTCACGGGAGAGACCACCCGGGCCCAGCGCCGACAGACGGCGCTTGTGGGTGAGACCCGACAGCGGGTTGTTCTGGTCCATGAACTGCGACAGCTGGCTGGTGCCGAAGAACTCCTTGATGGAGGCGACGACCGGCCGGATGTTGATCAGGGTCTGCGGCGTGATCGCCTCGACGTCCTGGGTCGTCATGCGCTCGCGCACGACGCGCTCCATACGGGCGAGACCCGTACGGACCTGGTTCTGGATCAGCTCGCCGACGTTGCGCAGGCGGCGGTTGCCGAAGTGGTCGATGTCGTCGGTCTCGACGACGATCGAACGTCCGGACTCGCCGACCGTCTCGGTCTCACCGGCGTGCAGCTTGACCAGGTACTTGATGGTCGCGATGACGTCGTCGGTGGTGAGGACACCGGCGTCCAGCGGCTCGTCGGCGCCGAGCTTCTTGTTCACCTTGTAGCGGCCGACCTTCGCGAGGTCGTAGCGCTTCGGGTTGAAGTAGAGGTTCTCGAGCAGCGTCTGAGCGGCCTCGCGGGTCGGCGGCTCGCCCGGGCGGAGCTTGCGGTAGATGTCGAGCAGCGCGTCGTCCTGGCCCTGGGTGTGGTCCTTCTCCAGGGTGGCGCGCATCGACTCGTACTCGCCGAACTCCTCGAGGATCTGCTCGGTCGTCCAGCCGAGAGCCTTCAGGAGGACGGTGACCGACTGCTTGCGCTTGCGGTCGATGCGGACACCGACCATGTCGCGCTTGTCGATCTCCATCTCCAGCCAGGCACCCCGGGAGGGGATGATCTTGGCGGAGTAGATGTCCTTGTCGGACGTCTTGTCGATCGAGGAATCGAAGTAGACGCCGGGGGAACGGACGAGCTGCGACACCACGACACGCTCGGTGCCGTTGATGACGAAGGTGCCCTTGTTGGTCATGAGCGGGAAGTCGCCCATGAAGACCGTCTGGGACTTGATCTCGCCGGTCTCGTTGTTGGTGAACTCGGCGGTGACGAAGAGCGGGGCGGCGAACGTGAAGTCGCGCTCCTTGCACTCGTCGATCGAGTTCTTCGGGGGCTCGAATCGGTGGTCGCGGAACGTGAGCGACATCGACCCGGAGAAGTCCTCGATCGGGGAGATCTCCTCGAAGATCTCCTCAAGGCCGGACTTGGTGGGGACGTCTTGTCCACTGTCCAGAGCAGCCTCGACGCGAGCCTTCCAGGCGGCATTGCCGAGGAGCCAGTCAAAGCTCTCGGTCTGCAGCGCGAGGAGGTTCGGAACCTCGAGGGGCTCCTTGATCTTTGCAAAGGAGATGCGCAGCGGGGCGGTGCTGGCACCGTTGTTCGTATTCGCGGTCGAGGCGTTGCGCGAGGCGGCCAAGAGGGGGTCCTTCCGAGGGCTCGGACTCACTACGCGCGTACCGGTCCCATGCCGACACGAGGACGGAAATCCCAGTTCAGGGACGTCCTGTCATCGATGCTCAAGCGTGGGCATGCCCCTGGTGACGGGCAGGAGGCAGCTAACAGGCAGCGCAAAGGGACAGTGTAGCCAAGCGGCACACTGATGTCCAGTCGGGGTTCTCAGAGACCCGCGTCGCTGTCAACAGCTGTTCTCAACACCTTTTCAGCCCTCGCGCGGCGTCTGCCGCGCGCTTCTTTACTTCCCGCTTCACTCTCGATCCATGCCTCGGATGCGGACCGAGATGAAGACGCGTCCTGAGAATTGCGCGCCGCGTGCGGTTCGTCAAGGCCCCCCGGCCCGCACGCACCCCCTGTGGCCGCGTCCGCGGCCGGGAGGTCCTCTCCGACGCCCTCAGGAGGCGTACGGCGATGATCACCCTACTCCCCACGGGCGGAAGAGCAAGGCAGCCTGCTCGGGCACGCCAAAGGGCGACCACCCGGTCGGGTGATCGCCCTTCGCGTTCGCGACGGACCCCGCCTCACGGCAGGGGCGTCACAGGAGAGTCAGAAGACTCGTGAGGTCACTTGACCTCGACGGACGCGCCGGCGCCCTTGAGGGACTCGGCAGCCTTCTCGGCGGCCTCCTTGGCGACCTTCTCGAGGACGGGCTTCGGGGCGCCGTCGACGAGGTCCTTGGCCTCCTTCAGGCCGAGGGAGGTCAGCTCACGCACGACCTTGATGACCTGGATCTTCTTGTCACCGGCGGCGGTGAGGATGACGTCGAACTCGTCCTGCTCCTCGACGGCCTCAGCGGCGACACCGGCGCCACCGGCGGCGGCAACGGCGACCGGGGCGGCGGCCGTGACGTCGAACTTCTCCTCGAACGCCTTGACGAACTCGGCCAGCTCGATGAGGGTCAGGGTCTCGAACTGCTCGAGCAGCTCTTCCTGGGACAGCTTCGCCATGATGGCGTCCTTCCACTAAGTCGGCAGGTGCCGGATGTATATGTCGGCGGGCGTACGAAGGGCCCGCTGGACCGCTGAGTGGTTACTCGGCAGCCTCGGCGGGCGCCGGCGTACCGGCACCGCCCTGCTCTTCCTTCTTGGCACGAAGAGCTTCCGCGGTGCGGACGAACTTCGAGGGGAGCGCCTGGAAGAGCGCCGCAGCCTGAGACTGCTTGCCCTTCAGTGCACCTGCCAGCTTGGCGAGCAGAACCTCGCGGGACTCGAGGTCCGCGAGCTTCTTGATCTCATCGGCGGACAGCGCCTTGCCGTCAAGGACACCGCCCTTGATGATGAGGTTCGGGTTGTCCTTGGCGAAGTCACGAAGACCCTTCGCCGACTCCACCGGGTCACCGGTGACGAAGGCAACCGCCGTCGGGCCTGCGAACAGGTCGTCCAGCGTGTCGATCCCGGCCTCGTTGGCCGCGATCTTGGTCAGCGTGTTCTTCACCACGGCGTACTGGGCGTTCTCACCGAGCGAACGGCGCAGCTGCTTGAGCTGGGCCACGGTGAGACCCCGGTACTCGGTCAGCACGGCGGCGTTCGAGCTGCGGAACTGGTCCGCGAGCTCGGCTACCGCGGCAGCCTTGTCGGGCCTTGCCATGAGCGTCGGCCTCCTTCCGGGTGATGAGGACCGCTCAGAAGGGGCCGGAAAAGACGAAACGCCCCAGCACAAGTGCCAGGGCGCGGCTCGACCGGACGAATCCGGGAGCGTTCCACAGTCACCTGCGCAGGTCGTCCGTCTGTACGGAACCTTCGGTCGGTGCCCCTTCTTGCGAAGGCACACCAACGACCAGCGGTCTTTGGCTTCTTCGGAAGAGTACGCGACCGGGACCGCGCGGGGCAAATCCGTCCGGAATCCGCAGGGTGCGGGAGGTTTACGCCCGCACCCCGCAGGCCGGGGGACGGGGTCAGGAGGTGGCGGCAGAGGCCTGTCCGGCGATCTCCTTGAAGTCCACCGTGTCGCTCGCGTCGGGCTTCACGGCGCTCACCGCTGTGCCGTAGTCGCTGTAGAACGACGTGGTCTTCATCGCCCCGTTGGCGGTGTCGGCGCTCGTCGACGCCTTGATCAGCAGATCGTTCCTGTCGATCCACAGATCGATGGTCTCGGTGGTGATCCCCGACTTGTCCAGCTGCTCCTTGAGCTCCTTGAGCTGCTCGGCGTCGAGGTTGGTGCTCGTCCTGGACAGTGCGGCCACGTCGACCACACCGGAGTAGTGCGTGGCCGCGACGCCCCGGACGTTCTCCTCGCCGATCTCCTTGACGGCGCCGGACGCCAGGAGAGGCTCCACGCCCTTCTCCGGGGTGTTGCCCTGCATCTGGTCCTTGAGCACCTCGCCGGAGGCGCCGGCGACCGCGGCGAGGTCCTCGTAGCCGTACCGGATCCAGTGCTTGCCGCCGATGGCCTGCGCGAAGACGTCGCCCATGTTCGCGTAGTAGGCGTCCTTGAGGTACACCGCCCGCATGGTTCCGTCGGAGCCCATTTTCTGCAGGTTCTCCGCCATCGCGCCGCCGTCGTACTTCATGGTGATGTCACCGGTGACGCCGTCGGACCAGTCCATGGCCCCGGTCGAGGTCATCGACATGGTGGTACCCACCACGACGGTGCTCTCGATCTTGGCGGAGTGCGCGGTCCCGCTCTTCTGCTGCACCTTCTTCAGCACGGAGATCGGCGACACCGCGGCCGTCGCCGCCGTCGCGGCCGGGCTCTTGCCGCCGGAGCCGCTCGCCTCGTCCGACCCCCCGCACGCCGCCACCGACGTCAGCGCCGCCGCCGTCACGACCGACACGCACACCCGTCGCAGTGTCCTGCTCGTCATCGTTGAACCCCACCCCTCGTACGTACTGTCGACCCACCTTTGCACAGGGGGCTGACAGCAACCGGAGCGGCCCGATCCGTCCGGCCCGTCTCCGTATAAGAAGACGGGCCCCGCAACCAAAAGGTTGCAGGGCCCATCTACACGCGTGACGCGGCTACCTGGTGAGCACGGGGGCTCAGACGGCGGCCGGGTCCTCCTCGACGAGGAGGTTACGGGTGCGGTTCTGGTCCAGCGGGATGCCGGGGCCCATCGTGGTGGCCAGCGCGGCCTTCTTGATGTAGCGGCCCTTGGCGGCGGACGGCTTCAGACGGAGGATCTCCTCCAGCGCCGCGGCGTAGTTCTCGACCAGCTTCGTCTCGTCGAAGGAGACCTTGCCGATGATGAAGTGCAGGTTCGAGTGCTTGTCGACGCGGAACTCGATCTTGCCGCCCTTGATGTCGTTGACAGCCTTGACGACATCGGGGGTGACGGTGCCGGTCTTCGGGTTCGGCATCAGACCACGCGGACCGAGCACGCGGCCGAGGCGGCCGACCTTGCCCATGAGGTCCGGGGTGGCGACGACGGCGTCGAAGTCCAGGCGGCCCTTCGCGACCTCGTCGATGAGCTCGTCGGAGCCGACGATGTCGGCGCCCGCGGCTTCCGCGGCCGCAGCACGGTCACCGGTCGCGAAGACCAGGACCCGGGCGGTCTTGCCGGTGCCGTGCGGGAGGTTCACGGTGCCACGGACCATCTGGTCCGCCTTGCGCGGGTCGACGCCCAGACGCAGGGCGACCTCGACGGTGCCGTCGAACTTGGTGGTCGCGGTCTCCTTGGCGAGACGGACGGCCTCGAGCGGGGCGTACAGACGCTCCCGGTCGATCTTCGCGTCCGCAGCGCGGAGGTTCTTGCTGCGCTTCACTGCTGCTCCTGTGTGTTCAGAGTGTGGAGTCGTGGTGCGGACCAGCGCCTGGTCCTACCACTTGAGGCCTGGAAGGCTGGACTCAGCCTTCGACCGTGATGCCCATGGAACGGGCGGTGCCAGCGATGATCTTCGACGCGGCGTCGAGGTCGTTGGCGTTCAGGTCGGGGAGCTTGGTCGTGGCGATCTCGCGGACCTGGGCAGCCGTCAGCTTGGCGACCTTGGTCTTGTGCGGCTCGCCGGAGCCCTTCTCCACACCAGCGGCCTTGAGGATCAGCTTGGCGGCCGGCGGAGTCTTGGTGATGAAGGTGAAGGAACGGTCTTCGTAGACCGTGATCTCCACCGGCACGACCATGCCACGCTGCGACTCGGTCGCGGCGTTGTAGGCCTTGCAGAACTCCATGATGTTGACGCCGTGCTGACCCAGCGCGGGGCCGACCGGCGGGGCCGGGTTGGCGGCACCGGCGTTGATCTGGAGCTTGATAAGCCCCGTGATCTTCTTCTTCTTGGGAGGCATTGCTCTCTCCGGGTCCTAGTGAGAGTGTTTCGCCGCCATCCGGTCATCCGGACGGAGGCATACCGCACAACGATAACGGGTATAGCTGCGCAACCAAAAACCGAGCAGGTCAGACCGGCTGCGAAGCCTGTCTGACCTGCTCGGTAGGCATGTGTCCAGAAAGGTGACGGAAAGCGTCAGTTCTTCTGGATCTGGTCGAAGCTGAGCTCGACCGGGGTCTCGCGGCCGAAGATCTCGACGAGGCCCTTGACCTTCTTCGAGTCGGCGTTGATCTCGTTGATCGTCGCCTGCAGCGTGGCGAACGGGCCGTCGGTGACGGTGACCGAGTCGCCCACCTCGAAGTCGAGCACCTGGACCTCGACCCGACGGGCCGGAGCCGGCTTGCCCGCGGCCTCGGCGGCCTCGCGAGCGGCCTTCTCCTCGGCCTCGGGAGCGAGCATCTTCACGATCTCGTCCAGGGTCAGCGGGTACGGGTCGTAGGCGTTGCCCACGAAGCCGGTGACGCCGGGCGTGTTGCGGACGACGCCCCAGGACTCGTTCGTCAGGTCCATGCGCACCAGGACGTAGCCCGGGAGCTTGTTCTGGCGGACGTTCTTGCGCTCGCCGTTCTTGATCTGGACGATCTCTTCCTCGGGGACTTCCGCCTGGTAGACGAACTCCTCGACGTTGAGCGAGACGGCGCGCTGCTCCAGGTTGGCCTTCACGCGCTTCTCGTACCCGGCGTACGTGTGGATGACGTACCACTCGCCGGGCAGGGTGCGGAGCTCCTCGCGCAGGGCGGCGACGGGGTCGACGGGGGCGGCCGGCTCGGCGGCCTCCTCGGACTCCTCGTCGGCGTCGTCCTCGGCGGACTCGTCGTCGGACTCGGCGGCGAGCACCTCGTCGGCGTCGTCGGTCTCGTCGGCGTCGAGCTCGGCTTCAGCGCTCTCGTCAGCAGCTTCGACCTGGTCCGAGGACTCGGAGGACTCGGACTCCGAGGCCTCAACGATGTCGTGCTGGTCCTCGGCGGACTCGAAGGCGTCCGTCCCGGACTCGGCGGCGTCGTTCAGGTTCGGGTCAGACACGATGGCTGCTTCTTCCTGGATACAAATGGGTGGAACATGCGAAAGGGGCGCCGGTGAGGCGCCCTCCGCGGGATCAGCCGAAGACGTACTTGATGACCCGCTGGAATCCGAAGTCAATCACGGTAACGAGACCAATCATGACGACTACGAACACAATCACCACGGTGGTGTACGTGCTCAGCTGCTTGCGTGTCGGCCAGACGACCTTGCGCAGCTCGGCGATGATCTGACGGTAGAAGAGCGCGAGACGGCCGAACGGGCCCTTCTTGCCGCGCTTGCCGCCCTTCCGAGTCTTCTTGGACTCGGGCGCTTCATCCTCAGCATCAGGCATGTCGATGGAGCCCACGGCGTCCGTCACGCTACTCACCTGATTCCGGGTCGTGGCCGTGCCGCGCCCGTTGGAGCCGCGCACGGCTGTGCAATGAAGTACGTACATGCGCACACATCCCGGCGAAGGAGTGTGTAGCAGGGCCGGAGGGACTTGAACCCCCAACCGCTGGTTTTGGAGACCAGTGCTCTACCAATTGAGCTACGACCCTTTGTGGTTTCCCCAACCTACCGCATGTCCCCTGGTGACCAGGAAGTCATTCCGGTGCGGCTGGTGAAGGCCAACGACAGGTGAGTGTACGTGTTCACGGGCTCCGCGTCGAACAGAAGTTGAGCGGGCCATCCTGACGGGGGTCCGCGGGGCGTGTCCCACGGCTTCCCCGGGGCCTCGTTCCGGCCCTGGCCAGGGCCCGTACGAGGGCACGCGAGGCACCGTCCAGCCGCTGAAACAGCCGCGCCGAGGGGGGTGCCGGTCAGGCACCATGGGGGGCATGAGCGCTGCAACTTCTCCGTCCGAACGCCGGGTCTCCGTCCGCGTCGGCGCGATCTCCGAGTCCGCCACCCTCGCCGTCGACGCCAAGGCGAAGGCCCTCAAGGCCGCCGGCCGTCCGGTGATCGGGTTCGGTGCCGGTGAGCCCGACTTCCCGACGCCGGACTACATCGTCGAGGCCGCGATCGAGGCGTGCCGCAACCCGAAGTACCACCGCTACACCCCGGCGGGCGGGCTGCCGGAGCTCAAGGCGGCGATCGCGGCGAAGACGCTGCGCGACTCCGGCTACGAGGTCGACGCCTCGCAGGTCCTGGTGACCAACGGCGGCAAGCAGGCCATCTACGAGGCCTTCGCCGCGGTCCTCGACCCGGGCGACGAGGTCATCGTCCCGGCTCCGTACTGGACCACCTACCCGGAGTCGATCCGGCTGGCCGGCGGTGTGCCGGTGGACGTGGTGGCCGACGAGACCACCGGGTACAAGGTCACGGTCGAGCAGCTGGAGGCCGCCCGCACGGAGCGGACGAAGGTCGTCCTGTTCGTCTCGCCGTCCAACCCGACCGGCGCGGTGTACACCCGGGCCGAGGCGGAGGCGATCGGCCGCTGGGCCGTCGAGCACGGCCTGTGGGTGCTGACCGACGAGATCTACGAGCACCTCGTCTACGGCGACGCGGAGTTCAGCTCGCTGCCGGCCCTCCTGCCGGAGCTCCGCGACAAGTGCATCGTGGTCAACGGGGTCGCCAAGACGTACGCGATGACCGGCTGGCGCGTGGGATGGATCGTCGGCCCGAAGGACATCGTGAAGGCCGCGACCAACCTCCAGTCGCACGCCACCTCGAACGTCTCCAACGTCGCCCAGGTCGCCGCGCTGGCCGCCGTCTCCGGGCCGCTGGACGCGGTCGCCGAGATGCGGACCGCCTTCGACCGCCGGCGGAAGACGATCGTGCGGATGCTCAACGAGATCGACGGGGTCCTCTGCCCCGAGCCCGAGGGCGCGTTCTACGCGTACCCCTCGGTGAAGGCCCTGCTCGGCAAGGAGATCCGCGGCAGGCGCCCGGCGAGCTCGGTCGAGCTGGCGGCGCTCATCCTGGACGAGGCCGAGGTCGCCGTCGTACCGGGTGAGGCCTTCGGTACGCCGGGTTACCTCCGGCTCTCCTACGCGCTGGGCGACGACGACCTGGTCGAGGGCGTCTCGCGGATCCAGAAGCTGCTGGCGGAGGCGCGCGACTGACCTCGCGCCCGACACCGGAGGGTGCCCCCGGACCGCGGACCTCATGTCCCGGACCGGGGGCGCCTTTTTGTTCGCCCCCCTCCCCGAAAGGGGAAGCGGCTTCCGCTCCGGGGCGCGGGTGCGGCAGGATCTTCCAATGGAGCGTGATGTACGTCTGTTGCCCAAGGCCCACCTGCACCTGCACTTCACGGGGTCGATGCGGCCGACCACCCTGCTCGAACTCGCCGACAAGTACGGCGTGCGCCTGCCCGAGGCCCTCACCGGCGGTGAACCTCCCGAACTGCGGGCGACCGACGAACGGGGCTGGTTCCGCTTCCAGCGGCTCTACGACATCGCCCGGTCCTGCCTGCGGGAGCCGGAGGACATCCAGCGCCTGGTGCGGGAGACCGCGCGGGAGGACGTCGCGGACGGTTCCGGCTGGCTGGAGATCCAGGTCGACCCCACCTCGTACGCGCCGCTGCTCGGCGGGCTGATCCCGGCCATCGAGATCATCCTCGACGCCGTGGACAGCGCCTCCCGGGAGACCGGACTGGGGATGCGGGTGGTGATCGCGGCGAACCGGATGAAGCACCCGCTGGACGCCCGCACGCTGGCCCGGCTGGCAGTGCGGTACGCGGACCGGGGGGTCGTCGGGTTCGGGCTCTCCAACGACGAGCGCCGGGGCATGGCCCGCGACTTCGACCGGGCCTTCGCCATCGCCCGCGAGGGCGGGCTGATCGCGGCCCCGCACGGCGGCGAGCTGGCCGGTCCCTCCAGCGTCCGGGACTGCCTGGACGACCTGGACGCGTACCGGATCGGTCACGGGGTGCGGGCCGCCGAGGACCCCCGGCTCATGCGGAGGCTGGCGGAGCGCGGGATCACCTGCGAGGTCTGCCCGGCGTCCAACGTGGCGCTGGGGGTCTACGAGAAGCCCGGCGACGTGCCGCTGCGGACGCTGTTCGAGGCGGGGGTGCCGATGGCGCTCGGCGCGGACGACCCGCTGCTCTTCGGCGCCCGGCTGGCGGACCAGTACGACTTGGTGCGCAAGCACCACTCCTTCACCGACGAGGAGCTGGCGGAACTCGCCCGGCAGTCGGTGCGCGGCTCGGTGGCACCCCAGGAGGTGCGGCGGAAGCTGCTGGACGGGATCGAGGAGTGGCTGGCCCCGCAGGCCGCCTGAGCGGCCCGGGGCGACCCGGAGCCGCGAGGCCTCAGAGGCTGACGCCGACCGTCACCGGTTCGTTGACGAGGGTCACGCCGAAGGCCTCGCGCACCCCGGCCACGACCTCGCGGGCGAGGGCGAGCAGGTCCTCGGTCGTGGCCTCGCCCCGGTTGGTGAGGGCGAGGGTGTGCTTGGTGGAGATGCGGGCCGGTCCGGTGCCGTACCCCTTGGTGAAACCTGCCTTGTCGATCAGCCAGGCGGCCGAGGTCTTGGTCCGCCCGTCGCCCGACGGGTAGGCGGGCGGGGCGGTGTCCGGGCCCAGGCGCTCGGCGGCGCGGGCGAGGAGCTGCGCGTACTGGTGCTCGTCGAGCTCCGGGTTGGTGAAGAAGGAGCCGGCGGACCAGGTGTCGTGGTCCTCGGGGTCCAGCACCATGCCCTTGCCCGCGCGCAGGGCGAGGACGGTCTCCCGGGCGGCGGCGGCCGGGACCCGGTCGCCGGGCTCGACGCCGAGGGTGCGGGCCATCTCCGCGTACTTGACGGGCGCCGACAGCCCCGCCGCGTCCTCCAGCTCGAAGCGGACCCGCAGGACGACGTACCGGTCGGGGTGGTGCTTGAAGGTGCTGTGCCGGTAGGAGAAGCCGCACGCGGCGTTGGAGAGGGTGACCGTCTCCCCGGAGCGCCGGTCGTAGGCGACGACCTCGCTGATGGTGGCGGCGACCTCCTGGCCGTACGCCCCGACGTTCTGGATCGGCGTGGCACCGGCGGAGCCGGGGATTCCGGCGAGGCACTCGATGCCCGCGAGCCCGGCTTCGACGGTACGGGCGACGGCGTCGGTCCAGACTTCTCCCGCCGCGAGTTCGAGGCGGGTGCCGGCGAGCTCGAAGCCGGTGGTGGCGACGCGCAGGGCGGTGCCGTCGAAGCCCTTGTCGCCGATGACCAGGTTGGAGCCGCCGCCGACGATCAGCAGCGGGGTGCCCGCGTCGTCGGCCTCGCGGACGGCCGCGATCACCTCGGCGTCGGTCGTCGCGGTGACGAGCCGGGTGGCCGGGCCGCCGAGCCGGAAGGTGGTCAGGGGGGCGAGGGGGGCGTCGTGGAGTACCTGCACGGGACCAGAGTACGGGCCCCGGTCCCGCCCGCCCCGCCGCTCGGGCGGGGTGGCAGCGACCGGGGCCCGTACGGCGACCGGGGCGGCGGTCAGACCGGGACGCCGACGGCCGGGGCGGCGGACTCGGCCTCCGGCACCGGCGGTGCGCCGCGGCGGCGGCCCGGCACCAGCAGGGCGACCAGCGCGGCGAGCGCCACCACGCCGGCCCCGATCCAGACCGCGGGCACGGTCCCGTCGGTGAACTGCTGCGGGGAGCCGAAGCCGCCCCGCGCGGAGAAGACGGAGGCCAGTACGGCGACTCCGAGGGCGCCGCCGACCTCGCGCAGCGCGTTGTTGGCGCCGGAGGCGATGCCCTGCTCGCCGGGGCGGACGCTGGACATGACGAGTCCGGAGGCGGGCGCGAAGTACATCGCCATGCCGATGCCGCCGACGATCAGACCGGGCAGCTGGGCGGTGTAGGCGACGTCGGGACCGAGGACGCGGGCGAAGAGCGCGAGGCCCACCGCTTGGAGCGCGAGGCCGGTGACGACGATGGGGCGTCCGCCGAACCGGTCGCTGAGGTACCCGGCGACCGGCGCGACCAGGATCGGCATGCCGGTCCAGGGCAGCATCCGCAGTCCGGCCTCGGTGGGCGAGTAGCCGAGGGCGCTCTGCAGGAACTGGCTGAGCAGGAAGATCGAGCCGAACATCCCGAGGAACATCAGCAGGCTCGCGATGTTGATGCCGAAGAAGGCCCGGCTGCGGAAGAGCCGCATGGGGAGCATCGGACGCTCCGCCCGGAAGCCGTGGACGACGAATCCGGCCAGCAGCAGGCCTCCGGCGATCAGGCCGGTGAGGACGGGCGCGCTGGTCCAGCCGTCGGAGTTGGCGCTGACGAGGGCGTACACGATCCCGAAGAGGCCGGAGCTGACCAGCAGGGTGCCCGGGACGTCGAGCCGGGCGTCGGGGGCGTACGACTCCGTCAGCCGCAGCCGGGCCAGCGGCAGCAGAACGAGGCCCACGGGCACGTTCAGCCAGAAGATCCACTGCCAGGAGAGGTGCTCGGTGATGCTGCCGCCGATCAGCGGGCCGCTCGCCACGGCGAGGCCGGTGACCGCGCTGTAGATGCCGAGCACTGCGCCCCGGCGCGCGGCCGGGACGGCCGCCGTGAGCAGCGTGAGGGTGAGCGGCATCATGATCGCGGCGCCTACGCCCTGGACCGCCCGGAAGGCGATGAGTTCGCCGATGCCGGGCGAGAGGGCCGCCGCGGCGGAGGCGCCGGTGAACACGGAGAGCCCGACGAGGAAGAGCCGGCGGCGGCCGAACCGGTCCCCCAGGGCGGCGCCCGTCATCAGGAGGACGGCGAAGGTGAGCGTGTAGGCGTTCACCGTCCATTCGAGCTCCTTCAGCCCGCCGCCGAGGCTCACGCGGATGGACGGCAGGGCCGTGGTCACGACGAGGTTGTCGAGCGCCGCCATGAAGCTGGCGAGGCTGGTGACGACGAGAGCCCAGAGGGCTCCCCCGCGCAGGGCGGTGGGCGTGGGCTGGTTCATTCTTCCCCCCGATGACGATGATTAGTTATTGATGACTAACTTTCGCGGACAGAGAGCGGGACGCCCTCCGGACGCGGTGTCCGCGACCCCGGACGCGGTGTCCGCGACCCCGGACACGGTGTGCACGGGCCCCGGACGCGCCGTTTCTCAGGCGGGGGCCGGCCCGGAGCCGGCCCCGGTGGCGTCGGCCTCGCCGGCCCTGTCGGTCTCGCCGGACATCGGGCGGGCGGTCTCCCAGAAGCCGGACCACACCCGGTGGCCGGCCGGGAAGCCGAGCGAGGCCAGGGTGTTCATGAGCATGCCGTGGGCGAAGTAGTTCTTGGTCTGCTCGATGTCCGCGCCGAGGGCGAGGTGGATCGTGTCCCACATCCGCTCCCAGGCGGCCCGCACCGAGGCCCCGAACTCGTGGTCCCCGGACGCCTCCGCCGCCGCGACGGCCGCGTACATCTGCATCTGCATCAGCAGCTTGTCGGGGTCGCCGGAGATCAGCCCCCCGTACTCGGCGGCCATGCCCTGCGCGACGCACTCGCCCTCGCGGCCCTCCCCCGCCTTGAGAAGGACCTCCAGGGTCTCGGCCAGACAGCGCTCCGCGGCGGCGAGGAACATCGCCTGCTTGTTCGGGAAGAGGCGGAAGAGGTACGGCTGCGAGACGCCGACGCGCCGGGCGATCGCCTCGGTGGAGGTCCCGTCGTACCCGCCGCGGGCGAACTCGGTGATCGCCGCCCGGATGACGCTCTCGCGCCGCTCGTCCGCACTCATCCTTGCCATGGAAAGTAAGTTAGTACTCAATCACTAACTGGTCAACGGAGATGGCGCCCCGGACACGCGGAAGGGGCACCCGCCGAAGCGGATGCCCCTTCCCGTGCGCCTGGTGGCGGGCCGTACGGCGCGGGCTCAGGCGAGGCGGACCACGGCGCGGGACATGCCCAGCACCTTCTGGCCGTCGCACACGGCGACCAGGTCGACCCGGACCTGGTTGTCGTCCAGCTTGGCGGCGACCTTGCCGCTGACCTCGATCAGCGCACCCTTGTCGTCGTTCGGCACGACCACCGGCTTGGTGAAGCGCACGCCGTACTCGACGACCGCACCCGGGTCGCCGGCCCAGTCCGTGACCACCCGGACCGCCTCGGCCATCGTGAACATGCCGTGCGCGATGACGTCCGGCAGCCCGACCTCGACCGCGAACTTCTCGTTCCAGTGGATCGGGTTGAAGTCGCCGGACGCGCCCGCGTACCGCACCAGCGAGGCCCGGGTGACCGGGAAGGAGCGGGACGGCAGCTCCGTACCGACCTCGACCGACTCGTAAGCGACCTTCGCCGACATCACGCCTCCTCGGCGGCTCGCGCCACCAGCTTCGTCCAGGCCGTCACGACGTGGGCGCCGGACTCGTCCTGGACCTCACCGCGGATGTCCAGGATGTCGTTCCCGGCCATCGACTTGATCCGCTCGATCGTCGAGGTGACCGTCAGCCGGTCCCCCGCCCGCACCGGGCGCGTGTAGGCGAACTTCTGGTCGCCGTGCACGACCCGGCTGTAGTCGAGCCCCAGCTGCGGGTCCTCGACGACCTGCCCGGCGGCCTTGAACGTGATGGAGAAGACGAAGGTGGGCGGCGCGATCACGTCCGGGTGACCGAGCGCACGGGCCGCCTCCGCGTCGACGTACGCCGGATGGGTGTCACCCACCGCCTCGGCGAACTCGCGGATCTTCTCCCGGCCGACCTCGTACGCCGGGGTGGGCGGATAGGTCCGCCCCACGAAGGACTGGTCGAGCGCCATGAGCTCGCTACCTCCTGATCAAGTGAAAAAAAGGGGTCGAGGGAAGTCGATGGAACCAACCCACGACCCCATACAACGACACGAGGCCGCCCCCAGTGGGGACGGCCTCGTGTACGAGCCTGTTTCAGCGCGTTTCGCGGTGCGCGGTGTGCGAGTTGCAGCGCGGGCAGTGCTTCTTCATCTCAAGACGGTCCGGGTTGTTACGCCGGTTCTTCTTGGTGATGTAGTTCCGCTCCTTGCACTCCACGCAGGCCAGCGTGATCTTCGGGCGGACGTCGGTGGCAGCCACGTGAGTGCTCCTAAGACGGACGGATGGACGGATGAACGCATAAAAGAGTAGCCGATCGAAGGACCGACCCCACAATCGGCTACCGTTTGTAGCGGTGACCGGACTTGAACCGGTGACACAGCGATTATGAGCCGCTTGCTCTACCGACTGAGCTACACCGCTTTGATGAAAAGGTCCCCCTGCCGAAGCAGGGTTTCCCGATCACCAGAGCCCCAATGCGGAATCGAACCGCAGACCTTCTCCTTACCATGGAGACGCTCTACCGACTGAGCTATTGGGGCGAGCGAGGAAGACATTACACGGTTCTCCGCCGATCCCCCAAATCCGTTTCCCCGACCCTCCTCGGGACCTCTCCCGGAGACACCCCCGAGCCCCCGCCAGGCCTCTGATCAGGGGCTGAACCCCGGGGCACGGAACCACGGCCGCCCCACGGAACCCCTCCGTCCGGGGCGTCCCGCCACACCTCGCCGGTATGACTATTTCGCTCCTCCCTGGGACAGGTCGGACTCCGCCCTAGGCTCGGGCCGGTTCGATCTTGAAAACGGCCGTTCCGGCGGTGCTCCGGCACCGTTCCGGCGGCTGCCGGGGCGTGGCGGGACCCCCGCCCCTCAGTGGCGAGACCACCACCCCTCCCCAGGAGCGCGATGCCCGACAGCCGGCCGAGGCGGCCCGACCACGACCCGGCGGACGGCCCCGGCGCGGCCCCCGAACCGCTCCTGCTGTGCGGCGCACGGCTCGCCGACGGCCGCCCGGTGGACGTACGCGTGGCGGGGGCGCGGATCGAGGCCGTCGGGGACCCCGGCAGCCTCGGCACCCGGGGCGCCCGGGTCGACCTGCGCGGCTACCTGCTGCTCCCCGCCCCCGCCGAACCCCACGCCCACGGCGACACCGCCCTCACCGCCTCCGACTGCGACGGCGACCCCCGCGGCCCCCAGGACCTGCGCAGGCGCGCCACCGAGGCCGCCCTGCTCCAGCTGGGCCACGGCGCGACCGCGCTGCGCACCCACGTCCGGGTGGGCGGCACCCAGGGCCTCGCGCCGCTGGAGGCCGTCCTGCAGGCCCGGTACGCGCTGCGCGGGCTGACCGACCTCACGCCCGTGGCGGTCCCCCGGCGCCTCACCGGGGCCTCGGGCGCGGACGGCACGGCCCTGCTCCGGGACGCGGTCGCGATGGGCGCGGGCGTGATCGGCGGGCGCCCGGACCTCGACCCCGACCCGGACGGGCACGCGGAGCGGGCCCTCACCGTCGCCGCCGAGCACGGGCTCCCGGTGGACCTGCACACGGACGCCTCCGACCCCGCCCGGCTGGCCCGGTTCGCCGCGATGGCGGCCGAGCTGCGGGCGGGGCCCACGGCCGGCCCGGGGACGGAGGCGGGACCCTCGCCGCAGGGCCCGCGGGTCACCGTCGGCCCCTGCGGCGGCCTCTCGCGGCTGCCGCCGGAGACCGCGCGACAGGCGGCCCGTCAACTCGCCGCGGCCGGCGTGGCGGTGGTCTGCCTGCCCCAAGGCTGCTGCTCGGGCACGAAGCGCCGACTCACCGCCCCCGTACGCCTGTTGAGGGCGGCCGGAGTGAGCGTGGCGGCGGGCAGCGGGGCGTTGCGCGACACGGTCAACCCGGTCGGGCGCGGGGACCCGCTGGAGGCGGCGTACCTGCTGGCCTCCCAGCACGGACTGCCCGTCAGGACCGCCTACGACGCCGTCGCGAACACCGCCCGGCAGACGATGGGGCTGCCCGAAGTGCGGGTGGAGGCGGGCGCCCCGGCCGAACTCCTCGCCGTGCGCGGCGACGGCCTCGCGGGCGCGCTCTCGCTCGCGTACAGCCGGATCGTGGTGCACCGGGGGCGGATCGTCGCCCGGACGAGCGCGGTGCGCGAGTACTGCGACACGGAGCTTCCGGAGCCGTACGGACTGCCCCGCCAGGGCAGACCGGGCCCCGGTCCCGGACCGGCCCAGGACTGACCTTCGGGCGCGCTCCCGGCGGGCGGGCCCGCTCCGGCGTACGGTCGTGACCATGCGCATTGTCATCGCAGGTGGACATGGTCAGATCGCACTGCGGCTGGAGCGCCTGCTCGCCGCGCGCGGGGACGAGGCGGTCGGCATCGTCCGCGATCCGGGTCAACGCGGGGACTTGGAGGCGGTGGGCGCCCGAGCGGCCGTGCTGGACCTCGAATCGGCCTCCGTCGACGAGGTCGCCGAGGTGCTCGGGGGCGCCGACGCCGTGGTCTTCGCGGCGGGCGCCGGCCCGAACAGCGGCGCCGCGCGCAAGGACACGGTGGACCGGGCGGCAGCGGTGCTCCTCGCCGACGCGGCTGAACGCGCGGGCGTACGGCGCTACGTCATGGTCTCGGCCATGGGCGCCGACGCCTCGCACCCCGGCGACGAGGTCTTCGACGTGTACCTGCGGGCGAAGGGCGCGGCGGACGACGCCGTGCGGGCGCGCCCCGGCCTCGACTGGACGGTCCTCCGCCCCGGCCTTCTCACCGACGACGCCGGCACCGGCCTGGTCCTGCTCTCCCCGTCAACCGGCCGGGGCCCGGTCCCCCGCGACGACGTGGCGGCGGCCCTCGCCGAGCTGCTGGACACCCCGAGCACGGCGGGCCTGACCCTGGAGCTGATCTCGGGCAACGTGCCGGTGGCGGTCGCGGCGAAGAACGTGTCGGGGAACTGAGGGTCCGGGCACCCGGGAGCGCCCCGGGCACCCAACGGGCCGCCGTGGCCCGTGCCGTGGCGCTTGCGAGGGCGTGGGACAGCTGCCCCGCGCCCTCGCCGGGCCCATGGATCAATCGCTCTGCAGGGTCTCCGGAGCCGACGGGAAGACGACGCGGCCGACGCCGGTGTCGACCACGGCCTTGTCCTCGGGCAGCATCGTTTCGGCGAGGCTCTTCCAGGCAGCGGAAACGAGCTGCCCCAATCCCGGGAGAGACGACGACCCGAGGGCACCGCGTGAGCGGCTGCGCGCCAGATTCCGTGGCTGCCAGTCCCCGGCCGATCGTCGACGCCTGCTGTTCAGCGGTGGTGACGTCTCGATCTGGAGCATGTGCTCCAGGGCGAGTCCGCAGTTCTTCATTCCCATTTCGCGCACCGCCGTCCGCTCGCCCGCGGGCGCTGCGGGGAGCAGCAAGGGCCAGCGGATCACCACGACCCTCTCCCAGAGTTCGGGCGGAAGCGTGTTGGCCAGATGATGGCTCTCCCCCACCGGCAGATCCCGCAGCCGACGACCGGCGTCCTGGGTCTGGCCCACGTAGCAGAGCCCGGCGCCGGAGGAAAAGACGCCGTACAGCACAGGACCCGTCGTCGCCGGTCCCTCACCCGCCGGCTCGGTCAGGAGCGCGCCGACACGATGCGCGAACCGGTAACGACGCTCCTGCCAGCTCGCCAGCAGGGGTGCGTCCCCGAGCAGCGTCGCCAGTGCAGATCGCCACGCGTCGTACGCATCTTCGTAGGTCTGGTCTTCCACGGGCTCCAGTCTGGGCCCGGCGCCGTGTCGCAGACCCGGGCGCCGGGCCCTTGAGACGGGCATCACGAGGCTCCGGACATGAAGAAAGCCCCCGTCCACATTGCTGTGGACGGGGGCTTCCCGTTCGGTGGCGGCGCCAGGGTTCGAACCTGGGTAGGCTGAGCCGGCAGATTTACAGTCTGCTCCCTTTGGCCACTCGGGCACACCGCCTCGAACATCACTTCGGGGCCCCGCTGGGGAACTCCTTGGCGACGACGTAAACGATACCTGATGCTCAGGGGTGCTCCGCCACTCGATTGATCAGCGTCCGGACGCGGGGTCAGCCTTTAGGCTTTCTCCTGCATCGCATTGCATCCCACGCTTACGACCGATCACGACGCAAGGAGCCACACGTCATGGCCGACTCCAGTTTCGACATCGTCTCGAAGGTCGAGCGGCAGGAGGTCGACAACGCCCTCAACCAGGCCGCCAAGGAGATCTCCACGCGCTACGACTTCAAGGGCACCGGCGCGTCGATCGCCTGGTCCGGCGAGAAGATCCTGATGGAGGCGAGCGGCGAGGAGCGCGTCAAGGCGATCCTCGACATCTTCGAGACCAAGCTGGTCAAGCGGGGCATCTCGCTGAAGTCGCTGGACGCCGGCGAGCCGCAGCTCTCCGGCAAGGAGTACAAGATCTTCGCCACCATCGAGGAAGGCATCTCCCAGGAGAACGCCAAGAAGGTCGCCAAGGTCATCCGCGACGAGGGCCCCAAGGGCGTCAAGGCGCAGGTCCAGGGCGACGAGCTGCGGGTCAGCTCGAAGAGCCGCGACGACCTCCAGGCGGTCCAGGCGCTGCTCAAGGGCAAGGACTTCGACTTCGCCCTGCAGTACGTCAACTACCGGTGACGGACGGACTGTTGCCCGTACTCCCGCGCAGGTCCTGAGGTTCCCCACGGCGGTGTCGTTCTCGGCACCGCCGTGAGCCGTGTCCGGGGGCGGGGCGCGTGCGCCGGATGCCTGATGTCGGATTTCCGCCAGCCGGACCGTGCGCCGGTGACGCAGACTCGTAGGTGCGGGACCACCACCGGGACCACTCCGGGACCACCACCGGGACAGGGTCGCGCGCGAGAGGGATGACGGTCGATGGGCACGGTGTACACGAGGTTCGACAGCCCGCTGGGCGAGCTGCTGCTGGTCGGCGACGAGGCGTCCGGGGGCCTGCTCTCCGTGTCCGTACCGGGTCAGAAGGGCGGGGCGGTCGTCCTGGCGGGGTGGCGGGAGGCACCGGAGGCCTTCGCGGAGGTCCGGGCGCAGCTCTCGGCGTACTTCGCGGGGCGGCTGACGCGTTTCGAGCTGCGGTACGCGCCGGGGGCCGGGACGGAGTTCCAGCGGCGGGTCTGGGGGGCGCTGGAGGACATCCCGTACGGCAGGACGGTGTCGTACGGCTGGGTGGCGGAACGGGTCGGCGTCGCGGGGGCCGGGGTACGGGCCGTGGGCACCGCGATCGGGCGCAATCCGCTGCTGGTGGTGCGGCCGTGCCACCGGGTGATCGGCGCGGACGGCTCGCTGCGCGGGTACGCGGGCGGGCCGGAGCGCAAGGAGCGGCTGCTGACGTTCGAGGGCGCCTGGGCCGACGGCCGGGCGACGGGGCGGGGTGCGGGGGAAGAGCCGGTGGGGCGAGCCACCGTGCGGGGCTGACCGTGGCGGCGGGACTCTTCCCGAGGGAGCGGCGGACCGTCGCTCCCGGGGCGGTGCACGTGCCGGGGTGGCTGTCGGTGGAGCGGCAGCGGGAGCTGGTGGTGGCCTGCCGGGAGTGGGCGCGGGGGCCGGTGCCGCTGCGGCGCACGGAGCTGCCGGGCGGCGGGGTGATGTCGGTGCGCACGGTGTGCCTGGGCTGGCACTGGCGGCCGTACCGCTACGTCCGCACCGCCGACGACGTGAACGGCGCGCGGGTGGCGGACTTCCCCGGGTGGCTGGCGGAGCTTGGCCGGGCGGCGGTGGCCGAGGCGTACGAGGACGAGGCCGCGGGCCGGGCGTACGCGCCGGACGCGGGGCTGGTGAACTTCTACGACGCCACGGCCCGGATGGGCATGCACCAGGACCGGGAGGAGCTTTCCGGGGCACCGGTGGTGTCGCTCAGCATCGGCGACACCTGCGTCTTCCGGTTCGGGAACACGGAGGACCGGGGGCGGCCCTGGACGGACGTGGAGCTGGAGTCCGGTGATCTCTTCGTGTTCGGCGGCCCGTCGCGTTTCGCGTTCCACGGGGTGCCGAAGGTGTACCCGGGGACGGCCGGCCCGGACACGGGGATGCGGGCCGGCCGGCTCAATCTGACGCTGCGGGAGACCGGTCTGGACGACCGGTGACCGGCGGGCGGGGCGGGGCGGGTCAGCGGCGTTCCCGGGAGTTGCCGAAGAGCAGCCGGTAGACGATGAGCAGCACCAGCGAGCCCGCGATGGCGGCCACCCAGGTCGCGAGGTCGAAGAAGTCGTCGTTGATGGGACGGTCGAGGAACTTCGCGGAGAGCCAGCCTCCGACGAATGCTCCGGCGATCCCGATGAGGGTCGTGATGATGATGCCGCCGGGATCGCGTCCCGGCAGCAGGATCTTGGCTATGACTCCGGCGACAAGCCCGAGGATGATCCACGCGATGATGCCCATGTGACCCGCCTACCCCTTTCCTGGTGACGGAATCAGGGACGCGCGCGGGCTCGGATCGGTTGCCCGGCAGGTCTTGCCGGAGGCCGGCGCTACCGGGCGGCGAAGGGCTGGTCGGTGGGGACGACCTCCTTGCCGAACGGCATCAGCGACACCGGGATCAGCTTGAAGTTCGCGAGGGCCAGCGGGATGCCGATGATGGTGACGAAGAGCGCGATGCCGGTGACGATGTGGCCGAGCGCCAGCCACCAGCCGGCGAGGACCAGCCAGAGGACGTTGCCGACGCAGGAGGCACCGCCCGCGTCGCGGCGGTCGACCACCATGTAGCCGAAGGGCCAGAGGGCGTAGAGGCCGATGCGGAACGCGGCCACGCCGAAGGGGATGCCGATGATCGTGATGCAGAGGACGAGTCCGGCGGCGAGGTAGCCGAGGCACATCCAGAACCCGCACAGGACCAGCCATATGACGTTCAGGATCGTCTTCACGGTCGATGACCTGCCATCTTCTCTAGTCGGGCGATGCGCTCCGCCATCGGCGGATGCGTCGAGAACATCCTGGACACGCCCTGGCCGGGCCGGAACGGGTTCGCGATCATCATGTGGCTCGCGGTCTCGATGCGCGGCTCGGACGGCAGCGGGAGCCGTTTGGTGCCCGCGTCGAGCTTGGCCAGGGCGCTCGCCAGGGCGAGCGGGTCCCCGGTGAGCTGGGCTCCGGAGGCGTCGGCCTCGTACTCGCGGGAGCGGCTCACGGCGAGCTGGATGACGGAGGCGGCGAGCGGGCCCAGGATCATCACCAGGAGCAGGCCGAAGATGCCGGGCCCCTCGTCGTCGCTGGAGCGGCCGACCGGGATCAGCCAGGCGAAGTTGACCAGGAACATCACGACGGAGGCGAGTGCTCCGGCGACGGAGGAGATCAGGATGTCGCGGTTGTAGACGTGGCTCAGCTCGTGGCCGAGGACCCCGCGCAGTTCGCGTTCGTCCAGGATCTGGAGGATGCCGTCGGTGCAGCAGACGGCGGCGTTGCGCGGGTTGCGTCCGGTGGCGAAGGCGTTGGGCGCCTGGGTGGGCGAGATGTAGAGCCGGGGCATCGGCTGGCGGGCGGCGGTCGAGAGCTCGCGCACGATGCGGTAGATCGTGGGGGCCTCGAACTCGCTGACGGGACGCGCCCGCATCGCCCGCAGGGCCAGCTTGTCGCTGTTCCAGTACGCGTAGGCGTTGGTGGCGACCGCCACGAGGAGCGCGACGATCAGGCCCGTACGCCCGAAGAAGCTGCCGATGACAATGATCAGTGCGGACAGGCCGCCGAGGAGTACGGCGGTCTTCAGCCCGTTGTGCCGGCGGTGCACGGTACGCCCTCCAAATGGTGCAGCAGGGGAACCCTTGCTCGATAGGGGTCCACTTCTCAGTGGAGCTTCCCGCTCTGGTCAACGCCAGGCGAGGTGAGCTAGTTCCCTTGTGCGCGAGCCCGGAGGGCGGGGCCCGCACGGCTGTACGGGGGCGGAGCACCGTGGAGGACCCGGGTGAGCCGTACGGGTGGCGCGGGCGCCCCCGGCGGGCTCCCGGGGGCCGTCAGTGCTGGGCGGGGAGCTTCTGGGTCCCCACGGGCTTCCCGGTGATCCGCTCGGCGAGCGCCACGGCGGCGGGGTCGGGCTCGACCTCACTGGTGCAGTGGCCGCAGCGCGAGGCGATGGCCGGGATGGCGGTGTAGCAGCGCGGGCAGTCGCGCAGGGCCGCCTTGATGTCGGCGGGCTCGTCGGTCTTCTTCGCGGTGAAGCGGTCCTGGACCTTCTGCATGGGGACGACGACGCAGAAGTAGAGCACGGCGGCGGTGATCAGGAAGGCGATGGCGGCGGCGATGAACAGGCCGTACGGGAAGGTGACGCCCTCGACGTCGAACGACGCCTTGTTGAAGTCGCCGGTGCCCCGGGTGATGACGCCGATGAGCGGCACGATGAAGGCGTTGCTGAATCCGGTGACGACGGCGGTGAAGGCCGCTCCCACGGCGAGGCCGATCGCCATGGAGATGACGTTGCCCCGCAGGATGAAGTCCTTGAATCCGTTCAGCACTGCGCTGTCTCCCTCGTTCCGCTCGTCGCGCTCCCCCGCATCCGGGCCCCTGCCCGGTGCGTGATGCCTGCACGCAGACCCTGCCCTGTCCCGGCCCGCCGGGGCAAACCACTGAGGTGAGGGCCGGGACGGCGGTCCGGGAACCGTCAGAAAAGCGTTCCGCCGGCGAACCTCAGAACGATCTGCGGCGCCCCGGAGAGGACGAGCGCGGCGGCGGCGGTGAGGACGAGCGCGGCGACGAGCGGGGCCGGGGCTGCGGCGTCACGGGCCTCCGCGACCACCGGGGCCGGGGCGGCCTCGGCCGGGCTCGGGGCGGCCTCCGTGCCCCGGAAGAGCAGCGCGGTCCACCGCAGGTAGTAGGCGAGGGCGATCACCACGTTGACGGCCATCACGACGGCGAGCCAGCCCAGCCCCGCGTCGACGGCGGACCGGAAGACGGTGACCTTGGCGAAGAGGCCGATGATGCCCGGCGGCAGTCCGGCCAGGCAGAGCAGGAAGAAGGCCAGCGCCAGGGCGGTCAGCGGGCTGCGGGCGTAGAGGTTCCGGTAGTCGGTGAGGCGGTTGCCGGGGCTCGTACGGGCGACGAGGGCGGCGACCGCGAAGGCGCCGAGGTTCACGACGGCGTACATCAGGGCGTACGCGACGGTGGAGCCCGCCTGGAGATCATCGGTGTACGCGCCCGCGGCGACCGGCACCAGGAGGTAGCCGGCCTGGCCGACGGAGGACCAGGCGAGCAGGCGTACGGCGCTGCGGGAGCGGGCGGGGTCCTGGCGGAGGGCGGCGACGTTCCCGGCGGTCATGGTGAGCGCGGCGAGGACGGCGAGGGCCGGGCCCCACACGTCGGAGTAGCCCGGGAAGGCGACCGCGGTGACCAGGATCAGGCCCGAGAAGCCGACTGCCTTGCCGACGACGGAGAGGTACGCGGCGATGGGCAGCGGGGCGCCGACGTAGGTGTCGGGGACCCAGAAGTGGAAGGGCGCGGCGGCGGTCTTGAAGGCGAAGCCGACGAGGGTGAGCGCCACGCCCGTCCCCGCGAGGGTGGTGAACCGGGCGGGTACGTCGTCCAGGGCGTGGGAGAGCTCGGTGAGGTGGGTGGTACCGGTGGCCGCGTACACGAAGCTGACGCCGAGGAGCATCACGGCGGTCGCGGTGACGGACGACAGGAAGAACTTGAGGGCCGCCTCGGAGGAGCGGCGGTCGCCGCGCTTGATGCCGACGAGGGCGAAGGCCGGGAGCGAGGCGACTTCCAGGGCGACGACGAGGGTGATCAGGTCGCGGGAGGCGGGCAGCAGCGCGGCGCCGGAGGCCGAGGAGAGCAGCAGGAACCAGAACTCCCCGGCGGGCAGCTTCCGGGTGTCGTCGAGCGAGAGCAGCGCGGTGAGCAGCGCCCCGGCGAGGACCAGGGCCTGGATCACGAGGGCGAAGTCGTCGGCGGTGTAGCTGCACGCCCGCGCCCCGCCGGGGCCGTCGGCGGCCACGCAGAAGGTGGAGCGGTTGTCGCCCCACAGCGGGACCAGGGCGGCGAGGGCGACGACGAGCCCGGCGACGGTGGCGTACCCGAGGAGCGGCTTGTGGCGCTCGGCCAGGAAGAGGTCGGCGACGAGGACGGCGAGGGCCAGTACCGCGACGACGAGCGGGGGTGCGACGGCGAGCCAGTCGACGGACTGGACGAGGCTCGCGGCCGTCTCCACCGCCGGTGCTCCGGCCGGGCCCGCCGGGGCGGGGCCCGGGGCCGCTTGGACGGCGGCGGTCACGAGGTCCGTGATCACGACTTGCCTCCTGCGAGGAGCTTCTGCACGGCCGGGTCGGTGAGTCCCAGGAGGACGGCGGGCCAGAGTCCGGCGAGGACGGTGAGGGCGACGAGCGGGGTCCAGGCGGCGAACTCGTACGGGCGGACGTCGGCGATCTCCGCGGTGGCGGACCCCTCGTCGGCGGCCGTGGCGGTGGCGGTGGCCATCGCGGTCGCCGTGGTGCCCGTGGTGCCGGTGGGTTCGCTCTCCGGCTGCCCGCCGGTGCCGAGGCCGGTGCCGCCGCTCGGGCGCGCGGGCGGTTCGCCCATGCAGACGCGGCGGACCACGACGAGCATGTACGCGGCGGTGAGCAGGGTGCCGAACGCACCGATCGCCGTGAACGTCCAGAAGGCGGGGCGGCTCAGGCCCCCGGCGGGGTCGAACGCGCCGAACAGGGTGAGCATCTCGCCCCAGAACCCGGCGAGGCCGGGGAGCCCGAGGGAGGCCACGGCGGCGAAGGCGAGCAGGGCGCCGAGGCGGGGCGCACGGCCGTAGAGGGCGGCGCCGGTGGCCCCGGCGAGGGTGTCGAGGTCGGCGGTGCCGTGACGGTCCTTCACCGCGCCGACCAGGAAGAACAGCAGGCCGGTGATGAGGCCGTGGGCGATGTTGGCGAAGAGCGCGCCGTTGACGCCGGTGGGGGTCATGGAGGCGATGCCCAGGAGCACGAAGCCCATGTGGCCGACGGAGGAGTACGCGATCAGGCGCTTGAGGTCGCCCTTGGCACCCGGGCGGGCGAGGGCGAGGCAGGCGAGCGATCCGTAGACGATCCCGGCGACCGCGAGGGCGCCGAGGTACGGAGCGAAGGTGTGCATGCCCTCGGGGGCGACCGGCAGGAGCACCCGGACGAATCCGTACGTGCCCATCTTCAGCATCACGCCGGCCAGCAGCACCGAGCCGACCGTGGGGGCGGCGGTGTGGGCGTCGGGGAGCCAGCTGTGCAGCGGCCACATCGGGGTCTTCACCGCGAGCCCGATCCCGATCGCAAGAACGGCGACGACCTGCACGGACGTGGAGAGTCCGCGGCCGTTGTCGGTGGCGAGTGCCACCATGTCGAACGTGCCGCTGTTCACTCCGACGAGCAGCAGGCCGAGCAGCATGACCACGGAGCCGAGCACCGTGTAGAGGACGAATTTCGAGGCCGCGGCCTGCTTGCCCTCGCCGCCCCAGCGGGCGATGAGGAAGTACATCGGGACGAGGACCATCTCGAACGCGAGGAAGAAGAGCAGCAGGTCCAGCACGGCGAAGGTCGCCAGCGTGCCGGACTCCAGCAGCAGGATCAGGGCGACGAAGGCCTTCGGGGACGGGCCCGCGGGCATCTTGAAGTAGCTGTACAGCGCGCAGAGGAAGGTCAGGAGCGCGGTGAGCACGACCAGGGGGAGAGAGATGCCGTCGATGCCGAGGTGGATGCGGACGTCCAGCGCCGGGATCCAGCCGATGTCGGTGGTGGCCTGCATCGTCGACGCGTGATCGCGGTCGAAGCCGGCCGCCAGCACCAGCGTGACGAGGAGGATCGCGCCGCTCACGGTCACGCCGTGGCGGAGGACGGCCTGGTCGGGGTCACGGCCCTTCAGACCGGGCGGGGCGGGGAGCAGGGCGGCGACGGCGCCGACCAGCGGGCCGACGACGGCCAGCGCCAGAAGGGCCTGCATCACGGACGGGCTGATATCGATCACGGTTCACGCCCCGGCGTTGACGTTGGCATAGACGACGACGGCGATCGTCAGGACGAGTGACCCGGCGAGCAGGGCGGAGACGTAGGTCTGCGCGTTGCCGGTCTGGGCGCGGCGGACGGCGGTGCCGAGCAGCCGTGCGGTGGTGCCCGAGCCGCGTACGTACGTGTCGACGACCTCGCGGTCCAGGAAGCGGACGAGGCGGGCGGCGGCCAGCACGGGGCGCACGAAGAGCCGCGTGTACAGGGCGTCCAGGTGGAAGCCGGCGGCGGCCGGGCCGTGCAGGGGGCCGAGCAGCAGGCGTCCGGGGTCGGCCGGGTCGGCGGCGTCCGCGATGTCGCCGTAGACGACGGCGTGGGCGGTGATGGCCTCGGCCTCCACCAGGGCGGGTTCGGCCCGCGGGTGGGCGGTGACGGCGCCGAGGGCGTGACCGGCGGCGTGCGCGGTGGTGTGGCGCCATGCCGCATAGGTGACGAGTCCGCCGATGAGTCCGACGCCCGTGGAGAGGACGGCGGTGGTCAGCGTCGGGGTGAGGCGGTGTCCGTCGAACCAGTCGCCGATCACCCCGACGGTCAGGCCGAAGCCGAGGGTGGGGACGGCCAGCACCCAGAGGACGGAGGTCATCGCGACGGGCTGCCTGCCGTGGTCCGGCACGGCGGGGCCGCGGCCCCGGAAGGTGAGCAGCCAGAGCCGCATGGCGTACGAGGCGGTGAGCACGGCGGCCAGCAGCCCGGCGATGAGGATCGTCCAGCCGGCGGCGGCCGGGGCGACGTGGCGGTCGCCGAGGGCGGTGTGCTCGGCGGCGACGAGGACGGCTTCCTTGGAGAAGAAGCCGGCGAACGGCGGGATGGCGGCCAGCGCCAGCAGGGCGACGGTCATCGTCCAGTAGGCGTCGGGGATGCGCTGGGCCAGGCCGCCCATGCGGGACATGGCGGCGAGGGAGTTGGTGCCGGTGGCGTGGATGACGACCCCGGCGGCCAGGAAGAGGACGGCCTTGAAGGCACCGTGCGACAGGAGGTGGAAGACGGCGGCCCCCCGGTCGCCGACGGCCAGCGCCCCGGCCATGTAGCCGAGCTGGCCGAGGGTCGAGTAGGCGAGGACGCGTTTGATGTCGTCCTGCGCCAGCGCGGCAAGACCGGAGCCGACCATGGTGACGGCGGCCATCACGGAGAGGACGACGAGGGCGGCGCCGGAGGCGGCGAACACGGGCAGCAGCCGGGCCACGAAGTAGATCCCGGCGGCCACCATCGTCGCGGCGTGGATCAGCGCGGAGACGGGCGTCGGGCCGGCCATCGCGTCGGGCAGCCAGGTGTGCAGCGGGAACTGCGCGGACTTGCCCGCCACCCCGGCGAGCAGCAGCAGCGCGATGAGGGTGGGGTGGTCGAGGCCGCCGCCCGCGACCGCGCCGAGGACGCCGGTGATGCGGAAGGTGCCGGTGTCGGCGGCGAGCGCGAAGAGGCCGATCAGGAAGGGGACGTCGCCGAGCTTGGTGACCAGGAACGCCTTGAGGGAGGCGGCGCGGGCCTCCGGCGTCTCCCAGTAGTGGCCGACGAGGAAGTACGAGCAGATGCCCATGACCTCCCAGCCGACCAGCAGCACCATCAGGTCGCCGGAGTAGACGACGAGCAGCATGGCGGAGGTGAAGAGGGAGACGAGCGCCGTGTAGGAGGGGTAGCGGGGGTCGTCGCGGAGGTAGGCGAGCGAGTAGACCTGCACGCAGGTCGCGACGAGCCCGACGAGCACCGCGACGAGCACCGCGAAGCCGTCCAGGTGGAGCGCGAGGTCGATCGGCACCGAGCCGGTGGGCGTCAGCCGGGTCGCGGCGTCGATGGCCCGGCCGCCGCCCTGGTCGGCGGCGACGACCACGGCGAGCACGGCCGCGGCGAGCACCGGGAGGACGGCGAGCGGCCGGACGAACCCGGGGGCGGTGCGGCCGAGCAGCAGCCCGCCGACGGCCCCGAGGAAGGGCAGCAGCGGGACGAGGACGGCGAGGGTCGTGGTGGTCACGCGGTGGCCTCTGTCTTCCGTGCCTTCCCCGCCGGGGCGGCCGGGTCTTCGGTGGCGCCGGGGGCGCCCTTGCCGAGGGGTTCGCCGTCGCCGGTCCACGCGTCGGGGAGGGCGTCGGCGGCGTCGGTCTCGGCGGTGTCGCGGAGCCGGTCGATGTCGGAGGAGCCGCGGTTGCGGTACACGGCGAGCACGATCGCCAGGCCGATGCCGATCTCGGCCGCGGCGATGGCGATGGTGAAGAGCGTGAGGGCCTGGCCGGCGTGGAGCGCGTCGCGGAGCCAGACGTCGAAGGCGACCAGGTTGAGGTTGACGGCGTTGAGCATCAGCTCGACGGACATCAGGACCAGGATCGCGTTGCGGCGGGCGAGCACACCGTAGACACCCACGGAGAAGAGGAGGACGGCGAGCACGGCGGGATAGGCGAGGTGCATCAGCTCGTCCCTTCTTCCCGGGCGTCGGGGGCTTCCCGGGTGGCGGAGGCTTCCCGGGTGGCGGCGGTGCGGCGGTCGGCGGTGCGGGGGCCCGAGCCGGCGGGCGTACGCCTCGCGGGCGTACGGCTGCCGGGCGTACGGCTGCCGGGCGTACGGCTGCCGGGCGTAGGGCTGCCGGGCGTACGGCGGGCGGGCGTACGGCGGGCGCCGGGAAGGGCGCCGCGTGTCTCGGGGTCCCGGCGGGACAGCACGATCGCTCCCACCAGGGCGGCGAGCAGCAGCACGGAGAGCGCCTCGAACGGCAGCACCCAGTGGCGGAAGAGGAAGGACCCGGTCACGGCGGTGGAGCCCTGGGCGGGCCCGTCGAGCCCGATCCAGGTGGTGCGGAAGGCGTCCACGACGACCCAGACGAGGGCCGCCGCCGCCGCGGCGGCCACCCCGAGGGCGACCCACCGGTTCTCCGAGTCGGCGTCCGGCGACCGGCCGATCGGGGCGCGGGTCAGCATCAGGCCGAAGAGGAGGAGGACCACGACGGAGCCGATGTAGATGAGCACCTGGACCCAGGCGATGAACTCCGCCGTGAGCAGGAGGTACTCGACCGCGAGGCCGCCGAGCGTGACGACGAGCCAGAGCGCGGCGTGCACCAGCTGACGGGTGGTGACGGAGACGAGGGCCGCTCCGAGGGTGACCAGGCCGACCAGGACGAACGCGATCTCGACGCCCGACGGGGAGAGGAAGCCGGGGTGGGCCGCCGCGCTCGCGGCGAGTGCGGGCATCATGCCGGGCCCTCCTGGTCGTCCTGCTGTTGCGCCTGTACTGCCTGGGTCGCCTGCTCCGCCTGTTCCGCCTGCTCCTCCTGGGCGCGCTGGGCTTCCTGGGCGCGCTGGGCTTCGAGCTTCTCCGCCGTCTTGCGGGCGGCGGCGATCTCCTTCGGCTCCTCGGCGCCCGGATCGAGCGCGGGCGGCTCCGGCACGGTCCACATCCAGTCGCGGAGCTTGTCGCGCTCGTGGGTGAGGTCGCGGATGTCCGTCTCCGCGTACTCGAACTCCGGCGACCAGAAGAGGGCGTCGAAGGGGCAGACCTCGATGCAGATGCCGCAGTACATGCAGAGGGAGAAGTCGATGGCGAAGCGGTCGAGGACGTTGCGGGAGCGCTCACGTCCACCGGGGGCGGCGGGCGGGCTCGTCTCCTTGTGCGAGTCGATGTAGATGCACCAGTCGGGGCACTCGCGGGCGCAGAGCATGCAGACCGTGCAGTTCTCCTCGAACAGCCCGATGACACCACGGGAGCGCGGTGGGAGTTCGGGCTGCGCGTCCGGGTACTGCGCGGTGACCGTCCGCCTGGTCATGGTCCGCAGGGTGACGGCAAGGCCCTTGGCCAGGCCGGAGCCGGGGATCGGAGGCACTAGTTGATCGCCACCTTCACGATGCCGGTGAGCGCGATCTGCGCCAGGGCGAGCGGGATGAGCGTGGTCCAGGCGAGCTTCTGGAGCTGGTCCTCGCGCAGGCGCGGGAAGGTGACCCGCAGCCAGATGACGACGAACGCGAGGATCGCCGTCTTCACCAGGGTCCAGAGCCAGCCGAGGCTCTCCCCGCCGAACGGGCTGTGCCAGCCGCCGAGGAAGAGCACGGTGGTCAGACCGCACAGGACGACGATCCCGGCGTACTCGGCGAGCAGGAAGAGCGCGAAGCGCAGTCCGGTGTACTCGGTGTACGCGCCGAAGATGATCTCCGAGTCGGCCACCGGCATGTCGAAGGGGGGACGCTGGAGTTCGGCGAGCCCGGCGACGAAGAAGATCAGGCCCCCGGTGATCTGCCAGGGCAGCCACCACCACTCGAACGCGTTCACGATCCCGGGCAGCGACACCGTCCCGGCGGCCATCGCCACGGAGGCGGCGGCCAGCAGCATCGGCAGTTCGTACGCGAGGAGCTGGGCGGCGGTACGGAGCCCGCCGAGCAGGGAGAACTTGTTGGCGGAGGCCCACCCGGCCATCAGCGAGCCCAGGACGCCGATCCCCATGACGGCGAGCACGAAGAAGATCCCCGCGTCGACCACCTGGCCGACCGCGCCCTCCTGGGGCCCGACCGGGATGGCGAGCACCACCAGCAGGTACGGCAGCAGCGCCACGGCGGGCGCGAGCTGGAAGATGCGGCGGTCGGCGTCGGCCGGGACCACGTCCTCCTTCTGCGCGAACTTGACCCCGTCCGCGACGAGCTGCGCCCAGCCGTGGAACCCGCCCGCGTACATGGGGCCGAGGCGGCCCTGCATGTGCGCCATCACCTTGTGCTCGGTCTGGCCGACGACGAGCGGGAAGACCAGGAAGACGACGAAGACGATGACGAGCCGGAGGGCGACGTCGAGTACGTCGTTCACGCGGTATCGCCTCCGGAGGAACGGTGATCGGGGTCTTCGGGCACGTCGGGGGTCACTTCGGGACTTTCGGGCTCTGCGGGCTCTGCCGGTTTCGCGGGCTCTGCGGGCTCTGCGGGCTCTGCCGGTTTCGCGGACTCCGCGGGCTCTGCGGGCTCTGCGGGCTTCGCGGGCTCTGCCGGTTTTGCGGGCTCTGCGGGCTCTGCGGACGGGGGTTCCGGCTCGGGCTTCGCCCCGGGCTCGGGTTCCGGCTTCGTCGCCGATTCGGGCTCAGCCGCCGTCTCCGGCCTCGCCTCGGGCTTCGCCGCGGCGGTCCCGTCGTCGAACGCCGGGCGGGCGTGGTGCCAGGGGGCGTCCGCGCTTCCGGCCGTCCGGCGGGGGGCCGGGCTCTCCGGGGCGCCGGAGGCTGCCGCCGGGCCGGTCCGCCCGGAGCCGGCCGTGTCCGTGGCAGGAGCCTCCGTACCGTCCGGGACACCCTCCGCGCGCTGGCTGGCGGAGCCCGCCGAGACACTGCGGGACCTGCGCGCGGGGCGTGCGGCCGGTGCGCCCTCGGTCGGCGTCACCGCGTCCGTGGCCGGGGTCTCACGGGCCGGGGTCTCACGGGCCGGGGTCTCCGGGCCCGGAGCCGGTCCGGGCGTGGGCGCGGGTGTGGTGCGCTGTCCCGCCGAGCCCTCGGTGACGCTGCGGGCGCGGCGTACCGGTCGCTCCCCGGCACCGGCACCGGCAGCGCCTGCGCGGGCGCCCCGCGCGGGGCGGGCCGGGGCGGGCGGCAGCTGTCCCTTGAGCGGACCCCACTCGTTCGGGTCGGGTACGCCCGGCGGGAGCATGGTGCGGCGCTTGGGCCCGCCGTGCTCGGACTCGCCGGGCTCCTTGGCGCCGGGCCAGGCCTTGGCGACCCGGGCCGCGAGGACGAAGTCCTTGCGCAGCGGGTGGCCCTCGAAGCCTTCGGGCAGCAGCAGGGGCACCAGGTGCGGGTGGCCCTCGAAGCGGATGCCGAACATCTCGTGGGTCTCGCGCTCGTGCCAGGCGGCGCCCGCGTAGACGGCGATCGCGCTGGGCAGCACGGCCGTCTCGTGCGGGACGGTCGTACGGACCAGCAGCCGCCGGACCGTACCGGTGGAGAGCGCGGCCACGTGGGCGCCGACCCGGAAACCGGTGCCGGGTTCGTCGACGGCGCTCAGCCAGTCGAAGTAGGTGCAGCCGAGCCGGTCGCGCGCGGTTTCCAGCGCGGTGGTCCAGGTGCCGGCGGGTACGTCCACGGTGAGCAGGTCGTACGCGTGCGCGGCGGTGGCCCCCTCGCCGAAGAGCCCGGTGACGGCCTCGGCGACGGCGCCCGCGTCGGCGTCGAGCAGCCGGTCGTACAGGCTCGCGGGGCTCTCAGTCGCGGAGCTCGCGGGACCCTCGGGGCTCGCCGCGCTCTCGGGGCTCTCGGGGCTCTCGGGCGCGTTCACTGCGACTCCTGGTCGGCCGGGGAGGCCGGGGCGGCCGGCCTGGCCGGGGCGGCGACGAGTCCGCTGGTCAGCGCGGCGGTCGAGGGCCGGGCTGCCGGGTCCGTCGCGTAACGGTCCGCCAGGGACTCGCGGGCGATCCGCTCCTGGAGCTTGAGGATGCCCTGGAGCAGCGCCTCGGGCCGGGGCGGGCAGCCGGGTACGTACACGTCGACGGGGATGATCTGGTCGACGCCCTTCGTGACGGAGTACGAGTCCCAGTACGGGCCGCCGCAGTTGGAGCAGGCGCCGAAGGAGATCACGTACTTCGGCTCGGGCATCTGCTCGTACAGCCGCTTCACGGCCGGGGCCATCTTGTCCGTCACCGTGCCGGACACGACCATCAGGTCGGCCTGGCGCGGGCCCGGGGCGAAGGGGATCACGCCGAGCCGCATGAAGTCGTGCCGGGACATCGAGGCGGCGATGAACTCGATGGCGCAGCAGGCCAGGCCGAAGTTGAAGACCCAGAGGCTGTAGCGGCGGCCCCAGTTCAGGACCACCTTCATCGGTTCCGGCGCGAGGCGGGACAGTACGCCGAGCCGTCTGGGCTCCGGCAGCGGGACCGGCCCGGGGCCGGTCACCGTCTCCTGCGTTCCGGTCGCGGGCTGCGGCTCGGGGGTCGGCCGGCTCGTCACGCCCATGTGAGGACGCCCTTCTTCCATGCGTAGAGCAGTCCCACGGCGAGGAAGCCGAGGAAGACGAACATTTCCACCAGGGTGGTCGCGCCGAATCCGGGCGCGGCGAACACGGTCGCCCAGGGGAAGAGGAAGACCGAGTCGACGGCGAAGATCACATAGAGGAAGGCGTAGACGTAGTAGCGGACCTGGGTGTGTGCCCAGCCCTCTCCCACCGGGTCCACGCCGCACTCGTAGGTGAGGAGTTTCTCGGGCGTCGGTACCACGGGCCTGAGCAGGCGCCCAGCCCCGAAGGCGGCGGCGACGAAGAGCACGCCGACGAGGGCGAGCAGTCCGACCACCGAGTAGCTGTGGAAGTAATCCGACGCGAGAACGGTCGGCTCCGGCAGTTCCGGCACGTCCGCCACGTCCGTTCCTCGCTCCCTCGAACCGTTCGACGATCTGTACGCACGGGAGTCTAGGCCCTGTTAAAGAGACGGTAAGCAGCCGCGTCCCGGGCGGGGACGGGGCGGGGGGCGCGGCGAGGGGTGCGGCGGGGGGCGCGGGCAGGGCGCGTGGCGGGGCCGGGCGGGGGTGGGGTTATCCCCACTTCTTCGCACCCACGAGCCCCATGGCGTGCGCGGGGGTCGGACCGGCAGGCTGGGACGCATGACGACGAGCCCCACCGAGCCCCCCGCCGAGAGCCCTGCCGGGATCACCCCGGCGAGCCCCTCCGAGCCGGACGCCCTCCGGCCGCCCCGGCTGCGCCCGGCCCTCGACGCATGGACGTGGAAGGAGATCGCCCATCTGCTGGCGAACCTGCCGACCACGGTCATCGGCTTCGTCTACGCGATCGTGCTGGTCAGCGTCGGTGCCGGGCTCTCCGTCACGGTGGTCGGGCTGCCGCTGCTCGCCCTCGGCATCCAGGGCTCGCGCGGGCTGGGCCGGTTCGAGCGCGCCCGGGCCCGGGTTCTGCTCGGGGTCCATGTCGGGGAGCCGGGCGCGATCGCGCGGACCCGCCGCGAGAAGGGGTTCTTCGCCTGGCTCTGGTCGGGTCTCGGCGACCGGGTGGGCTGGCGGACGCTGCTGTATTCGTTCATCCGACTGCCGTGGGGCGTGGTGACGTTCACCGTGACGCTGGTGGGGCTCTTCGTCCTCTGGCCGGTGCTCCCCTACGTGACGCGGGCGCTCGCCAACGTGGACCGGGCGATGGTGCGGACGCTGCTGGCGCCCTCCGACGAGCTGGAGCGGCGGATCGCCGAGCTGGAGTCGGACCGGGGCGTGGTGGTGGACACCGCGGCGGCCGACCTGCGCCGGATCGAACGCGATCTGCACGACGGCGCCCAGGCCCGGCTGGTGGCGCTCGCCATGGACCTCGGGCTGGCGAAGGAGAAGCTCGGCCACGACCCGGAGGCCGCCGCCCGCATGGTCGACGAGGCGCACGGCGAGGTGAAGGTCGCCCTCCAGGAGCTCCGTGACCTCGCCCGGGGCATCCACCCGGCCGTCCTCACCGACCGGGGCCTGGACGCGGCCCTCTCCTCGATCGCCTCGCGGTGCACGGTGCCCGTCACGGTCGGCGTCGATCTGCCGGGCCGCCCGGCCCAGGCGATCGAGGGCATCGCCTACTTCACCGTCTCCGAGCTCCTGCAGAACGTCAGCAAGCACAGCCGGGCGCGCTCGGCCGCCGTGGAGGTGTGGCGGGCGGGCGACCGGCTGATGCTCCAGGTCCGGGACGACGGGCAGGGCGGGGCGCGGACCGGGGGCGGTACGGGACTGGCCGGCCTGGCGGAGCGGCTGGGGGCGGTGGACGGTCGGCTGGTCGTGGAGTCGCCGGAGGGCGGCCCGACCTCGGTGACCGCCGAGCTGCCGTGGCGCGACGGCGCGGCCGGTCCCGGCTGACCCCCGCCGGAAGCAGGAGGCAAGGGACGGAAGCGGCGAAGAGGGCCGGGGCGCGTGCGCTCCGGCCCTCTGCCGTACACCCGGCGCGCACGCCCCGGCCCTCCCCCGTACGCACGGCGCGCGCGCCGGGGTGGGGGTAACCCCCCACCGGATACGGAGACCGCCCTCATGGTGCGGAGCGCCCGTACGGAAGAGGCTGGAGTCCTCGGCTGGGAAGCCGTGCGCGGGCCGTGACCACGGGTTCCGCGCGTACGGCACGTGAGGAACGGCCCGTCGTCGGGCTCACCGACCGGGCTCACCCAGGGACTCACCGGAGAACGGAAACGGACGGCAGCGATGGCCACGGCATTCGGATCGGACGCACGGGACGGGCAGGGCGGTGGCTCCACCGGCTCCTGGGACCGCCCCGACCAGAAGCACTTCTTCCCGGCGGTGCTCCGCGCACCGGTCGAGTCGCGGACCTGGCGGGAGCTGCTGTACCTCCTGCTGAGCCTGCCGATCAGCATCGTGCTCTTCACGCTCGTGGTGACCACGGTCTCGCTGAGCGCAGGCCTGATGGTCACCTTCCTCGGCATTCCGGTCCTCGCGGCCGGACTCGCGGTGTGCCGGGGCTTCGGCGTCCTGGAACGCCTGCGCGCCCGCGCCCTGCTCCGGCTCGACGTCCTTGACCCGGAGCCCGTCCGGGGGCGGACCGGCGGGGTGTTCTCGTGGGCCGGTGCGGCGCTCCGCAGCGGCTCCTCCTGGCGCCACCTGCTCTACGGGTTCCTGCACTTCCCGTGGACGGTCTTCGCGTTCACCGTCGCGGTGACGGTGGTGACGACCGCGTGGAGCATGTTCACGTACCCGCTCTGGGCCTGGGTCTTCCCGGCGTACGTCGGTGTCGACGGCGTCCAGCTGTACGGGGACGCGACGCACCGGGTCTACCTGGACTCGGCCTTCGAGCTGACCGCGACCTGCGGGATCGGGCTGGTCCTCGTGCTGGTGTCGCCGTGGATCGTCCGGGGGCTGGCCTCGGTGGACCGGGTCATGGTCGCCGGGCTCCTCGGCCCGTCCCGGCTGGTCTCCCGCGTGGTGGAGCTGGAGTCGGACCGGGGCGTGGTCGTGGACACGGCGGCGGCCGACCTGCGCCGGATCGAACGCGAGCTGCACGACGGCGCCCAGGCCCGGCTGGCCGCCCTCGCGATGGAGCTCGGGCTGGCCAAGGAACGGCTCGCCGAGGACCCGGACGCGGCGGCGCGGCTGATCGACGGGGCGCACGGCGAGGTGAAGGTCGCCCTCCAGGAGCTCCGCGACCTCGCCCGGGACATCCACCCGGCCGTCCTCACCGACCGGGGCCTGGACGCCGCCCTCTCCTCCGTGGCCTCCCGCTGCGCGGTCCCGGTCTCCGTCGACGTGGAACTGCCGCTCCGCCCGGCCCGTGCGGTCGAGAACCTCGCGTACGTCACGGTCTCCGAGCTGCTCCGCAACGTCACCCGGCACGCGGGAGCCACCCGGGCCTCGGTGACGGTGCGCCAGACGGCCGACCGGCAGCAGGGCAACGACCGGCCGAGCCGGCCGGACCGCCCGCACCACCTGGTGATCCGGGTCGACGACGACGGACGGGGCGGCGCGGACGTGACGGCGGGCGGCGGACTGGCCGGCCTCGCCGGACGGCTGCGGGCCGTGGACGGCAGCCTCACCGTGCAGTCCCCGGCGGGCGGCCCGACGACGGTGACCGCCCGGCTCCCGTGGCGGGACTGACGGGCGGCGCTCGGCAGGGCCGCGTGTCGACACGCTTCGGTGGGCGGGAAAGCGGGTGCGCCCGTCCCGGTGGTGTGGGCAGGATGCCCGGCATGACCGAGCAGCCGAGCGCCCTCGTCCCGCCCCGTGCCGTCCTCGACGCCTTCGACGTCGCGGGCACGCCCGTCCCCCTGACCGGTGGTCAGGGGCGGAGCGTTCTCGTCGGCGCGTACGTGTTCAAGCCCGCCGAGGGGACGGAGGCCGAGGTCGAGTGGGCCGCCTCCCTGTCCGAGGCGTTGGCGCCCAGTGCCGGTTTCCGTGTCCCGCGCCCGCTCCGGGCCCCCGACGGCCGCAGTCTCGTGGACGGCTGGACCGCCCACGCGTTCCTGGCCGGTACGCCCGGTCCGGCAGGCCACTGGGCCGACGTGCTGGGCGCGGGCCGGGCCTTCCACGCCGCACTGCGCGGGTTCCCCCGGCCCGGCTTCCTCGGCCGGCACACCCACCCCTGGGCGGTGGCCGACCGGGTGGCGTGGGGCGAGCAGGACGCCGAGGTGATCGCCGGCCTCGCCGGCCCGTTCTCGGCTCTGCTCGCGCTGAGGCGTCCGGTGCGGCAGGACGCGGCCCAGCTCGTCCACGGCGACCTCACCGGCAATGTGCTCTTCGCCCCGGGCGGGGCGCCCGTGGTGATCGACTTCTCGCCGTACTGGCGGCCCCCGCTCTTCGCCGATGCCGTGGTGATCGCGGACGGACTGCTGTGGTTCGGTCTTCCGGCCGGGCTCACGGGCGGAGTCGCGGCGGCGGGCGGCGGCCATCCGGACTGGCAGCAGATGCTGATCCGCGCGCTGATCTTCCGGCTCGTCGCGGAGAGCGAGAACGCGGGGCCGGGCGGCCGGGCACGCCCCGGTGAGGCCGAGCGGTACGTCCGGGCCGTCGAGGCCGTGGTCCGTGGACCGGTGGGGCGCCGGGGGTGAACCGCTCGCCGCGTCCGTGCCCCGCGACCTGCCTTTCCCTACGACCACCGCCCTCACATGATCGGAATTTCTGCATTTCTCTCCGCCGGTCCGACGAACACCCCCGAAACCCCGAAAACTCCGCAGCCCGCGACGGGACCACCGAAATCCCGGACGCATAGAAAAGTGGCCCATACATGGATAACGGACCCGGAACCCGTGCGCCAGAAATCCGCCGCATCCGCCGCCCGCACCCTTTCCCACCAGCTTCTTCTCACCCACGGATGAACGCGCTGCACGCTCTGTTGACGTACGCCCGCACCCTCGCGGGAAATGACCCGACCCCGTTCCGCCTGCACCGCCCCCGTACTGGGATGCTGGAGGCGGAAGAGAGAACGCCGGGCGACCGGATAGGGACGACGACAGCGGTGGGGGAAGCGGCAGCGTGGAGAACAAGGTGCGCGTAGTCATCGCCGAGGATTCGGTGCTGTTGCGGGAGGGCCTGACCCGGCTGCTCACCGACCTCGGGCACGAGGTCGTCGCCGGGGTGGGGGACGCCGAGGCGCTGCTCGCGCTCCTGGCGGAGCTGCACGCCCGGCAGGAGCTGCCGGACGTGGTGGTCGCGGACGTACGGATGCCGCCGACCCACACCGACGAGGGGGTCCGGGCCGCGGTACGGCTGCGCAGGGATTACCCGGGCGTCGGGGTGCTGGTGCTGTCGCAGTACGTGGAGGAGCGGTACGCCACCGAGCTGCTGGCCGGCAGTACGCGCGGGGTGGGCTATCTGCTGAAGGACCGGGTCGCCGACGTGCGGGACTTCGTGGACGCCGTGGTGCGGGTGGCCGGGGGCGGGACCGCGCTGGACCCGGAGGTGGTGGCGCAGCTGCTCGGCCGGAGCCGCAAGCAGGACGTGCTGGCGGGGCTGACGCCGCGCGAGCGGGAGGTCCTCGGCCTGATGGCGGAGGGGCGGACGAACTCGGCGGTGGCCAAGCAGCTCGTGGTGAGCGACGGCGCGGTGGAGAAGCACGTCAGCAACATCTTCCTCAAGCTCGGCCTCGCTCCGAGCGAAGGCGACCACCGCCGGGTGCTCGCGGTGCTGACGTATCTGAACTCGTAGGCCGCTCCGGCTCGTACACCGGTCCGGCCCCGTACGCCGGTCCGGCTCCGTGCTCCGGCCCGTGGTCCGGCCCGGCCTCGTACACCGGTCCGGACCACGGGTCCGGTGGATCGCGGGGCCGGCCGGCGTGCGGTCCGGCCCCGCGATCCGCCCCCTCCGAATTCCGGACACCGCGCATTCTTGAACGGTTCTCGGCGCGATCAATCCTCCCCGGGCGGGAAAAGTGCGGCCTACGTCGAAAGGACGAGAACACATGAGCCCTCCGACCTGCCACGGAAGGCTGGAATCGGCAGGGAAATAGGTGCGAACCGTCCTCCCTTCCCGACGTCCCCCATATGATCGACGGAGGAAGGCGCCCCTTACCGACGTAGTGTGGGCCACGGGACCGCCGGCGGGCCGGCTGTTCCGCAGCCGCCGCCCAGGGAGGTCCAGTTCAGTGACCAGCCAGGTCAGTAGCCAGGCCGATATGACCGACGAGGCCGTCGTGGGGGAGCAACGTGCTCCCCGTGCGACGAATGCGGAGGTCGGCGTGAAAGAAATCCGTCGACTGGATCGGGTCATCATTCGATTCGCCGGGGATTCCGGCGACGGTATGCAGTTGACGGGCGACCGTTTCACGTCGGAGACGGCGTCGTTCGGCAATGACCTGTCGACCCTGCCGAACTTCCCGGCCGAGATCAGGGCTCCCGCCGGGACGCTGCCCGGGGTCTCGTCGTTCCAGCTGCACTTCGCGGACCACGACATCCTCACGCCCGGCGACGCTCCGAACGTCCTGGTGGCGATGAACCCGGCGGCCCTGCGGGCCAACATCGGGGACGTCCCGCGCGGGGCCGAGGTGATCGTCAACACCGACGAGTTCACCAAGCGCCCGATGGCGAAGGTCGGTTACGCCACCTCCCCGCTGGAGGACGGTTCGCTGGAGGCGTTCAACGTCCATCCGGTGCCGCTGACCACGCTGACGATCGAGGCGCTGAAGGACTTCGGCCTCTCCCGGAAGGAGGCCGAGCGGAGCAAGAACATGTTCGCGCTGGGCCTGCTGTCGTGGATGTACCACCGGCCGACGGAGGGGACGGAGACGTTCCTGCGGCAGAAGTTCGCGAAGAAGCCGCAGATCGCGGAGGCGAACGTGGCCGCGTTCCGGGCGGGGTGGAACTTCGGCGAGACGACCGAGGACTTCGCGGTCTCCTACGAGGTCGCCCCGGCCTCGAAGGCGTTCCCCACGGGGACGTACCGCAACATCTCGGGCAACCTGGCCCTCAGCTACGGGCTGATCGCCGCCTCCCGCCAGGCCGGGCTGCCGCTCTACCTCGGCTCGTACCCGATCACTCCGGCCTCCGACATCCTGCACGAGCTGTCCAAGCACAAGAACTTCGGCGTGCGGACCTTCCAGGCCGAGGACGAGATCGCCGGGATCGGGGCGGCGCTGGGTGCCGCGTTCGGCGGGTCCCTGGGGGTGACCACGACCTCCGGGCCCGGGGTGGCGCTGAAGTCCGAGACCATCGGGCTGGCCGTCTCGCTCGAACTGCCGCTGCTGATCGTGGACATCCAGCGCGGCGGCCCGTCCACCGGGCTGCCCACCAAGACCGAGCAGGCCGATCTGCTCCAGGCGATGTACGGCCGCAACGGCGAGGCCCCCGTCCCGGTGGTCGCGCCGAAGACCCCGGCGGACTGCTTCGACGCCGCGCTGGAAGCCGCCCGGATCGCCCTGACCTACCGCACCCCGGTCTTCCTGCTCTCCGACGGGTACCTCGCCAACGGCTCCGAGCCCTGGCGCATCCCGGACCCGGAGCAGCTCCCGGACCTCCAGGTCACCTTCGCCACCACCCCCAACCACACGCTCGCCGACGGCACCGAGGTGTTCTGGCCGTACAAACGCGATGCCGAGACGCTGGCCCGCCCGTGGGCGGTGCCGGGGACCCCGGGTCTCGAGCACCGGATCGGCGGGATCGAGAAGCAGGACGGCACCGGGAACATCTCCTACGACCCGGCCAACCACGACTTCATGGTCCGCACCCGCCAGGCGAAGATCGACAACATCGCGGTCCCGGACCTGGAGGTGGACGACCCCGCCGGTGCCACCACCCTCGTCCTGGGCTGGGGTTCGACGTACGGGCCCATCACCGCCGCCGTACGCAGACTCCGCGCGGCCGGCGACACCGTCGCCCAGGCCCATCTGCGCCACCTCAACCCCTTCCCGCGCAACCTCGGCGAGATCCTCCAGCGGTACGAGAAGGTCGTCGTGCCCGAGATGAACCTCGGCCAGCTCGCCACCCTGATCCGCGCCAGATACCTCGTCGACGCCCACTCCTACAACCAGGTCAACGGCATGCCCTTCAAGGCCGAACAGCTCGCCACCGCCCTGAAGGAGGCCATCGATGGCTGACACCGCCCACCCCCTGCTCCAGCTCGTGCCCAAGGCCGAGTCGCCGCAGACGATGAAGGACTTCAAGTCCGACCAGGAAGTCCGCTGGTGCCCCGGCTGCGGTGACTACGCCGTCCTCGCCGCCGTGCAGGGCTTCATGCCCGAGCTCGGGCTCGCCAAGGAGAACATCGTCTTCGTCTCCGGCATCGGCTGCTCGTCGCGCTTCCCGTACTACATGAACACCTACGGGATGCACTCCATCCACGGCCGCGCCCCCTCCATCGCCACCGGCCTCGCCACCTCGCGGCGGGATCTGTCGGTGTGGGTCGTCACCGGGGACGGCGACGCCCTCTCCATCGGCGGCAACCACCTCATCCACGCCCTGCGCCGGAACGTCAATCTGAAGATCCTTCTGTTCAACAACCGGATCTACGGACTGACCAAGGGTCAGTACTCCCCCACCTCCGAGATGGGCAAGATCACCAAGTCGACCCCGATGGGTTCCCTGGACGCCCCGTTCAACCCGGTGTCCCTGGCGCTCGGCGCGGAGGCCTCGTTCGTGGCCCGGACGGTGGACTCCGACCGCAAGCACCTCACCGGCGTGCTGCGCGCGGCGGCCGACCATCCCGGCACGGCGCTGGTGGAGATCTACCAGAACTGCAACATCTTCAACGACGGCGCCTTCGAAGCCCTCAAGGACAAGGAGCGCGCCCAGGAAGCGGTCATCCGCCTCGAACACGGGCAGCCGATCCTCTTCGGTGCGGACGGTTCGAAGGGGGTCGTCCGCGACCCGGCCACCGGCGACCTCCAGGTCGTCGCGGTCACCGAGGAGAACCGCTCCAGCGTCCTGGTCCACGACGCCCACGCCGCCTCCCCGACCACCGCGTTCGCCCTCTCCCGCCTCGCGGACCCCGACACCCTCCACCACACACCGATCGGAGTCCTGCGCAGCGTCGAACGCCCGGTCTACGACACGCTGATGTCCCAGCAGCTGGACACCGCCGTCGAGCAGCAGGGCAAGGGCGACCTGGCCGCGCTCCTCGCGGGCAAGGACACCTGGACGGTCATCGGCTGAGCACCGGCACCACGCCCCGCGCGAGCGAGAGCCCGGGTCCCGCCGCCCCCCCACCCGGGGCGGGCGACGGGACCCGGGCTCCGGTGCTCCCGGACGGCGTCCCGGGCCGGAGCCCCGGGCCGGTGCGTCGGGCCGGTGCGTCGGGCCGGAGCCCCGGGCCACCGGTGCTTCAGGACGGCGCCCCGCGCCCCGTCACGCCTCGCGCGCGTCGGTCACGCCTCGCGCGCGTCGTACGCGGCCCGAGCGGCGGCGACCGCATCCACCTGGTGCTCGGACCAGCGGGCCAGCCGCCACACGCGCTCGGCGGCCTCGCGGCCGAGCGGGGTGAGGGAGTAGTCCACCCGGGGCGGGATGACCGGCTGGGCGTCCCGGTGCACGAACCCGTCGCGCTCCAGCGTCCGCAGGGTCTGGGCCAGCATCTTCTCGCTGACGTTCTCGATGGTGCGGCGCAGTTCGCTGAAGCGGTACGGGCGTTCCAGCAGGGACGCGAGCACCAGCACGCCCCAGCGGCTGGTGACGTGTTCCAGCACGAGCCGGGACGGGCACATCGCGCGGTTCACGTCCGCTTCGCGGGCTGCCGCCGCGACGAGCTCTCCGGGGGTCTCCGTACGTACCGTCATGACACCACCTTACTTCAAAGTGGGTACTTCCTCAGAGTAAGTACACCTCTTAAGGTGAGTGGAGTAAACAGCCGCGATACATCCGATAACGGATGAATCACCCATGCGGGACCGTGCGGAACCCTGCGCCATGAAGGAGAACCACCCCATGAGCATCGTCGTCACCGGAGCCACCGGACAGCTCGGACGCCTGGTCGTCGAGCAGCTGCTCGCCACCGTCCCGGCCGACCGGATCGCCGCGGTCGTCCGCGACGAGGAGAAGGCCGCACCGCTCGCCGCGCTCGGCGTCGAGCTGCGGGTCGCCGACTACGACCGGCCCGAGGCGCTCAAGGCGGCCTTCCGGGCAGGTGACCGAGTGCTGCTGATCTCCGGCAGCGAGGTCGGCAAGCGCGTGGAGCAGCACACCGCGGTGATCGAGGCGGCGAAGGAGGCGGACGTGGCGCAGCTGGCGTACACGGGCGTCCTGGGCGGGCCGGCCGCCGACTTCCTGCTGGCCGCGGAGCACAAGGTGACCGAGCAGCTGATCCTGGACTCGGGGCTGCCGTACACCTTCCTGCGCAACGGCTGGTACACCGAGAACTACACCGCGAACCTCGCGCCGGTGCTGGAGCACGGCGCGGTGGTCGGCAACGCGGGCGAGGGGCGCATCGCCTCGGCGACCCGGGCCGACTTCGCCGCCGCTGCCGCCGCGGTGCTGACCGGCGAGGGCCACCTGAACACCGCGTACGAGCTGAGCGGCGACACCGCCTGGTCGCTGGCGGAGTACGCCGCCGAGGTCGCCCGGGCCACCGGCAAGGAGATCGCGTACAAGGAGGTGCCCGCCGCCGTGCACCAGGAGATCCTGGTCGGTGCCGGGCTGCCCGCGGGCTTCGCCGAGATCCTGGTCGACGTGGACGAGGCGATCGCCCGCGGCCTGCTCGCCGGCACCAGCGGCGACCTGGCCCGGCTCATCGGCCGGCCCACCACCCCGCTCGCCGTGACCGTCGCGGAGGCCGTCGCCGCCGCCTGACCGCCCCGCGTACCGGACGCGTACGGGGCGCGCGGGTCGCGCGGGAGGCGCGCGCGGGCCCCGTACGCCCGGAGGATGCTCGCGTCATGACCGTTTCCGCGATACGGCAATGACGCGAGCCCGCTTCCGGAGCTACCTTCATGGCGTCGGCGACCGCCGGCCCACGCATGAGGGAGGCCCCGTGGAGGGGAAGGACGAGCAGCGGGCAGGGCTGCTCTACGGAATCGGCGCGTACGGGATGTGGGGGCTCGTCCCCCTCTTCTGGCCCCTGCTGAAGCCGTCCGGGGCGGCGGAGATCCTGGCGCACCGGATGGTGTGGTCGCTCGCCGTGGTCGGCATCGCCATGCTCGCGCTCAAGCGCTGGGCCTGGATCGGCGAACTGGTCCGCCGGCCGCGCAAGCTCGCCCTGATCACCGCAGCCGCGGCCGTGATCACGGTCAACTGGGGCCTGTACATCTGGTCCGTCAACAGCGGTCACGTGGTCGAGGCGTCCCTCGGCTACTTCATCAACCCGCTGGTCACCATAGCCATGGGCGTGCTGCTCCTCGGCGAACGCCTGCGGCCCGCCCAGTGGGTCGCGGTGGCGACCGGATGCGCCGCCGTGCTCGTACTCGCCATCGGATACGGCCGCCCGCCGTGGATCTCCCTGGTGCTGGCCTTCTCGTTCGCGACGTACGGCCTGGCGAAGAAGAAGGTCGACATGGGCGGCCTGGAATCGCTCGCCGCCGAGACGGCGGTCCTCTTCCTCCCGGCCCTCGGCTTCCTGCTCTGGCTCGGCGCGCACGGGAAGACGACCTTCACCTCCGGCGGCGGCGCCGGGCACGCGCTGCTGCTCGCGTCGACCGGGCTGGTGACGGCGATCCCGCTGGTCGCCTTCGGGGCGGCGGCGGTCCGCGTCCCGCTGTCGACGCTCGGCCTGCTCCAGTACTTGGCGCCGGTCTTCCAGTTCGGCCTCGGGGTGGCGTACTTCCACGAGGAGATGCCGCCGGAGCGCTGGGCCGGGTTCGCGCTGGTGTGGCTGGCGCTGACGCTGCTGACCTGGGACGCGCTGCGGACGGCGCGGCGCGGCCGGGCGCAGGCGCTGCGGCTCGCGGCCTCGGCGGCTGCCGGGACCGGAGCGCCGGTGCCACCCACGGGCGGTGCGGACACCGCCGCCCCGGCCACCACCGGCAGCCCCGCCGATAAATAGTTACCCGGTTGCTTTTTTGCCTCGGTTGCGTTTCCCTTGGGGGTCCCGCACCCCTGCCCGAGGAGCAGCCATGACCACCGACGCACCGATCACCGATGGACCGACCGACGTACTGATCGTGGGCGCCGGCCCCACCGGCCTGACCCTGGCGTGCGACCTCGCGCGCCGGGGGATCGGCGTCCGGATCATCGACAGATCCGTCGCGCATCCGCGCAGCTCCCGGGCGAAAGGGCCGAACCTGCGGTCGCTGGAGGTCCTGGCGAGCCTCGGGGCGGCCGAGGAGGTGCTGGCGTCGGGGTCGCTGCCGCTGACCATGCGCAAGTACCGCGACCACGTCCCGGTCTCCGACTTCGACCCGTACGCCGACCCCGCCCCGGTCCCCGCCTCCGCCTTCGACTGGCCCCGGCTGATCGCCCAGTGGCGCCTGGAGGAAATCCTCCGCGACCGGCTGGCGAAGGACGGCGTCCGGGTCGAGCTGGACACCGAGCTGGTCGGCCTCGACCAGCACCCCGAGGACGGGGCGGCGGGAGTGACGGCCACCCTCGCCGACGGCGGAACCGTCGCGGCGCGGTACGTGGTGGGCTGCGACGGCGCGCACAGCCCGGTGCGCAAGCTGCTCGGCATCCCCTTCACCGGCGAGACGCAGACCGACCAGGTGATGGTCTGCGGTGACGTCGAGATCGACGAGGACGCGCTCGACCGGGACATCTGGCACCAGTGGTTCGACACCACCGGGGCCGTGATGCTCTGCCCGATCCCGGGCACCCGGGACGGCTGGTGGTTCCAGGCGGGCCCCGAGCGGGACGGGGCCGGAGTGCCCCAGCCGCCGACCGAGGAGGGCTTCCGCCGCCTCCTCGCCCGGCACACCGGGCTCCCCGGCGAAGTGCTCCGGCGGGCCACCCTGCTCTCCACGTACCGCGTCAACGTCCGTATGGCCGACCGCTTCCGGGCGGGCCGGGTGCTGCTCGCCGGGGACGCGGCGCACGTCCACTCGATCGCGGGCGGGATGGGCATGAACACCGGCATCCAGGACGCCTTCAACCTCGGCTGGAAGCTCGCCCACGTGCTGACCGGGCTCGCGGCACCGGCGCTGCTCGACACCTACGAGGAGGAGCGGCTGCCCGTCGCCGCCTGGACCCTGGAGTTCACCTCCGAGCGGCTCGCGGAGACGATGGCCGCCATCCGTCTCCCGGGCGGCGGGCTGGACTCGGCGACCGCCGCCGGGGAGGCGAGCGGCCTGTCCACCGGCTACCGGTGGAGTTCGCTCGCCGCCGGAGCCCCGGAGACCGGCCCCCGCGCCGGGGACCGGGCGCCGGACGCGCCGTGCCGGTCGGTGGCGACGGGTGCCCCGACCCGACTGCACCACCTCTTCGCCGAGCCGCACCCGGTCCTCCTCGGCTTCGGCCCGGAGAGCGAGCCGGTCCTGCGCGCGGCGGTGGAGGCGTACGGCGACGCCGTCCGCGTCCACCGGGTGTACGGCCCCGGTGACGTGCCGGACGGCCCGGCCGGCGTGCTCGACCACGAGGGGCGGGTCCGCGCCGCGTACGAACCCGGCGCGGGCGGCACCGTCGTAGTGGTCCGCCCCGACCACCACCTCGGACTCGTCGCCCCGGCGGCGGAGGCGTCCCGGGTGCGGGAGTATCTGGCGCTGCTGTGCGGCGGGGCTGCCCGGGGGTGACGTGCGGCGCCGGGCGCCCCGGCGTCGGAGTGCGCCCGCACGCTGGGCCGAACGGGCGTCGAAGGATCGTTTCGCCAGGGGCTCGGCGTTCCCCCGTGAGCCCGCTCGGGCAGACCAAGGGCACCCCCCTCGTCGGCAGCTCCGCCGGACCCCCCGGCCCGTCGGCACCGGTGTCGCCCCCGCGCTCGCACCGGTGCCGGGGCACCGGACCCGCCGACGCACCACCTCCCGTCGCGACGCACCCAGGGCCGCTCCCCGTACCCACACCAGGGACGACGGGCGGCTTCGGGCGCCACACCCGTCCCGCACGCGCGTTCCCCCGGGCCGTGCGGGTGATCCGTGCGGGCGTCCGGCCGCCGCCGCGCTCGGGAGGCAGGGGTTCCGGTTCGCTCCGGTACGCGCTTCCCCCACGGCGCGTACCGGGGCCAATCCCACAAGATCACCTCTTTTCCGCCGCCCCGGCGTCCGGCCGCGTCCCCTCCGGCCGGAAAGCTGACCGTCGACCCAGGTCAGGGCCGTCCGGCGAAGAGCCGATCTCCCTACGCTGGAACCATGCATTCGTCACCCGCGCCCGCGCACGTCCGGGTCGCGCACACCCTCGTCGCCACGGACCTGGACGGCACCCTGCTGCTGCCCGACGACTCCGTGAGCCCCCGCACGCACGCGGCCCTGCGGCGCGCCGCCTCGGCCGGCGCCCGGCACATGATCGTCACCGGCCGGGCGGTCCCGGGGATACGCACCCTCCTCGCGGAGCTGGACTACCGGGGCCCGGTCGTCTGCGGCCAGGGCACCCAGGTGTACGACCCCGAGTCGGCCCGGATGCTCCGCTCGGTCCCGCTGGACCGGGAGCTGGCCGACATGGCGCTGGGCAAGATCGAGGCGGAGGCGGGCCCGGTCTTCGCCGCCGTCGACCAGGACGGCCCGGCGGGGCTGACCCTGATCGAGCCCGGGTACCGGATGCCGCACCCGACGCTCCCCGCCCAGCGGGTCGGGCGCCGCGACGACCTCTGGGCCGAGCCCGTCATCAAGGTGATGGTGCGCCACCCGGACCTGACCGACGACGAACTCGCCGCTCTCGGCCGGGCCGCCGTGGGCGATCTGGCGACGGTCACGATGGCCGGACCCGGCACGGTCGAACTCGCGCCCTACGGCGTGCACAAGGGCACCGGTCTCGCGGTGGCGGCGGAACTCCTGGACCTGGACCCGGCGGACGCCATCGCCTTCGGCGACATGCCCAACGACCTTCCCATGTTCGGCTTGGTCGGCCACGGGGTGGCGATGGGCAACGCGCATCCGGAGCTGAAGGCAGCCGCCGACGAGGTCACGCTGTCGCACACCGAGGACGGCATAGCGGTCGTGCTGGAACGTCTCTTCGGCTGACCGGCCACCTCCCGGCCGACCGGCCCCTTCGGCGACCGGCTCATCGGACCGACCGACCGGCCCGTCGGACGCGGACGGACCGGCTCGGCGGACGGACCGGCTCGGCGGACGGAATCGCTCCTCCGCCTCAGGCGAGGCCCGCTTCCGGGACCGGCGCGGCGACCGGCGCGGCTGCCGCGCCCGGCCCCCGCAGCACCAGGGCGACCAGCGCGGCGATGGTCGCCTCGTCCTGGGGCGGCTTGCGCAGGACGTGGCGGTAGTACACCGGCCCGTAAAGCAGCTCGACCATCAGCCGCGGGTCGGCGCCCGCCGGGATCTGGCCCCGCTCCTGGGCCCGCGCCAGCAGGGTGACGGCCAGGTCGACCCGCGGGTCGACGACCCGCTCGGCAAGGTCCCTGGCCAGCTCCTCGTCGTGGTGGAGCTCGGAGAGTATGCCCGCGTACGCCGGTCCGTACGGAGGTGTGCCGAGGAGGCGTACCGCCAGTCCGATGTGGCGCCGCAGATCGGCCTCGATGTCGCCGGTGTCGGCGAACGGAGCGGCGTCGGAGAGGACTTCGGTGAAGATCTCCATCAGGATGCCGCTCTTCGCCGGCCACCACCGGTAGATCGTCTTCTTGCTGACACCCGCGCGGGCGGCGATGGCCTCCACCGTCACCCGCCCGTAGCCCCTCTCCGTGCAGAGCTCCAGCGCCGCCTCCAGGATCGCGTGTCGGGACCGTTCGCTGCGTCGCACAGAACTCGGCATTCCGCTCATTCCGCGAGCATAGGACCCCTCTCACCACTCCTTGTTGACAGGTCGTCGCCAAAAGTCGAACATGAGCGAGGCGGAAACGGAACGTACCGTGTCGGCTCCGCCGTTCGCACCGTTCGTGCCGTTCGCGCCGCGACGAGCCGATCGGGGGACGGCTCGGGCGGCCGACGGTACGGACGGCCCGGAGCCGATCGGCCCGCCGCCTGACGGACCGGCCCCGGCGCCCCCGCGTCAGTGGTCCGCGTTCGCCGCCCGCACGAGGGCGTCCCGGGTCACCGCACCGACGTAGACCTTGCCCTGATCGGTGACGAGAGCGTTCACCAGGCGCGTGCCGAAGACCGTGCCGGAGCCGAACTTCCCCGTGGCCCTGTCGCCGAAGGCGTCCAGCAGCGAGGAACTTCCCTTCGCCGACGCCAGGTCCGCACCACCGGGCACCTCGGCCCGCAGGATCGTGGTCCAGCCCTCGCCGAGGGTCTTCACACCCCCGGCGCCCCCGGCACCGTCGTCCGTGCCCTCCAGTCCGGCGAGGCCCCCGGGCAGCAGATCCGCCAGGGCGCCGCTCCCCGTGCCCGCGGCCTCCCGGCCGGCGGCGTCCTCGGCCTCGGTCACCTCGGCACCCGCGGGCGGGGTGAACGCGAAGACCGAGGCGTCGGGCTTGGAGAAGTCCACCTTGCTGAAGCCCACGTTGACGGCGGCCTTCCCGCCGGAGCTCGGGCTCAGGGTGAACCGCAGCGGTACGCCGTTCTCCGCGTCCACCGCGATCCGGACGGAGCCGATGGTCGAACCGGACTGCTTCGGCTCGATGAGCAGCTGGTACGCGTCGCGCCCGGCGACCCGCACGGTGCCGTCGACGGTGACCGACGTGGTGTCACCGACCGCCTTGAGCGCCTCCTCGGCGAACTGCCGGGGCGTGCCGTCCGGGGCGGCCCCGCGGCTGCCCTCCTCGTCGTGCCCGCGGGCGCCGGTCTTCGCGTGGAAGACCTCGTCGGACCCGCTCTCGTGGGCCCAGACCTCGTCGGTGTCGTGGATCAGGCTGTACTCGGAGGAGTTGCCGAGAATCGTCAGCCGCTGCTTGTCGGGGCCGTCGGCGGCCACCTTCAGGGTGTGGGTTCCGGAAGCCAGTTCGGTCAGCCGGTCCTCGGGCGCCGCGCTGCCGGACGATGCCCCGGCGCCCTGGCCGAGGGAGCCGGCGAGGCCGCCGAGCGAGGGGATGCCGAGGTCAGTGGTGATCTTGACCGTGCCGGAGAGCCGCTGGGTGTCCGAGGCGGCGATCTTCTCGACGAGCTGCTGCGCGGTGATCTTCGGCAGGTCCGGGTCGCCGCTGTCGGCGAGTGCGGGGACGAGCCCGATGGTGGCGGCGGCCACGCCCGCCACCGCGACGGGAACGAGCGTGCGGGACGCCTTGCGGCGCATGCGGTCGGCGCGCGTGGTCGCGCCGGTGGGATCGCCCTGGGTCTCCGCGCTGTCGATGGGTGCCATGGTGTGCCCTACCTCCGTGGTCGGCGGCTTCCGTCACTGCGGTCGCGTTCGTCCACTCCCCGTCCGTCACCCGGCGCTTCTCACCCGATGGGGTCAGGAGGAGTGGTTGTTCTCCATCTGACCGCATCGGGGGACGGCACGCGTCAGCCCGCGGAATCAACTCCGCGTACGGCTCGGGTATGACGTCACTCCACCGGAGGTACGTCCGTCCCCGGGGCTTCCCCTACGGAGCGTCAGCCCGCCCGGTGCACCACGAGGTCGCACAGCTCGGCGAGCGCCGACTTGGCGTAGCAGTCGGGCAGCGGGTTGAGGGCCGCCCGGGCGTCCTCGGCGTACCGGACGGTGTCGCGGCGGGCCTGCTCCAGCGCCGGGTGGACGCGCAGCCGGCGCAGCGCCTCGGCGAGGCGGGCGTCGTCGGTGAGGTCGCCGTCGAGCAGCTCCACCAGCTCCAGGTCGTCCGGCTTGCCGTCGGCTGCGGCCTGCGCGCGGAGCAGCAGCACGGGCAGGGTGGCGATGCCCTCGCGCAGGTCGGTGCCGGGGGTCTTGCCGGACTCGTGGGAGTCGGAGGCGATGTCGAGGACGTCGTCGGCGAGCTGGAAGGCGACGCCGAGCCGTTCGCCGTACTGGGTGAGGACGTCGACGGTCCGCTCGTCGGCGCCGGACATGAGGGCGCCGAAGCGGCCGGAGACGGCCATCAGGGAGCCGGTCTTGCCGCTGAGGACGTCCATGTAGTGGTCGACCGGGTCGCGGCCGTCGCGCGGGCCGACCGTCTCCAGGATCTGTCCGGTGACCAGCCGTTCGAAGGCCTCGGCCTGGATGCGGACGGCCTCGGGACCGAGGTCGGAGAGGATGTGCGAGGCGCGGGCGAAGAGGAAGTCGCCGGTGAGCAGGGCGACGGAGTTGCCCCAGCGGGCGTTGGCGCTGTCCACGCCTCGGCGGACTTCGGCCTCGTCCATCACGTCGTCGTGGTACAGCGTCGCCAGGTGCGTCAGTTCGACCACGACGGCCGAGGGCACCACGCCGGGGGCGTCGGAGTCTCCGAACTGGGACGCCAGCATCACCAGCAGGGGCCGGAACCGTTTGCCTCCGGCCCGGACCAGGTGCTGCGCGGCCTCCGTGATGAAGGGGACGTCGCTCTTGGTGGCATCGAGGAGCCCGGCCTCGACAGCGGCCAGGCCGGTCTGGACATCGGCCTCAAGAGCCTGGTCCCGCACGCGCAGCCCGAACGGCCCGACGACGGTCACGAGAGGGTCTCCTGTCTGCTGACGATCACACGAATGTCGATCTGTCGGCTGTCTTCACTCATGCCAGCGTATCCGGTCCCCTTTGGATCACCGTGGGCGGCTTCCCGCCACCGCCGGTATGTTCGGGATCGGCTCATACGATCACGAGTTGCCGCTTTGTCGCACCGTACGGAGACCGCCGGTTCGCCCGGGCCGCCGGACCCGCCCACCGAGGTACGCCATGCACATCCGGACCGAGTTCCCGTACGAGACCGTCCGCGAGGATCTGCGGGTCCCGCTGCCGGACGGCACCCTGCTGTACGCGCGCGTCTGGCGGCCCGTCACCGAGGAGCCGGTCCCCGCGCTGCTGGAGTACCTGCCGCACCGGCTCGGCGACGGGACGGCGCCCCGCGACCGCCAGCGGCACCCCTGGTACGCGGGCCACGGCTACGCCTCGGTGCGGGTGGACGTGCGGGGCCACGGCAACAGCGGGGGCCTGCCCGGCGACGCGTACGGCGACGCCGGGGTGGCCGACGGGGTGGCGCTCGTCCACTGGCTGGCGCAGCGGGAGTGGTGCTCGGGCCGGGTCGGCATGTTCGGCATCTCCTGGGGCGGGGCCGCCGCGCTCCGGATCGCCGCGGCGGCCCCGGACCCGCTGCGGGCGGTGGTCGCGGTGTGCGCCACGGACGACGGGTACGACAACGGCGGGCAGTACTGGGGCGGCTCGGTCCTCGCCTCGGACCTGCCCGCCCGGGCCGCCGGGCTGCTCGCGGCGGCTGCCGAGCCGCCCGATCCCGCGCTCGTCGGGGACGGCTGGAGAGAGCTGTGGCTGGAGCGGCTGGAGTCCCTCGCCCCGCTCGTCCACACCTGGCTGGCCCATCAGACCCGGGACGCGTACTGGCAGCGCGCCGGCGTCCGCGAGGAGTACGGCGCTATCCGGGCCGCCGTCCTGGCGGTGGGCGGCTGGCACGATCCGTACCGCGACACCGTGCTGCGGCTCGTCGGGCACCTGGACCCGGCCCGGGTCCGCGGGCTGATCGGGCCCTGGCCGCACGCGTACCCGGACCGGGGCCGGCCGCCCGGTCCGGCGATCGGCTTCCTCCAGGAGACGCTGCGCTGGTGGGACCAGCACCTGAAGGGCCGGGAGACCGGGGTGATGAGCGAGCCCCTGCTGCGGTCCTGGATCAGCGGCTCCCACCCGCCCGCCACCCGGTACGAGACGCTGCCCGGCCGCTGGGTCGGGGACGCGGCCTGGCCCTCCCCGAGCGTCACCCCGGTGGCGTACGCCCTGCGGGGCGGCGCCCGGATCGTCCGCTCGCCGCAGCAGACCGGGCTGGACGCGGGACGGTTCTCGCCGTGCGGGAACGACGCCGACCTGCCGCCCGACCAGCGCGACGAGGACGCCAAATCGGTCGCCTTCGAGTTCCCGGTGGAGGGGGCGCCCGTCGAGATCCTGGGCCGCCCCCGGGTACGGCTGCGGCTGACCCTGGCGGTACCGCGCGGCCAGGTCGTCGCCCGCCTCTGCGACGTGGCGCCCGACGGCTCCTCCGCCCTCGTCACCCGGGGCGCCCTCAACCTCGCCACCCGCCACGGCCGCGACCGCGCCGAGGACTGGCCGCCCGGCACGACCGAGGACGTCACCTTCGAACTGAGCGGCATCGGGCACGCCTTCGCGCCCGGCCACCGCATCCGGCTGGCCGTCTCCTCCGCGTACTGGCCCTGGGTCTGGCCGCAGGCGGACTCGGCGGGGTTCACGCTCGACGCGGACGGCAGCCTGGTGGAGCTCCCGGTCCGCCGGTCCACCGGGGACCCCGCCCCCGTCTTCGTCGAGCCCGAACAGGCCGAACCGCTGGGCGAGGCCGTCCCGGCGACCCTGGACGGGGAGCGCCCGGAGCGGCGGATCGTCCGGGACCTCGCGCGGGGCGAATGGCGGCTGGAGGCCGACCCGCGCCCGGGGGGCACCCGGTTCCACCCGGACGGCCTGGAGATCACCGAGGACGCCCTCGACACCTTCACCGTCCAGCAGGACGACCCGCTGTCGGCACGGGCCCGGTCGGACCGCACCGTCCGGCTGCACCGGCCGGAGACGGCCTGGCGGACGGAGATCACGACCCGCTCGGAGACCGGTGCGGACGCGACGCACTTCCTCACCTCCGACGAGGTGGTCTGCAAGGACGGCGACGAGATCGTCTTCCACCGCACCTGGGAGAAGCGCATCCCGCGCACGGCGGGCTGACGGGTCGTCACGGACCGGGCGCTTTCCGGGCGGACTCCTGCGGGTACGAGGTCCGGGCGTGGACACGGTCCGCGCGCACCGACGTAACGTGTCCCGCACAGCGACTGGAAGGCAGCACCCATGCCCGAGCAGAGCAGCCCGCTCGACACCGACGAGGGCGACCCCTTCGGCCCGCACAACCTTCCGTACGGCGTCTTCTCCGTGCCGGGTGAGGCCCCCGGCGGGCGGCGGGTCGGGGTCCGGATCGGCTCCCACGTGCTGGACGCCGGGGCGGCGGCCCACGCCCTCGGCTCCCCGTACGCCGGGCTGCTCGCGCGGCCCAGCCTGATGCCGCTGCTCGCGGCCGGGCGCACCGCCTGGCGGGACGTGCGCCGCGCGCTCACCGGGTGGCTGACCGTCCCCTCGCACCGCGCCGAACTGGAGCCGCTGCTCCACCCGGTCGACGCGGTGACGCTCCATCTGCCCTACGAGGTCGCCGACTACGTCGACTTCTACGCCAGCGAGCACCACGCCACCAACGTCGGCCGGATCTTCCGCCCGGACGGTGCCGCGCTGACGCCCAACTGGAAGCACCTGCCCATCGGTTACCACGGGAGGGCGGGCACGGTCGTCGTCTCCGGTACGGACGTGGTGCGCCCGTCGGGGCAGCGCAAGGCGCCCACCGACGCGGCGCCCGTCTTCGGGCCCTCGGTGAAGCTGGACATCGAGGCCGAGGTCGGCTTCGTGGTGGGCGTGCCGTCCGCGCGGGGCACGGCGGTGCCGCTGGCCGACTTCCGCGAGCACGTCTTCGGCGTCCAGCTGCTCAACGACTGGTCGGCGCGCGACATCCAGGCGTGGGAGTACGTCCCGCTCGGCCCGTTCCTGGGCAAGTCCTTCGCCACCTCCGTCTCCGCCTGGGTGACCCCGCTGGAGGCGCTGGAGGCGGCCCGCACCGCCCCGCCCGCCCGGGACGCGGAGCTGCTGCCGTACCTCGACGACACGGACGAGGAGGAGCCGGGCGGCATCGACCTGCGGATCTCCGTCGCGGTCAACGGCACGGTCGTCGCCGAACCGCCTTTCTCCACCATGTACTGGACCGCCGCCCAGCAGTTGGCGCAGATGACGGTGAACGGCGCCTCGCTGCGCACCGGCGACCTCTACGGCTCCGGCACGGTGAGCGGGCCCGAACCGCACCAGCGCGGTTCGCTGTTGGAGCTGACCTGGAACGGGCGCGACCCGCTCGACGTCTCCGGGGGCACCCGGACCTTCCTGGAGGACGGCGACACGGTGACCATGACCGCGTGGGCGCCGGGGCCGCACGGCACCCGGGTGGGGCTCGGCGAGGTGACGGGGACGATCCGGGCGGCGGGGTGAGGAAGCCGGGGCCGGCCTCCCGCCTTTCCGCCGGCTTCCCGCCTTTCCGCCGGCCTCTCTGCCGGATCCACCGGCTCCGTCGTCCGCCCTGCTCACTCGTACTCCGGGGGCTCCTCGTCGTCCCAGCCGAACTCGGCGTCGGCGAACGGGTCCCCCGTGCTCGCCGCCGTACGCGCGGGTGCCGGGCCGGGAGGGGCCGCGGCGGCGCTACGGGCCGCAGGAGCGTCGGCGCGGGCCGCGGGGGCCGTCGCACGGGCGTCCGCAGACTCCGCCGGGGGTGCTCCCAGCCCTGCCAGGACCTCCAGCACGCCCTCGCCGTAGGTCGCCAGCTTCTTCTCGCCCAGGCCGCTGACCCCGCCCAGCTCGGAGAGGGACGCGGGGTGGACGGTGGCGATCTCGCGCAGGGTCGCGTCGTGGAAGATGACGTACGCCGGGACGCCCTGCTCCTTCGCCGTCGCCGCGCGCCAGGCCCGCAGCGCCTCGAAGACGGGCACGGCGGACGCGGGCAGATCGGCGGCGGCAGCGGCCGACTTGGCGCGACGCTCGCCCTTGGCCGCCGTCCGCTCGGTGACCCGCTTGGGCTCCTTGCGCAGCAGGACCTCGCGCTCGCGGCCGAGGACCGTGGCGCTGGCGTCGGTGAGGACGAGGGTGCCGTACTCCCCCTCCACGGCGAGCAGGCCCTGGGCCAGCAGCTGGCGGACCACCCCGCGCCACTCGGCCTCGGCCAGCTCCTCGCCGATGCCGAAGACGGAGAGCTGGTCGTGGTCGAACTGGATGACCTTCGCGGTCTTCCGGCCCAGCAGGATGTCGATGATCTGTCCGGCGCCGAACTTCTGGTTCCGCTCCCGCTTCAGCCGGACCACGGTGGAGAGCAGCTTCTGCGCGACGACCGTGCCGTCCCAGGTCTCCGGCGGGACCAGGCAGGTGTCGCAGTTGCCGCAGGCGGCGGCGGTGGGTTCCTGGCCGAAGTAGGTGAGGAGCTGGGCGCGGCGGCACTGGGCGGTCTCGCAGAGCGCCAGCATCGAGTCCAGGTGGGCGGAGGCGCGGCGGCGGTGCGCCTCGTCGCCGTCGCCGCCCTGGATGAGCTTGCGCTGCTGGACGACGTCCTGGAGGCCGTACGCCATCCACGCGGTGGAGGGGGCGCCGTCACGCCCGGCGCGGCCGGTCTCCTGGTAGTACCCCTCGACGGACTTGGGGAGGTCGAGGTGGGCGACGAACCGGACGTCCGGCTTGTCGATGCCCATGCCGAAGGCGATCGTCGCGACGACGACGAGCCCTTCCTCGCGCAGGAAGCGTGACTGGTGGGCGGCGCGGGTCCCCGCGTCCAGGCCCGCGTGGTACGGCACGGCCTCGATGCCGTTGCGGCAGAGGTATTCGGCCGTCTTCTCGGTGGAGTTGCGGGAGAGGCAGTAGACGATGCCCGCGTCCCCGGTGTGCTCCTCCTTGAGGAAGGTGAGCAGCTGCTTCTTCGGGTCGGACTTGGGGACGATGCGGTACTGGATGTTGGGCCGGTCGAAGCTGGCCACGAAGTGCCTGGCGTCCGGCATGCCCAGGCGGCGGGTGATCTCCTGGTGCGTGGCGTCGGTCGCGGTCGCCGTCAGGGCGATGCGCGGGACGTCGGGCCAGCGCTCGCCGAGGACGGAGAGGGCGAGGTAGTCGGGGCGGAAGTCGTGGCCCCACTGGGCGACGCAGTGCGCCTCGTCGATCGCGAAGACGGAGACCGTGCCCCGGGCGAGGAGCGAGAGGGTGGCGTCCAGGCGCAGCCGTTCGGGCGCGAGGTAGAGGATGTCCAGCTCTCCGGCGATGTACTGCGCCTCCATGGAGCGGCGCTCGTCGAAGTCCTGGGTGGAGTTGATGAAGCCGGCCCGGACGCCGAGGGCGCGCAGGGCGTCGACCTGGTCCTGCATGAGGGCGATCAGCGGGGAGATCACGACGCCCGTGCCGGGGCGGACCAGGGCGGGGATCTGGTAGCAGAGGGACTTGCCGCCGCCGGTGGGCATCAGGACGACGGCGTCGCCGCCCGCGACCACGTGCTCGATGATCGCGCCCTGCTCGCCCCGGAACGACTCGTACCCGAAGACCCGGTGCAGGGTCCGCCGGGCCTCGCTCTCCGCGCCTGTGGTGGCCCCGGCACCGAAGCCCTCGCCGCCGGTGGCCCCGCTGCCGGTGGCCCCGGTCACGGCCTCGGTCACATCCATGGTTCCGCCCGTCCTGCTCGTCGCTCTGCTCGCCGTCGTCCGACCCGTCCCCTTCACCATAGGCGGCCCGTACGACAACGCCGGACGGGCTTGACCTCGGCCCGTCCGGCGTCCATGGGTGCGGTGGCTTCGCCACCGGGCCCGTACGTACCGCTGCCGCTACCGCACGAAGATCCCCGCCTGGCTCGCCAGGTCCAGGAAGTACTGCGGGGCGAGGCCGAGCACCAGGGTGACCGCGACGCCGATGCCGATGGTCGTCATCGTCAGCGGGGACGGGACGGCGACCGTGGGGCCGTCCGCCTTCGGCTCGCTGAAGAACATCAGGACGATGACCCGGATGTAGAAGAACGCGGCGATCGCCGAGGAGATCACACCGACCACCACGAGTCCGCCCGCGCCGCCGTCCGCCGCCGCCTTGAAGACGGCGAACTTGCCGGAGAAGCCGGAGGTCAGCGGGATACCGGCGAAGGCCAGCAGGAACACCGCGAAGACCGCGGCGGTCAGCGGGGAGCGCCGGCCGAGCCCGGCCCACTTCGACAGGTGGGTCGCCTCGCCGCCCGCGTCGCGCACCAGGGTGACGACGGCGAAGGCGCCGACCGTCACGAAGGAGTAGGCGACGAGGTAGAAGAGGACCGAGGAGATGCCCTCCGGGGTGGTCGCGATGACGCCCGCGAGGATGAACCCGGCGTGGGCGATCGAGGAGTAGGCGAGCAGCCGCTTGATGTCGGTCTGGGTGATCGCGACGATCGCGCCGCCCAGCATGGTGACGATGGACACGCCCCACATGACCGGCCGCCAGTCCCAGGTGAGCCCGGGGAGCACGACGTACAGCAGGCGGAGCAGCGCGCCGAACGCGGCGACCTTGGTGGCGGCGGCCATGAAGCCGGTGACCGGGGTCGGTGCGCCCTGGTAGACGTCCGGGGTCCACATGTGGAACGGCACGGCGCCGACCTTGAAGAGGAGCCCCATCAGGATCATCGCGCCGCCGATGAGGAGCAGTGCGTCGTTGCCCATGGTGGAGGCGAGGGCGGGGTCGATCTCGGTGACCGAGCCGTCGACGACGCTCGCGATGGTGGCGTACGAGACGGAGCCCGCGTAGCCGTAGAGGAGGGCGATCCCGAAGAGGAGGAACGCCGAGGAGAACGCGCCGAGCAGGAAGTACTTCACCGCGGCCTCCTGCGACATCAGCCGCTTGCGGCGGGCGAGGGCGCAGAGGAGGTAGAGCGGCAGGGAGAAGACTTCGAGCGCGACGAACAGGGTCAGCAGGTCGTTGGCGGCCGGGAAGACCAGCATGCCCGCGATGGCGAAGAGGACGAGCGGGAAGACCTCGGTGGTGGTGAACCCGGCCCTGACCGCCTGCTTCTCGCTGTCGCTGCCCGGGACGGACCCGGCCTGCGCGACGAAGGAGTCGACCCGGTTGCCGTGCGAGGCGGGGTCGAGCCGCCGCTCGGCGAAGGTGAAGACCGCGACCAGCGAGGCCAGCAGGATGGTGCCCTGCAGGAAGAGTGCCGGTCCGTCGACCGCGACGGCGCCCATCGCCGCGATGTGGGCCTTGGTCGTGCCGTACCCGCCGGCGGCGAGCCCGACGACCGCGGCGAACGCGGCGGCCAGGGCGACGACGGTGAGGAGGACCTGCGTGAGGTACCGGGCCCGGCGGGGCACGAAGGCTTCCGCCAGGACGCCGAGCACCGCGGCACCGACCACGATCAGGACGGGTGCGAGCTGGGCGTACTCGATGGTGGGGGCGGTGAACTTCACGTCCGGGGCGGCCGTCGTCACCCCACCCGCCACGGTCCACACGCTGTGGACAGCTGTTGCGCTCACTTGGCGGCCTCCACCTCGGGCTGGGGGTCCTGCTTCTGTACGTCGGACATGGTGTGCTGCACCGCCGGGTCCACGATCTCGGTGAGCGGCTTCGGGAAGACGCCCAGGAAGAGCAGCAGCGCGATCAGCGGCACGACCACCACCAGCTCACGGACCCGCAGGTCCGCCATGCCCTGGACGGTGGCCTTCACCGGGCCGGTCATGGTGCGCTGGTACAGGACCAGGACGTAGAGCGCGGCGAGCACGATGCCGGTGGTGGCGATGATCCCGGCGACCGGGTAGGCGCTGAACACCCCGACCAGGACCAGGAACTCGCTGACGAACGGGGCGAGCCCCGGCAGCGAGAGGGTGGCGAGGCCACCGACGAGGAAGGTGCCCGCGAGGATCGGGGCGACCTTCTGCACCCCGCCGTAGTCCGCGATCAGGCGGGAGCCGCGCCGGGTGATGAGGAACCCGGCGACCAGCATCAGCGCGGCGGTCGAGATGCCGTGGTTGACCATGTAGAGCGTGGCGCCCGACTGGCCCTGGCTGGTCATCGCGAAGATGCCCAGGATGATGAAGCCGAAGTGCGAGATCGACGCGTAGGCGATCAGCCGCTTGATGTCGCGCTGGCCGACCGCGAGGAGCGCGCCGTACACGATGGAGACCAGCGCGAGGGCGAGCACCACCGGGGTGGCCCACTTGCTGGCCTCCGGGAAGAGCTGGAGGCAGAAGCGGAGCATCGCGAAGGTGCCGACCTTGTCGACGATCGCGGTGATCAGCACGGCGACGGGCGCGGTCGCCTCGCCCATGGCGTTGGGCAGCCAGGTGTGCAGCGGCCAGAGCGGGGCCTTCACCGCGAAGGCGAAGAAGAACCCGAGGAAGAGCCACCGCTCGGTGCTGGTCGCCATCTCCAGCGAGCCGTTGGCGCGGGCCTCGGCGATCTCCGAGAGCGAGAAACTCCCGGCGACCGCGTACAGCCCGATGACGGCGGCCAGCATGATGAGCCCGCCGACGAGGTTGTAGAGGAGGAACTTCACGGCGGCGTACGAGCGCTGGGCCGCGGCGTTCTCGTCGGTGCCCGCGTGGGCCCGGTCCCCGAAGCCGCCGATGAGGAAGTACATCGGGATGAGCATGGCTTCGAAGAGGATGTAGAAGAGGAAGACGTCGGTGGCCTCGAAGGAGAGGATCACCATCGCCTCCACCATCAGGATCAGGGCGAAGAAGCCCTGGGTGGGGCGCCACCGGGAGGAGTGCGTCTCCAGGGGGTCGGCGTCGTGCCAGCCGGCCAGGATCACGAACGGGATGAGCAGCGCGGTGAGCGCGAGGAGCGCCACCCCGATGCCGTCCACGCCGAGTTCGTACCGGACGCCGAAGTCGGCGATCCAGGCGTGCGACTCGGTGAGCTGGTAGCGGGCGCCGCCGGGCTCGAAGCGGACCAGCACGACCGCCGCGAGGACCAGGGTGGCCAGCGAGACGAGCAGTGCCAGCCATTTCGCGGCGGTGCGCCGCTGGGCCGGGACGGCGGCGGTGGCGACGGCGCCAATCGCGGGGAGTGCCGCCGTCGCTGTCAGGAGGGGAAAGGACATGTGATCAGACCGCCCTCATCAGCAGGGTCGCGGCGATGAGGACCGCCGTACCGCCGAACATCGAGACCGCGTAGGAGCGGGCGTAGCCGTTCTGCAGTTTGCGCAGCCGGCCGGAGAGCCCGCCGACCGTGGCGGCCGTGCCGTTGACGACGCCGTCGACCAGGGAGTGGTCGACGTAGACCAGGGAGCGGGTGAGGTGCTCGCCGCCCCGGACCAGGACGACGTGGTTGAAGTCGTCCTGGAGGAGGTCGCGGCGGGCGGCCCGGGTGAGCAGCGAGCCGCGCGGGGCGAGGGCGGGCACCGGCCTGCGGCCGTACATCGCCCAGGCGATCGCGACGCCGATGACGAGCACCACCATGGTGGCGCCGGTGACGGTGGTCGCGCCGACCGGGGAGTCCCCGTGGTCGTGGCCGGTGACGGGCTCCAGCCAGTGCAGGAACCGGTCGCCGTTGGAGAAGAAGCCGCCCGCGAAGACCGAGCCGAAGGCGAGCACGATCATGGGGATCGTCATCGACTTCGGGGACTCGTGCGGGTGCGGCTCGTGGCCCTCGGCGTCGGGCTGCCAGCGCTTCTCGCCGAAGAAGGTCATCAGCATCACGCGCGTCATGTAGAACGCGGTGATCGCGGCGCCCAGCAGGGCGACGGAGCCGAGGATCCAGCCCTCGGTGCCGCCCTTGGCGAAGGCCGCCTCGATGATCTTGTCCTTGGAGAAGAAGCCGGAGAGGCCGGGGAAGCCGATGATGGCGAGGTAGCCGAGGCCGAAGGTGACGAAGGTGACCGGCATGTACTTCCGCAGGCCGCCGAACTTCCTCATGTCGACCTCGTCGTTCATGCCGTGCATGACCGAACCGGCGCCGAGGAAGAGCCCGGCCTTGAAGAAGCCGTGCGTCACCAGGTGCATGATCGCGAAGACGTACCCGATCGGGCCGAGTCCCGCGGCGAGCACCATGTAGCCGATCTGCGACATCGTCGAGCCGGCCAGCGCCTTCTTGATGTCGTCCTTGGCGCAACCGACGATCGCACCGAACAGGAGCGTGACCGCTCCGACGATCGCGACGACGAGCTGCGCGTCCGGGGCGGCGTTGAAGATCGCGCCGGAGCGGACGACGAGGTACACCCCGGCGGTGACCATGGTCGCGGCGTGGATGAGGGCGGAGACCGGGGTCGGGCCCTCCATCGCGTCGCCGAGCCAGGACTGGAGCGGCACCTGCGCGGACTTGCCGCAGGCGGCGAGCAGCAGCATCAGGCCGATCGCGGTGAGCTTGCCCTCGCCGGTGTCGCCGGTCGCTCCGAGCACCGGCCCGAAGGCGAAGGTGCCGAAGGTGGTGAACATCAGCATGATCGCGATGGAGAGGCCCATGTCGCCGACCCGGTTGACCAGGAAGGCCTTCTTGGCGGCGGTGGCCGCGCTGGGCTTGTGCTGCCAGAACCCGATGAGGAGGTACGAGGCGAGGCCGACGCCCTCCCATCCGACGTACAGCAGCAGGTAGTTGTCGGCGAGGACCAGGATGAGCATCGCCGCGACGAAGAGGTTGAGGTAGCCGAAGAAGCGGCGACGGCGTTCGTCGTGCTCCATGTAGCCGATCGAGTAGATGTGGATCAGGGTGCCCACACTGGTGATCAGCAGGACGAACGTCATCGACAGCTGGTCGAGCTGGAAGGCGACGTCGGCCTGGAAGCCCTCGACGGGGATCCAGCTGAACAGCTTCTGGTGCAGCAGGCGTTCTTCGGCGCCCTTGCCGAGCATGTCGGCGAAGAGCACCACGGCCAGGACGAACGACACGGCGGCGAGCAGGGTGCCGAGCCAGTGTCCGGCCCGGTCGAGCCGGCGGCCCCCGCACAGCAGGACGGCCGCTCCGAGCAGGGGCGCCGCGATGAGCAGCGCGATCAGGTTCTCCACGATTCAGCCCCTCACAGCTTCATCAGGCTGGCGTCGTCGACCGAGGCCGAATGGCGGGAGCGGAACAGCGACACGATGATCGCCAGCCCGACGACGACTTCCGCGGCGGCGACGACCATCGTGAAGAACGCGATGATCTGGCCGTCGAGGTTGCCGTGCATGCGGGAGAAGGTGACGAAGGCGAGGTTGCAGGCGTTGAGCATCAGCTCCACGCACATGAACACCACGATCGCGTTCCGCCGGATCAGCACCCCGCAGGCGCCGATGGTGAACAGCAGAGCTGCCAGGTAGAGGTAGTTGACGGGATTCACTGGGTGTCCTCCCCGTTCCCGGCGTGGTCGCCCCGCTGTCCGGAGGGCGCTCCCGCGCCTCGGGCGGAGAGGGCGGTGGAGCGTCCGAGCCGCTCACCGGACCGCTGTTCCAGCGCCTTCAGGTCGGCGAGCGCCTCCTCGGAGACGTCGCGGATCTGTCCGCGGTCGCGCAGGGTGCGCATCACGGTCAGCTCGGACGGGGTGCCGTCGGGCAGCAGACCGGCGATGTCCACGGCGTTGTGCCGGGCGTAGACGCCGGGGGCGGGCAGCGGCGGCAGGTGGTTCGAGCGGACCCGGGCCTCGGACATCTCCCTCTGGGTCTGGGCGCGTTCGGTGCGTTCCTTGTGGGTGAGCACCATCGCCCCGACCGTCGCGGTGATGAGGAGGGCGCCGGTGATCTCGAACGCGAAGACGTACTTGGTGAAGATGAGGTTGGCGAGTCCCTCGACGTTCCCCCCGTGCACGGCGTTGGCTGTGCCGAGGCCGTTGAAGCTGTTCAGGGAGGCATTCCCGATGCCGGCGACGAGCAGCACCCCGAAGCCGAGACCGCATCCGGCGGCCAGCCAGCGCTGGCCCTTGAGGGTTTCCTTCAGCGAGTCCGCGGCGGTGACGCCGACGAGCATCACGACGAAGAGGAAGAGCATCATGATCGCGCCGGTGTAGACGACGACCTGCACGATGCCGAGGAAGTACGCGCCGTTGGCGAGGTAGAACACCGCCAGCACGATCATGGTCCCGGCGAGCGAGAGCGCGCTGTGCACGGCCCGCTTCATCAGGACGGTGAAGAGGGCGCCGAGCAGGGCGACCGTACCGAGGATCCAGAACTGGACGGCCTCGCCGGTCGAGGTGGTGGAGGCCGCTGCGGCCAGCGCGGTCATGCGCCCGCCTCCCTCTGCCCGTGGGAACCGTGCGTGGGGGATCCGTGTCCGTGCTCGTGGGACGCGGCCGAAGCGGCGGCGGAGGCCGGCACCGCGGCGTCCTCGTCGGACTCGGGCTTCTCGCCCTTGGTCACCGCCCTCTGGCGTTCGGTGCCGGGGGCGGCCTCGGTCACCAGGCCCCGGTAGTAGTCCTGTTCGTCCATGCCGGGGAAGATCGCGTGCGGGCTGTCGACCATGCCCTCCTCCAGTCCCGCGAGCAGCTCGTCCTTGGTGTAGATGAGGCTGGCGCGGGTGGTGTTGGCGAGCTCGAACTCGTTGGTCATCGTGAGCGCCCGGGTGGGGCACGCCTCGATGCAGAGACCGCAGAGAATGCAGCGCGCGTAGTTGATCTGGTAGACGCGGCCGTACCGTTCGCCCGGGGAGTACCGCTCCTCGTCGGTGTTGTCCGCGCCCTCGACGTAGATGGCGTCGGCCGGACAGGCCCAGGCGCACAGCTCGCAGCCGATGCACTTCTCCAGGCCGTCCGGGTGGCGGTTGAGCTGGTGACGGCCGTGGAAGCGCGGCGCCGTCACCTTCGGCGTCTCCGGGTACTGCTCGGTGAGCCGCTTCTTGAACATGGCCTTGAAGGTCACGCCGAAGCCGGCCACGGGGTTCTGGAACTTGTCGCTCGACGACCCCGAGGGGTCTGGTGCCTCAGACACGGTCGGCCTCCTTTCCGTCACTCACGTTTCCGTCACTCTGAGTATCGGGTCCACCACTGACAACGAGCTCCCGTTCGCGGCGCGGGGTGCGCCGGGGCACGGGCGGCAGGGTCTGTCCGGGCAGCGGCGGCACGGGGAATCCGCCCGCCATCGGGTCGAACTCGGGCGGCGGGCCCGCCTTCGCCTCGTCCTCGCGGCCCTTGCGCTCGCGGAAGGAGTCGGCGAGGAAGGAGATCAGCAGCACGGCGATCACTGCCCCCGCGACGTAGAGCACGATCCTCGAGAAGTCGTACCCCTCGTTGTTCAGGGCGCGGACGGTGGCGACCATCATCAGCCAGACCACGGAGACCGGGATGAGGACCTTCCAGCCGAGCTTCATCAGCTGGTCGTAGCGGACGCGGGGCAGCGAGCCGCGGAGCCAGATGAAGAAGAAGAGGAGCAGCTGGACCTTGACGACGAACCAGAGCATCGGCCACCAGCCGTGGTTCGCGCCCTCCCAGAAGGTGCTGATCGGGTACGGGGCACGCCAGCCGCCCAGGAAGAGGGTCGCGGAGACCGCGGAGACCGTCACCATGTTCACGTACTCGGCGAGCATGAACATCGCGAACTTGATGGAGGAGTACTCGGTGTTGAAGCCGCCGACGAGGTCGCCCTCGGACTCCGGCATGTCGAACGGGGCGCGGTTGGTCTCGCCGACCATGGTGACGATGTAGATGATGAACGAGACCGGCAGCAGGACGATGAACCAGCGGTCGGCCTGCGCCTCCACGATCTTCGAGGTGGACATCGACCCGGAGTAGAGGAAGACCGAGGCGAACGCGGCGCCCATCGCGATCTCGTAGCTGATCATCTGGGCGCAGGACCGGAGCCCGCCGAGGAGCGGGTAGGTCGAGCCGGAGGACCAGCCGGCGAGGACGATGCCGTAGATGCCGACCGAGGCGACCGCGAGGATGTAGAGCATCGCGATCGGCAGGTCGGTGAGCTGCATCGTCGTACGGTGGCCGAAGACCGACACCTCGTTGCCGGACGGGCCGAACGGGATCACGGCGATCGCCATGAACGCCGGGATGGCCGCGACGATCGGCGCGAGGATGTAGACGACCCGGTCGGCACGCTTGACGATCAGGTCTTCCTTCAGCATCAGCTTGACGCCGTCGGCGAGGGACTGGAGCAGCCCCCAGGGGCCGTTGCGGTTGGGTCCGATGCGCAGCTGCATCCAGGCGACGACCTTGCGCTCCCAGACGATCGCGAAGAGCACCGTCACCATCAGGAACGCGAAGCAGAAGACCGCCTTGACGACCACCAGCCACCAGGGGTCGGTGCCGAACATCGAGAGGTCCTCGGCGGCCAGCGGGGCACTGCCGGGCGCCGTGGCCAGGTGAGCGAGGCCGTTCACGCTCGCACCTCCGGTGAGTGGGCGGGGGCGGTGGTGGCGGCGCCGATGCGGACCAGGCCGCCGGGGCGGGCGCCGGTCTGCGCGGGGACGCCGCGTCCGGTGGAGTTCAGCGGTACCCAGACCACCCGGTCCGGCATCTCGGTGATCCGCAGCGGGAGTTCGACGCTTCCGGTCGGTCCGGAGACGGCGAGCAGGTCGCCGTCCTTCACCCCGGTCTCGGCCGCGGTGTGCGCCGAGAGCCGGGCGACGGCGGCGTGCCGGGTGCCGGCCAGCGCCTCGTCGCCCTCCTGGAGCCGGCCGAGGTCGAGCAGCATGCGGTGGCCGGCGAGGATCGCCTCGCCGTCGCCGGGCCGGGGCAGCGGGCGTCCGATCTCCCTCGGGACGCTCGCGTGCGCGCCGGTCCAGCCGCCGAGCCGGTCGAGTTCGCGGCGGGCGGCGGCGAGGTCGGGCAGCTGGAGCCCGACACCGAGGGCGTCGGCCAGCATGTGCAGCACCCGGCCGTCGGTCGGCGCGAGGGTGCGGGTCATCTGCTCGGGCTTCAGCGCCGCCTCGAACATCCGGGCGCGGCCTTCCCAGTTGAGGAAGGTGCCGGACTTCTCGACGACGGCGGCGACCGGCAGCACCACGTCGGCGCGGTCGGTGACCTCGCTGGGCCGCAGCTCCAGCGACACGAGGAAGCCGACCTGGTCCAGCGCGGCGAGGGCCGCGGCCGGGTCCGGCAGGTCGCGGGGTTCGACGCCCGCGACGAGCAGCGCGCCGAGTTCGCCGGTGGCGGCGGCGCCGAGGATCTGGCCGGTGTCGCGCCCGTGGCGGGCGGGCAGGTCGGTGAGGCCCCAGAGGGCGGCGACCTCCTGGCGTGCGCGCGGGTCGGTGGCCGGGCGGCCACCGGGCAGCAGGGTCGGCAGGGCCCCCGCTTCCAGCGCCCCGCGCTCTCCGGCCCGGCGCGGAATCCACACCAGGGCGGCGCCGGTGGCGGTGGCGGTGCGCAGGACGGCGGTCAGCGCGCCGGGGACCCCGGCGAGCCGTTCGCCGACGACGATGACGGAGTTCCCGCCGCGCAGCGCTTCGGCCGCCGCCGCTCCGGCCTCGTCGAGCCCGACGCCTCCGGCGAGCGCGTCCAGCCACTCGGTCTCGGTGCCGGGGGCGGCCGGCAGCAGGGTGCCGCCCGCCTTCTCCAGCCCGCGGGTGGCGTGCGAGGCGAGCGCCCAGGTCCGCTGGCCCTGCTTGCGGTGGGCCTTGCGGAGCCGGAGGAAGACGCCGGGCGCCTCCTCCTCGGACTCGAATCCGGCGAGCAGGACCGCCGACGCCTTCTCCAGCGAGGTGTAGGTGACGCCCTCGCCGTCCAGGTCGCGCCCGCGTCCGGCGACGCGGGCGGCCAGGAAGTCGGCCTCCTCGCCGCTGTGGACCCGGGCCCGGAAGTCGATGTCGTTGGTGTCCAGGGCGACCCGCGCGAACTTGCTGTACGCGTAGGCGTCCTCGACGGTGAGCCGGCCTCCGGTCAGCACCCCGGCCCGGCCGCGTGCCGCGCCGAGTCCCGCCGCGGCGGCGGCCAGCGCCTCCGGCCAGGACGCCGGTTCGAGGTCGCCGTCGGCGTTGCGGACCAGCGGGGTGGTGAGCCGGTCGCGCTGCTGGGCGTACCGGAAGCCGAAGCGTCCCTTGTCGCACAGCCACTCTTCGTTGACCTCGGGGTCGTTGGCCGCGAGGCGGCGCATGACCTTGCCGCGCCGGTGGTCGGTGCGGGTGGCGCAGCCGCCCGCGCAGTGCTCGCAGACCGAGGGCGAGGAGACCAGGTCGAAGGGGCGCGAACGGAAGCGGTACGCCGCCGAGGTGAGCGCTCCGACCGGGCAGATCTGGATGGTGTTGCCGGAGAAGTACGACTCGAAGGGGTCGCCCTCGCCGGTGCCGACCTGCTGGAGCGCGCCGCGTTCCAGCAGCTCGATCATGGGGTCGCCGGCCACCTGGTTGGAGAACCGGGTGCAGCGGGCGCAGAGCACGCAGCGTTCGCGGTCGAGCAGCACCTGGGTGGAGATCGGGACGGGCTTCTCGAACGTCCGCTTGCGCCCTTCGAAGCGGGATTCGGCGGTGCCGTGCGAGAGCGACTGGTTCTGCAGCGGGCACTCGCCGCCCTTGTCGCAGACCGGGCAGTCCAGCGGGTGGTTGATGAGCAGCAGCTCCATCACACCCTTCTGGGCCTTCTCGGCGACGGGCGAGGTGAGCTGCGACTTGACGACCATGCCGTCGGTGCAGGTGATGGTGCAGGAGGCCATCGGCTTGCGCTGGCCCTCCACCTCGACGATGCACTGGCGGCAGGCCCCGGCGGGGTCGAGCAGCGGGTGGTCGCAGAACCGGGGGATCTCGATGCCGAGTTCCTCGGCGGCGCGGATGACGAGGGTCCCCTTGGGGACGCTGGTCTCGATGCCGTCGATGGTCAGCGTGACGAGGTCTTCCGGCGGTACGGCCGCCTGTCCGCCCCCGGAGGGCGCACTGGTGGTGACTGTCATGCGTTCACCCCCCGGTGAGCGTCGTCGGTGTCTTTGTCGTCGGCCCAGAGGGTCGACTTCGCGGGGTCGAAGGGGCAGCCCTTGCCGGTGATGTGCTGCTCGTACTCCTCGCGGAAGTACTTCAGCGAGGAGAAGATCGGCGAGGCGGCACCGTCGCCCAGCGCGCAGAAGGACTTGCCGTTGATGTTGTCGGCGATGTCGCCCAGCTTGTCGAGGTCGCCGGGGCGGCCCTTGCCGGCTTCGATGTCGCGGAGCAACTGGACGAGCCAGTAGGTGCCTTCGCGGCAGGGTGTGCACTTGCCGCAGGACTCGTGGGCGTAGAACTCGGTCCACCGGGTGACGGCCCGCACCACGCAGGTGGTCTCGTCGAAGCACTGGAGCGCCTTGGTGCCGAGCATGGAGCCGGCGGCGCCGACGCCCTCGTAGTCGAGGGGGACGTCGAGGTGTTCGTCGGTGAACATCGGGGTGGACGAGCCGCCGGGGGTCCAGAACTTGAGGCGGTGCCCGGCGCGGATGCCGCCGCTCATGTCGAGGAGCTGGCGGAGCGTGATGCCGAGCGGGGCCTCGTACTGGCCGGGGCTGGTGACGTGGCCGCTGAGCGAGTAGAGCGTGAAGCCCGGGGACTTCTCGCTGCCCATCGACTTGAACCAGTCCTTGCCGCGCTGGAGGATCGCGGGAACCGAGGCGATGGACTCCACGTTGTTCACCACGGTGGGGCAGGCGTACAGACCGGCGACCGCGGGGAAGGGGGGCCGCAGCCGGGGCTGGCCGCGCCGTCCTTCGAGGGAGTCGAGGAGCGCGGTCTCCTCGCCGCAGATGTACGCCCCAGCGCCCGCGTGCACGGTCAGTTCGAGGTCGAGTCCGGGGCCGAGGGCGTCCTTGCCGAGGTAGCCGGCCGCGTACGCCTCGCGGACGGCTTCGTGCAGCCGCCGCAGGACGGGCACGACCTCGCCGCGCAGGTAGATGAAGGCGTGCGAGGAGCGGATCGCGTAGCAGGCGATCACGATGCCCTCGATGAGGCTGTGCGGGTTGGCGAAGAGGAGCGGGATGTCCTTGCAGGTGCCGGGCTCGGACTCGTCGGCGTTGACGACGAGGTAGTGCGGCTTGCCGTCGCCCTGCGGGATGAACTGCCACTTCATCCCGGTCGGGAAGCCGGCGCCGCCGCGTCCGCGCAGACCGGAGTCCTTGACGTACGCGATGAGGTCGTCGGGCGTCATGGCGAGGGCCTTGCGCAGGCCCTCGTACCCGTCGTGGCGGCGGTAGCTCTCCAGCGTCCAGGGTTCCGCTTCGTCCCAGTGGGCGGAGAGGACCGGGGCGAGGAGCTTCTCGGGGCTGGTCCCGTTCCTGTCGATCTCGGCGGCCAAGGTCATCACTCCCCCTCCTCGGCTGCGGGCCCGGCCGGGTTGTCCGGGTCGGAGGCCGCGGTCTGCTGCGGTGCGTCGTGCGAGCTGAGGTGCTCGGTGGGCGAGGGGTCGTGCGGCTGGTCCACGGGGACGTCCCGGCGCTGGGAGACGACCCGGTGTCCCGGGGCGGTTTCGCCCTTGGCGAGGCGGAGCCCGACCAGGGAGGCGGGTCCCGCGCCGCCGCTCGCGGCGACCGCGCCGGGGCGCTCGTCGGGGAACCCGGCGAGGATGCGGGCGGTCTCCTTGTACGAGCAGATCGGGGCACCCCGGGTGGGTTCGACGGTCCGCCCGGCGATGAGGTCGTCGACGAGCTTCGTCGCGCTCTCGGGGGTCTGGTTGTCGAAGAACTCCCAGTTCACCATCACGACGGGCGCGTAGTCGCAGGCCGCGTTGCACTCGATGTGTTCGAGGGTGACCTTGCCGTCGTCGGTGGTCTCGTCGTTGCCGACACCCAGGTGCGTCTTGAGCCGGTCGAAGATGGCGTCGCCGCCCATGACCGCGCAGAGGGTGTTGGTGCAGACGCCGACCTGGTAGTCGCCGCTCGGCTTGCGCCGGTACATCGTGTAGAAGGTCGCGACCGCCGTGACCTCCGCCGTGGTGAGCCCGAGGAGTTCGGCGCAGAGGGCCATGCCCGTACGGGAGACGTACCCCTCCTCGGACTGGACGAGGTGGAGCAGCGGCAGCAGCGCGGAGCGGCTGTCGGGGTAGCGGGCGATCACCTCCCGCGCGTCCGTCTCGAGCCGGGCCCGTACGTCGTCGGGGTAGGCGGGGGCGGGGAGCTGCGGCATCCCCAGACTGACCTCTTGATTCGCTGCGGTCACCGGTCGACGCCTCCCATCACGGGGTCGATGGACGCGACGGCGACGATGACGTCGGCGACCTGGCCGCCCTCGCACATCGCCGCCATGGCCTGGAGGTTGGTGAAGGACGGGTCGCGGAAGTGGACCCGGTAGGGGCGGGTGCCGCCGTCGGAGACGACGTGCACGCCGAGTTCGCCCTTGGGCGATTCGACGGCGACGTACGCCTGTCCGGCGGGGACCCGGAATCCCTCGGTCACCAGCTTGAAGTGGTGGATCAGGGCCTCCATGGAGGTGCCCATGATCTTCTTGATGTGTTCGAGCGAGTTGCCGAGTCCGTCCGGTCCGAGCGCGAGCTGCGCGGGCCAGGCGATCTTCTTGTCGGCGACCATGACCGGGCCGGGTGCCAGCCGGTCCAGGCACTGCTCGACGATCCGGAGCGACTGGCGCATCTCTTCCAGGCGGATGAGGAAGCGCCCGTAGGAGTCGCAGGTGTCGGCGGTCGGCACGTCGAAGTCGTACGTCTCGTAGCCGCAGTACGGGTCGGTCTTGCGCAGGTCGTGCGGGAGGCCGGCGGACCGCAGGACCGGGCCGGTGGCGCCGAGCGCGACGCAGCCGGTGAGGTCGAGGTAGCCGACGTCCTCCATGCGGGCCTTGAAGATCGGGTTGCCGGTGGCGAGCTTGTCGTACTCCGGCAGGTTCCGCTTCATGGTGGTGACGAAGGAGCGGATCTGGTCGATCGCGCCGGGCGGCAGGTCCTGGGCGAGGCCGCCGGGGCGGACGAATGCGTGGTTCATCCGGAGCCCGGTGATCAGCTCGAAGAGGTCGAGGATCAGCTCGCGGTCGCGGAACCCGTAGATCATGATCGTGGTGGAGCCGAGCTCCATGCCGCCGGTGGCGATGCACACGAGGTGCGAGGAGATCCGGTTCAGCTCCATCAGCAGGACGCGGATCACGCTGGCGCGGTCGGGGATCTGGTCCTCGATGCCGAGGAGCTTCTCGACCGCGAGGCAGTACGCCGTCTCGTTGAAGAACGGCGTCAGGTAGTCCATGCGCGTGACGAACGTGGTGCCCTGGGTCCAGTTCCGGAATTCGAGGTTCTTCTCGATGCCGGTGTGGAGGTAGCCGATGCCGCAGCGGGCCTCGGTGACGGTCTCGCCGTCGATCTCCAGGATCAGCCGCAGCACGCCGTGCGTGGACGGGTGCTGGGGCCCCATGTTGACGATGATGCGTTCGTCGTCGGACTTGCCGGCCGCCTCGACGACCTCGTCCCAGTCGCCGCCGGTGACTGTATATACAGTCCCCTCGGTCGTGTCGCGGGGCGTTGCGTGGGAAGTGGTCATCAGGAGTACGACCTCCGCTGGTCCGGAGCCGGGATCTGGGCGCCCTTGTACTCGACGGCGATGCCGCCGAGCGGGTAGTCCTTGCGCTGCGGGAAGCCCTGCCAGTCGTCCGGCATCATGATCCGGGTGAGCGCGGGGTGCCCGTCGAAGACGAGCCCGAAGAAGTCGTACGCCTCGCGCTCGTGCCAGTCGTTGGTCGGGTAGACCGCGACCAGCGAGGGAACGTGCGGGTCGCTGTCGGGCGCGGACACCTCCAGCCGGATCAGCCGGCCGTGGGTGAGGGACCGCAGGTGGTACACGGCGTGCAGCTCGCGGCCCTGGTCGCCGAGGAAGTGGACCCCGCTGACGCCGGTGCAGAGCTCGAAGCGGAGCGCCGGGTCGTCGCGCAGGGTGCGGGCGACGGTCACCAGGTGCTCGCGCGCGATGTGGAAGGTCAGCTCGCCGCGGTCGACCACGGTCCGCTCGATGGCGTTCTCGGGTACGAGTCCCTGCTCGTCCAGGGCGCCTTCGAGCTCGTCGGCCACCTCGTCGAACCAGCCGCCGTACGGGCGGGGGCTCGCGTGCGGCAGCCGTACCGTCCGGACGAGCCCGCCGTAACCGGAGGTGTCGCCGCCGTTGTTGGCGCCGAACATCCCCTTCCGTACGCGGATGACCTCGCCTCCGTCGCCCCGGGGGGTGGGGAGGGCGGTGCCGTTGGTGCCGTTGGCGTGGGCGCTCCGGCCGTTCGCGCCGTTCTGGCCGTTCGCGCCGTTCTGGCCGTGGGCGGCGGCGCCGTTGCCGCCGCTGGGGTTGTCGCTCACCGGAGGAGCCCCTTCATCTCGATCAGGGGGAGCGCCTTGAGGGCCGCCTCCTCCGCCTCGCGGGCGGCTTCCTCCGCGTTGACCCCGAGCTTGGAGCCCTGGATCTTCTGGTGGAGTTTGAGGATGGCGTCCATCAGCATCTCGGGACGCGGCGGGCACCCCGGCAAATAGATGTCGACGGGGACAATGTGGTCAACACCCTGAACAATCGCGTAATTGTTGAACATACCGCCCGATGAAGCACAAACCCCCATGGAAATGACCCACTTGGGATTTGGCATCTGGTCGTAGACCTGCCGCAGCACGGGCGCCATCTTCTGGCTGACCCGTCCGGCGACGATCATCAGGTCCGCCTGGCGCGGCGACCCCCGGAAGACCTCCATCCCGAAGCGGGCGAGGTCGTACCGCCCGGCTCCGGTCGTCATCATCTCGATGGCGCAGCAGGCGAGACCGAAGGTGGCGGGGAAGACCGAAGACTTCCGTACCCATCCGGCGGCCTGCTCGACAGTGGTCAGTACGAAGCCACTTGGCAGTTTCTCTTCGAGTCCCATGTGCCCCTCAGCCCCTCAGTCCCATTCCAGGCCGCCGCGCCGCCACACGTACGCGTAGGCGACGAAGACGGTGAGCACGAAGAGCAGCATCTCCACGAGCCCGAACATCCCCAGGGCGTCGAAGGTGACGGCCCAGGGATAGAGGAAGACGATCTCGATGTCGAAGACGATGAAGAGCATCGCCGTCAGGTAGTACTTGATGGGGAAGCGACCGCCTCCGGCGGGAGTCGGAGTGGGTTCGATACCGCACTCGTACGCTTCGAGCTTTGCCCGGTTGTAGCGCTTGGGGCCGATAAGCGTGGCCATGACCACGGAGAAGATCGCAAACCCTGCCCCGAGGGCGCCGAGCACGAGGATGGGCGCGTAGGCATTCACGCTCCTCGCTCCTTCCAGTCGTCCTTGACCGTTGGACCGCATCGGGCGGCCGGCTCCCCGCCTCACCAAGATCGTGCACATGTGAGGCAGTTCACAAGCCCGACTGCCCCGCATACTATGCCCGCCGTCCTGTGATCTGCGACACGGGGTACACCAACGCCTTTGTGATCTCTGCCACCTGACGAACGATCATGAAGTCGGATGAGCGGAGATGTTCACACGAGAAGCGGCCAAGTGATCACGACTGGTGACATTCGAAGGTGTTACCGCTGGTCAGCACGGTGGCGCACTATCAACGGATGGCCGTCGTGCGCAAATTGGCGATGGACAGGCACGGGTGATATAGGGATGCACCGGATTCGGTGCCACCCGGACGAGGGATTGCGCGGAACGATGTGGACATCGCCCCGCAAGCACGAACTTCCGGGCGTACGGGGCGCGGAGAAGCGCCGGGGCAGGGTGGCCCGGGAGGCGGGAGCCGGCCGGAACCGATCGGTAGCCGGCCTGGAGCCGTTCGCGAGCTCGTCGCGAGCCGTTCGGGAGCGGGTCGGAGCCGGTCGGAGCCGGTCGGCGGGTGAGTGTGTGAACGGGGGCACGAGCGCCGGGGCGCCCTCCGGGGGGTGCGCGGAGAGCTTCGGAAGCGAGGGCGGGGCCGGTGCCCACTCGGGGCCCCCGAGATAGGTGCGGGAGGAGCGCGGGAGGAACGCGCGGGAGCCCTAGCCGGAGCGCGCCCGCCGCGCGGGCGGTGGGCCTGGGACCCCGCGCGCGGTGGACGCGGGCCCCGCGCGCGCGGTTGCCCTTCACAGGTGGCACACACAGTGACCTGCGTCACGTCGAACCCGCCCCGAATCAAGCGGGCTTGGCCACCGGCGTGAACAGATGGTAAGCGACGGGCAATTCGGGCGTATTGCCAAAACCCCGTGATCACAGCGTTATGGACGCATGTCCAATTTGCCCGTTACGGGGTCAATAAAGGTTCCACGCAAGCGGATTCTCATATTCCGGACGTAACTGTGGCGCAACACACGTTTCTTGATGGGAGCCTTACAGCCCTGATAGCGCTAGTACTCATGTCCCACACCGCTCAGATACCCAGCCACCGGAAGCCCCGTCAGCGAGCGTCCAAGACGACGCTGCGGGCCGGAGTTGCCGGTGGCGTGCTCAGCACCATCGCGGTCGCAGGCGCTGCCGGCCCCGCGCAGGCCGAGCCGGTGACCCAGACCATCGAGATGCCCACCATCACCGTCGGGCTCTCCACCGCCCTCGACGCCTCCGTACAGGCCACGCAGCAGGTCGCTTTCGACCTCCAGACGCGTGCGTCCGAGGACGCCGCGGCCGAGAGCGCCGCGAAGACGGCGGCCAAGGCGAAGGCCGAGGCCGTCCGCAAGGCCGAGGCCAAGAAGAAGGCCGAAGCAGCCGCGAAGGCCAAGGCGGAAGCCGAGGCCAAGGCGGAGGCCGAGGCGCGCGCCTCCCGCAGCGCCGCGCGCACCACGCTCAGCGCCTCCTCCGGCTCGTCCACCACCGCGACGACCACCGCCGCCACCTCCTCGTCCTCGTCCTCGTCGAGCGTCTCCGGCTCCGCCGCCGCGGTGGTCGCCTTCGCCAAGGCGCAGGTCGGCGACGCGTACGTCTCCGGCGGCACCGGCCCGAACTCGTGGGACTGCTCGGGCCTGGTCCAGGCCGCGTACGCCTCGGTCGGCGTCAGCCTGCCGCGCGTCTCCCAGGACCAGTCGGTGGCCGGTACGCAGGTCTCGCTGGACAACCTCCAGCCCGGCGACATCCTCTACTGGGGCGGCGCGGGCAGCGCGTACCACGTGGCGATCTACGTGGGCGGCGGCCAGTTCGTCGGCGCGCAGAACTCCAGCACCGGCACGGTCCAGCGCGACCTGAGCTACGACCCGCCGACGGGCGCGGTGCGGGTGCTCTGATCCTGATCCCGGGACACCTGGATCCGGTGCGCACACAGTCTCTTGGTGCGCTCCCGGACAGCTCTGGGCGATCACCTTCACGGACCGGTCGCACCGAGTGCGTTCACTGATTCACAAGCTCACGGTTCCCCGTAGAGCACGGCCGAGGGCCGCCCCTCCCCGCTCGGGAGGGGCGGCCCTCGGCGCGTGTGGGGGCGTGGTGCGGTGCGTACGTGTACCCGTGCTGGGCTTCGGGCCGGGCGGGGTCGGGTCGGGTCGGGTCGGGTCGGGTCGGGTCGGGTCGGCGGATGCTGCGGCAAGGCGGGAGCCGTCGGGTGCTCCCCCGGCGGAATCCTGCTGCCCCACTCGCCCGCCCCTCCGCTCGGCTGCCGGTCGGGGTGGGCGGTGGCCAGTGGGCCCGGGGCGGGCCAGTGAGGGGCCCCGGGCGGGGAACTACTCGGGCAGGCGCTCCAGGAGCCAGCCGCCGAGCTGCTCGGTGATCCGGGTGTGCCCGGTGGTCTCGGACGAGCAGAGGAACTCGTCGAGGTCGCTCTCCTCCGGCGGCAGCCCGTCGACGTTCGCGTAGAGGTCGTCAGGCTGGTCGACGTCGCGGATGGCGACGGCGCTCACGGTCGGGACGAAGCAGATGTCGGGGTGGTTGAGTTCGATCTCGGCACCGGACTTCTCCAGCATCGCGCCGAGGATGCCGTACGCGTCGAGCGTGCCGCCGGGCGCACCGTCGAGCTCCGGGAAGCCGCTGGTGGTGATGGTCTTCTCGGCCGCCGGGAAGAGCCGCTTCAGTTCGGCGACGACGGCCTCGTGGCCTTCGGCCTGGGTGTAGAAGGTCGTGCCGGGGTAGATCATCCGGCCGACGCTGGCGAGCGCGACCTGGCCCGGGTTGATGGCCGGTCCCTGGCCGTCGCCACGGCCGTTGGCCACCGCGATCAGGCGGGGGATCTGCGGCCAGAACCCGACCGAGCGCAGCTCGGTGAGGAACTTCTCGCGCTCGGGGGCGACTTCGACGCTCTCGGTCTCCCGGTCGTAGTGGCGCCAGAGCAGCTCGCGTGCGGCCGGGCTGTCCATCTGCTGGGCGAACCTGGTGTCCGCCGGGACGAAGGAGGAGAAGGCCTGGAGCCCGATGGGGATGACGGCGCCCCGGTGCGGGCTGTCGTAGGAGAAGTACAGGGCCGTCTGGTGGTCGATGCCCTGGCCCTCCAGCTTGGCGAGAACGTAGCGGGTGATGATCCCGCCCATGCAGAAGCCGCCCACGGTCAGCGGAGCGTTCCCCTCCCGCTCCGCGATGGTGCGCTGGATCGCGGCGGTGACGACCTTCGCGTTGTCGAGGATCGAGGCGCTGCGCTCGTCGTAACCGATGAGGACGACGTCCCGGCCGGACCGGCGGATCTCCGTGAGGAGGGCGTACTCGCCGCCGTCCAGACCGAGGAAGAGCCTCTCCAGGTCGGACGGGCCGAGGTTGAACCCGTCGGCCAGGAGGACCGGCTTCCGGATGCCGTCGTTGTTCTCGCCGTAGAAGACATGGGCGAAGCCGTTCGGGAGTTCCCACTCCTCGTCGGGCCGGGGCGCCGGGACCGTGATCGGCGACTCCGCGTGGGCCGCCCCGCCGACCGCGAACTCGCCGACACCTTGCTCAGCCTGCTGACCGGACACTGTGATGCTCCTCCGTCTGCGCGCACGCCCCAGCGGCCCACCGGAACGGCGGGCACGGAAACTGAGGGACGTCACCGAGACAGGGCTCATCATGATCAGGCCCAGAACTCCCGGGCGAGAGGATCCGTCCCGGTTCATCCCTATAGGGGAAGTGGGATGTGCAGGTTTACTGACCCCACGCGTCCGCGCCCCGGTGTCGTACCCGCGCTGCCACGACGGGGTCAGCCCTGCGCCGACACCATCTGCTCGATCCGCTCCACCACGAAGTCGGGCCGGTCCTTGGGTACGTCGTGCGAACTGCCGGTCGCGGTGACGAGTGTCCGGTTGGGCGCCTGCCGCACGAACGACGCGGCGGCGGCGCGCCAGCGCTGGGCGTCCTCGGGCGATCCGTCGAAGGGGGTCTTCTCCGAGACGATGACGTCCGCGGGGACACTTTCCGGCCAGGACACCTTGTTGTAGGCCTGGTGTGCCGTAGTGAAGTTCTCTGCGGTAGCGATCAGTTGGCGGTTCGCGGGCGTGGTGGGGTCCTTCTTCGCGGCGTCCACCTCCGGACGGCTCGCGGCGACGAGCCGCGCGATCTCCTCGTCCGTGAAGAACGGGGGCAGGTTGGCGTCCACGAGCACGGAGCCGGAGGCCACCTCCGGGTTCTCCTTCGTGAAGTACGTCGCGACCTCACCGGCCTGCGAGTGGGACACCAGGATCACGCCCTTGGTGACCCCCAACTCGGTGAGCCCCGTCTTCAGGTCGCCGACGGCGCCTTCCACGTCCCACGGACCGGGCACCGCCTCACTCCGGCCGAGGCCGGCCCGGTCGTACGTGATGACCGTGGCACCGGTGTCCGCGTGGAGACGCGGGACCATCTCCTTCCAGTACGAGGAGTCCTCGCCGCCTCCCGAGTCGAGGACGATGACGGGGCCGTGTCCGGCGGTGATGTGGAACGCGACGCGGTGGCCGCCGCTGTCGATCATGCGCAGCTTCGACCCGTCCGCCTGTCCCGCCCCCGAGGATGCGGGCGCCACCGCCTTCGGGCTCGCCTTCGGGGCCGCGGAGTCCTCCTCGCCGCAGGCCGTGACGATCCCGGCGGTCACCGCCAGCAGCGCGACGGCCGACAGTGCGCGGCGGGTACGTCGACGGGGCGGGCGTGTACGCGACATGGGTGGTCCTCGGTGCCTGGTCCGGATTGCCATCGGATGCCATCCATCCTCCGGCGGTGCCCGCCCCGGGGACATCCGGTTGGCACGCCGGTCGGCGGTGCCGCTGGGGCCAGCGAGCGGGGTGGGGATATCCCCAGGAACGGCCTGTTCGGACGGGCCGCCGACGACCAGCGGCCCGCTCGACGCCGTCCTCCGATCCAGTACGTCGGCCACGGCATGGGCTACGGCTACAGCTACAGCTACAGCTACAGCTACAGCTACAGGCCGGGCTCCGGTACAGGCGCCGTCAACACGAACCAGACCGTCTTCGTCTGCCGCGTCCCCCGCCCCTGCACCGTGGCCCCCCAACGCACGGCCACCCGGTCCACGATGAGCAGTCCCCGGCCGCTCTCCGCTCCGGGCCCCGGGGCGGAAAGCGGCAGCGGGTCCGGCTGGTCGTCGGTCACGTGGACCCGGACCTGGTGCGGAGCGATCGCCACGTCCACGCGGATCAGCCTGGACCTCGTGTGGCAGTACACGTTGCCCACCACCTCGCTCACGCACAACCGGGCGTCGTCAACCAGACCGGGATGCCCGGTCAGCCGCAGGAGTGTGGCCACGAAGTCCCGCACCAGCTTGGGGGCGTGGGCGTTGTTGGGCGCCACCACGCGGTAACGGTCACCGCGTCGGGGCAAGGCGCCCAGCGGCGGGGCGGGCGGAGGCGGAGTTGCTACGACGGTCATTGCGAGGATCTCCCTGCGTGAGCCAGTCTCCAGTACGCACGCCCTGACTCCGAGGTCACGACCTCGGGCCGCAGCATGTATGCGGCCCTTCGACGCGGATGCGGGTGCATTTCGACCATCGAAGGTGCTCATCTGGCGCTTGCGCAGGACCCTAGGGCCCAAACCAGCCCCGGAGCAAGGTTGCCCCTCAACGTTCACGCGGTCGAGTGGACCATCGCACCTTCACCGCGCAAGACTGTGGCCAGAACAGGGGAAGGTGACATGCCACCGAGGGACAACCCGACCGCACGTCAGGCGCGCCTGGGCGCGGAGTTGAGGAAGCTGCGCGAGCAAGCGGGAAAGACCGCTCGCGATGCCGCAGGGCTCATCTCCACGGACCAAGCCCGCATCAGCCACATCGAGGCCGGTCGCAGCGGTGTCGGCGAGGAACGCATCCGGCGCCTCGCAAGCTTCTACGGCTGCGACGACAACGCCTTGATCGACGCACTCTGCGCAGTATCGCGTGAACACCGGGGCCAGTTCTGGTGGGACGAGTACCGCGGCGTCCTCGCACCCGGCTTCCTGAACATCGCGGAACTTGAGCACCACGCCCACTACATGCGCTGCCTCCAATCCGTCACCCTGCCGGGCATCCTGCAAACTCCGGCGTACGCCCGCGCCCTGTTCGACGGAGTCCTGCCGAAGCTCCCCGCCGACGAAGTGGACGCACGCGTCGAGCACCGAATCCGCCGACAGGCCGTCCTCGATCGAGAGAGTCCTCCGGAGTTCGAGGCCATCGTCCACGAGGCCAGCCTCCGCATGCGCGTGGGCGGCCGTACGGTGGCCCGCGAACAGCTGGAGCACCTGCTGAAGGCCACCGAGCGGAGTGCCGTGACCGTACGAGTGATCCCCTTCGCCAGCGAGCAGTTCGTGGAGGTCACCCAGACGGTGCTTTACGTCGGCGGCGTCGTGCCAGAACTGGACACCGTCCACATCGACGCTCCGTTCGGTGGAATCCATCTCGACGCAGCGGCAGACCTGCGCAGATACCGGATGCAGCTCGACTTCGCCCAGCACGTGAGCCTGCCGCCGGATGAGTCGCGCAGCTTCATTCACCACATCGCCCGGGACATGTGAGAATCCGGAGCATGAACGCTGAGATCGAGTGGCAGAAGTCGTCCTTCTCTGGAGGCGGTGGCGAGCAATGCGTCGAAATCGCAGAACTGGCCGGCCAGATCCTGATGCGTGAGAGCGACGATCCGAGCACGGTGACCGTGACGAGCCCAGCGAAGTTCGCCGCGTTCATCAAGGGCGTCAAGGCAGGCGAGTTCGACCACTTCGCCCTGTAGGGCGCATCTGCCCAAGCATCGCGCGAGAGCCCCCGGCCGCCCGGCTGGGGGCTCTCGCGTATGACTTCCACATTGATGCTCCGGTACACCCTTGCCCCTCACCTGAGAGTCAGGCTAACGTCACCCCAAGTCGCCGAGGCCGGGCTCGTCCATACCGTTCGACCGCGCTCCGAGCCGACTCACCCTGCCCACCATGACGCGGGCACCTTGCCCCGACACCGCGATCGGACGGTCCACCATGCCCAACTCGCTCCGGACGACCCCAGCCCCCGCCGAGGCGCACCGGCGGACCGGGTTACGTTTCGAGGTACTCCGCTACGGGCCGGCGACCGGCCTCGTACCCGAACCCGTGGACCTCCGCGTACTGCCCACCCCGCACGACGCGATCCGCGTCATCCGCAGCCAGCTCCGCGCCAGCCATCTCCTCGGCCTCCCCCCGCACGAGGCCGACCGGGCACGCCGGTGGGCGGATCACGGCGGCTGGATTCCCGCCCTCGGCGCGCTGTACCGGGGCGAGCCCTGCGGGTTCCTGCTCAGGCTCCGCAGGGGCCGCCACCTGGAGTGGAACGTACGCCCGTTGACGTACGTACAGCTGTCGCACGCGGGGTGCGACGCGCACACCGGGCGCGAAGTCTCCCCCGGCCACGGTCCGGCCGACGGACCTCGGTGCCCCGCGCCTACCACGTACAGGGTTTCCCCAAGTCCTTGACACTGTCGGCCAGTTCGATCGGCGCCGCAGGCCACCCGGTGTCGTGCCAGTGGGCGATGCGCCAGCTCAGCCGCCGCGGCCAGAGCGCGGTCCCGGGCAGGTCGGCGACCGGTTTCCACACCGGCCGGCCTCCGTAGTTGTCGAGTTGGTCCTCGGCACCGACCTCCCCCTCGGCGTGCACGAGGAAGTAGTGCTGCCGGGTCCCCTCCTTCCAGACCCGGGCCACCTCCCCCGCCACGCTCCCGCCGAGGGCGGTCTCCTCCCGCAACTCCCGCACCACCGCCTCGTGCAGGGTCTCCCCCGCCTCGACCCCGCCGCCGGGGATCTCGTACCAGGTGTAGCGACGGTCGGACTGCCGGATGAGGAGGATCTGCCCGTCGCGGATCACTATCGCCCCGGCCCGCACACGCTTGGGCACGGAGGTCGTCGGGTCCTTCCACCGCACCGGTCCGCTGCTCGGGCCTCTGACCGCCCAGTCGCGAAGCACCTCCTCCGCCGTGCCGACCGGCCGGATGGGCACATGCAGCGCCTCGGCCAGGGTGAGGGCCCGGCGGCGGCTCCCGTCGATCGTCTCGCCGGTTCGGGGGAGGTGGTAGACGCCCTCCTCGGTCGGGTCGCTCGCGAGGACCAGGGCATCGTCGTCGTACCGCACGTCTGCTCTCATGGACCCGATGGTGTGCGGCGGCCGGGAGGAGGCGCAAGAGATTACCCGGCCGAGGTCACCACGCCCGACCAGGTGTTCGTACGAATCGATCAGGCATTCGCTGCGACCGGGCGGTAGGTGCACACATTCACCCCGGCGGCGCTGGTGACCGTCGACACCAGCTCCAGGGCGCGCAGGCCGCCGTCCGCCGGGAAGATCGTCTTACCGCCGCCGAGCAGCACCGGCATGATCATCAGCCGCAGCTCGTCGGCCAGGCCCTCGCTCAGCAGGGTGCGCGCGAGGGTGGGGCTGCCCATGACCGCCAGGTCGCCGCCTCCGGCCTCGCGCAGCGCGCGGATGCGGCCGACCGCGTCGCCGCCCGGGATGAGCGTGGTGTTCGCCCACACCAGGTCCTGCGCGGAGAGCGTCCCCGACACCACGTACTTCTCGATGGTGTTCATCCGGTCGGCGAACGGGTCGCCCGCCCGGTCCGGCCACGCCCCGGCCATCGTCTGCCAGGTACGGCGCCCGAAGAGCAGCGCGTCCGCCTTGGCCAGCACGTCGTCGAAGGTCCCGCCCACGATCTCCGGGTCGAAGAACGGGTGCGACCAACCGCCGTGCGCGAACCCGCCGTCCGTGTCCTCCTCCGGACCGCCCGGCGCCTGCACGACGCCGTCGAGGCTCATGAACTCACTGATGACGATGCGCACGGGCTCGCTCCCTGGTCTTCCGTCCGGTCTTCCCGCGTCCACGCGGGACGTATGCAAGGAAGACAGCCGGCGTGACGAGAACTCATCGCGGCACGCCGGGCGTACGGCGATCGGGCCCGAACGGGGCGGGGACAGCCGGAAAAGAGCGGGACCGGTCGCGCCCGCGCCCGGTCCCGCTCTTCGCCTCAGGCCTTCGGCGCGACCTTCGACAGACCGTTGATGATGCGGTCCATCGCGTCGCCGCCGGTCGGGTCGGTGAGGTTCGCCAGCATCTTCAGGGTGAACTTCATCAGCAGCGGGTGGGTGAGGCCGCGCTGCGTGGCGATCTTCATGATCTTCGGATTACCGATGATCTTCACGAACGCGCGGCCCAGCGTGTAGTAGCCGCCGTAGGTGTCCTTGAGGATCTTCGGGTAGTTGTGCAGGGCCAGTTCGCGCTGGGCCGGGGTCGCGCGGGCGGTGGCCTGCACGATGACGTCGGCGGCGATCTGGCCGGACTCCATGGCGTACGCGATGCCTTCGCCGTTGAACGGGTTGACGAGGCCGCCCGCGTCACCGACGAGCAGCAGGCCCTTGGTGTAGTGCGGCTGGCGGTTGAAGGCCATCGGGAGGGCGGCGCCGCGGATGGGCGTCGTCATGTTCTCCGGGGTGTAGCCCCAGTCGGCCGGCATCGACGCGCACCAGGCCTTGAGGACCTCGCGCCAGTCCAGCTCCCGGAAGGCGGAGGAGGAGTTGAGGATGCCGAGGCCGACGTTGGACGTGCCGTCGCCCATGCCGAAGATCCAGCCGTACCCGGGCAGCAGACGGTCCTGCGGGCCGCGCCGGTCCCAGAGTTCGAGCCAGGACTCCAGGTAGTCGTCGTCGTGGCGCGGCGAGGTGAAGTACGTACGGACCGCGACGCCCATCGGGCGGTCCTCGCGGCGGTGCAGGCCCATGGCGAGGGAGAGCCGGGTGGAGTTGCCGTCGGCGGCGACGACCAGCGGCGCGTGGAAGGTGACCGGGGTCTTCTCCTCGCCGAGCTTGGCGTTGACGCCGGTGATGCGGCCGGTGCGCTCGTCGATGATCGGGGCGCCGACGTTGGCGCGCTCGTACAGCCGCGCGCCCGCCTTCTGCGCCTGCCGGGCGAGCTGCTCGTCGAAGTCGTCGCGCTTGCGCACGAGGCCGTAGTCCGGGTACGAGGCGAGGTCGGGCCAGTCGAGCTGGAGGCGGACACCTCCACCGATGATGCGGAGGCCCTTGTTCCGCGACCAGCCGGCCTCTTCGGAGATGTCGATGCCCATGGAGACCAGCTGCTTGGTCGCGCGGGGAGTGAGACCGTCGCCGCAGACCTTCTCCCGGGGGAACGCCGTCTTCTCCAGCAGCAGGACGTCGAGCCCGGCCTTGGCGAGGTAGTACGCGGTCGTGGAGCCGGCTGGGCCCGCTCCGACGACGATCACGTCCGCGCTGTGTTCGGAGAGGGGCTCGGTCACGGTCGGATCTCCCGAAGACTCGAAATCGCGTGCCGCGGGGCACCGGTCCCATGCAGTCTATGGGGACCGGCAGATCAACTTACCGAAGGGCTCCCCGATGACGATCGCGCCTTCCTCCCACCCGGCGGTCCACCTGCGGGTCCCCACCGACGAGGACGCCTTGAGCTGGTACCGGGTCTTCGACCACCCGGAGGTGATGGAGTTCCACGGCGGCCGGAGCGCGGAGTTCTCGGTGTACGAGGAGCTGACCGCGCGCCAGCGCCGGCACGACGCCGAACTCGGCTTCTGCTTCTGGACGGTGACCGACGAGGCCGGCGAGGTGCTGGGCTTCACCGGCGCGCAGCCGTGGCCGCACCCCGGCTTCGGGCCGGTCGGAGCGATCGAGATCGGGTGGCGGCTGGGCCGCGCCGCCTGGGGCCACGGGTACGCGACCGCCGCCGCCCGCACCACACTGGAACGCGTACGGGCGGCGGGCGTCACCGAGGTCGTGGCGATGATCGACTCGCGCAACCGCCGCTCGGTCGCGCTGGCCGAGCGGCTCGGGATGCACCACGCCGAGTCGTACGAGATCACCACCGGGGTGCCGCGTACGGCGCTCTGCTACCGGCTGGCACTGGCGGACGCGGCGGGGGAACAGAAGGGGGCGTGAGGGGAGACTGCCCGCGCACCCGACGCCACCCGCCGCGTGTGCGGGGCGGGTGGCGTCGGG
>NZ_JBHWYX010000012.1:0-166436 GCF_042728795.1 Streptomyces sp. NPDC060184
CGGTCACCCGTCCTACGGGTGACCGGGCTCCGGCATGTCCGGGGTCGCACGTCCCGGAGCCGCCTTCCGTTCATGATCAATTCACTGGTGGAGGTCCGGCCCGCGGCAGTACGCTTCCGCGGATCACCGCACGCGACAACACGGGCGGGGCCGCGACCGGGGAGCCATCATGGGCGGCGGGAACATCGACGACGGGGAGAACACCTCCGAGGCGCCCGGACCGGAGCACCGTCCGCCGTCCGGTGCCTTCCGGGAGATCCGGCAGGCGGCGCGCGCCGCGCAGGCGCTGATTGTCGGACAGACCGCGTTGCAGCTCGCGCTCGCGGCCGTCGGCGGCACCGGCTCGGCGGCCTTCCGCCGGACCGCCCCGGTTTCGCTGGTGCTGTTTCTGGGCGCCGCGGCAGCTTTCCTCGTCTGGTTCCTGGCCTGCCGGGCGAACGCCGAGCTCCTCGCCCCCGGGTCGCAGCGGTACACCGAGGGACTCACCCTGTGCGGCTTCCTCGTCCCGGTGCTGTGGTGGATACCGGTCCGGGCGGCCCTGGACATCCGCGACGCGAGCGGCTCCACCCGGGGCAGTGCGCTGATCATCGCGTGGTGGGCCGCGTTCGTCGCCAAGACGGCCGGCTCCGCGGTGGTGAACGGGACCGGCCCGGCGAACGGCGGGTTCTCCCCGTACGAACTCGTGGCCGGGGTGCTCGCCGCCGTGACGGCGGTCCTGGTGATCCGGCGGATCACCACCGACGTGGACGCCGCGACCGGGGCCGCCCGGCCCCTGCCGCCGACCGCCGATCGTCCCGCCGTCTGACGCCCGGCCCACGCGAAGATGCCCGGCCGCCCCCTCTGGAACGGGCGACCGGGCATCCGTGTGCGGGCCTCACGGCCGTGTTCGGGGTGCGGGTGCGGTGGCGATCAGGACGCGGTGCAGACGCTCACGGTGGGGGCGGCGGTGTTGCCGTTCGCCTGCACGGTGAACCCGAAGCTGGTCGAAGCACCGGCCGCCAGGCTGCCGTTGTAGCTGGGCGTGACCGTCATGACCTTGCCGGTGCTGTCCCAGGCGGTCGTGCCGTTCCAGACGCCGGTGGTCGTCTGGCCGGTGCCGAGGGTGACCTTGACGCTCCAGCCGGTGATCGCGGCGGAGCCCGCCGTGATGGTCACCTGGCCGTTGAAGCCGCCCTGCCAGGTCTGCGTCGCCGTGTAGGCGGCGGTGCAGGTCTTCGACCCGGTGCCGGTGCCCGGGTCGGTGCCGCCGCCGGTGCCCGGGTCGGTGGTGCCTCCGCCGGAGGAGCTTCCGCCGAGGGCCGTCAGGACCGCGGTGTAGGCGGCCTTCTTGCCGTAGTTGTCGTCGAAGAGCAGCGGGGTGCCGCTGGCGCGCCACGAGTACTTGTCCGGGATGCCCCAGACGGTCATTCCGGTGCAGCGGGTCACGGCGAGGCAGGCCTTGACGACGTTGCTGTAGTTGGTGGCCTGGGCGCTGCCGGAGCCCTCGATGTCCAGCTCGGTGATCTGCACGTCGACGCCGAGGTCGGCGAAGCGCTGGAGGTTGGCCTGGTAGTCGGACGGGACGGGCGAGTTGCTGTTGAAGTGGCTCTGGAAGCCCACGCAGTCGATCGGGACGCCCCGGGCCTTGAAGTCCTTCACCATGTTGTAGACGGCGTTGGACTTCGCGTTCACACCGTCGGTGTTGTAGTCGTTGTAGCAGAGCTTCGCGGCGGAGTCGACGCTCCGGGCGGTCTTGAACGCCTCCTCGATGAAGCCGTCGCCCAGCTTGTCCTGGAAGGGCGAGGAGCGCCGCGCGCCGCTGCTCCCGTCCTGGAACGCCTCGTTGACCACGTCCCAGGCGTAGATCTTGCCCTTGTAGTGGGTCATCACCTGGGTGATGTGGTTGTTCATGGCGGTGCGCAGGTCGGTGGCGGCGAGGCCGCTCACCCAGCTCGGCAGCTGGGAGTGCCAGACCAGCGTGTGGCCCCGCACCTTCATGTTCTTGCTCTGGGCGTGGCTGACGATCGAGTCGGCGTTGGAGAAGTTGAAGGTGTTGCGGGTGCCCTCCACGGCATCCCACTTCATCTCGTTCTCCGGCGTCACCGCGTTGAACTCGGTGTCGAGCGTGGTCGCGTAGCCCGACTCACCGAGGTGGTTGGCGGCGACGGCCGTACCGAAGTAGCGACCCGAGCCCGCGGCTGCGGCGCCCAGGGTGCTGCCGGCGGCCTGTGCGCTGCCGGAGAGCGCGACGACTCCGGTGACGGAGACGAGGCCCGCTCCGCCGAGGGCGAGGGCCCTGCGGGCGAAGGTGCGGAACGGGGAGCGGTGCCGCCCGCCCGCGTCGGACACGTTGATGGTCATGACTGCTTCTCTCTTCCGTGGTCGGACAGGGAGGAACTGACCGCCGGGGGACGGCCACAATCAGGGGCATGCTGCGCAACAAGTGCCATGCGCATGCCAAACATGGGCGGGGCGCCGGGCCCCTTCCGCTCGACGGGCCGCGGGCCGGGTGGGCCGGTGCGACGCGGCGTGGTCGCACCGGCCCGTGCCGGTCGGGTCAGTGCCTGCCGTGGCGGGGCGCGGCGGCGCGGAGGCCGTCGGCGAGCGCGGTGTAGGCGGGCTTGCGCACGAAGTTCTCGTCCATGATGTTCGCGGAACCCTGGCCGGAGAACGTGCCCGGGACCCAGGAGTACTTGTCGCTGAAGCCCCAGACCGTGAAGGACTTGCAGCCCCGGACGGCGATGCAGGCGTCGAGCAGCCTGCGGTAGTCCTGGGCCTGGCGCGCCTGCTTGGCGTCGTCCACCGGCAGCGTCATCCGCACGTCGATCTCGGTGAACGCGGTCTGCAGGCCGAGGGCGTCGAACCGGGCCAGGTTGTCGCCGACGTCGCCCGGGAAGCCGTACTGGATGTCCAGGTGGCCCTGGATTCCCAGACCCTGGACGGGGATGCCCTGGGCGAGGAGCTTCTTGGCCAGGTCGTAGTAGGCGGTGGACTTGGCGTTCACGCCCTCGACGTTGTAGTCGTTCATGAAGAGCTTCGCCTTGGGGTCGGCCGCGTGGGCCCACTTGAAGGCGTCGGCGATGTAGGACGGGCCGAGCTTCTGCAGCCACAGGGAGTCCCGGTAGGTGCCGTCCTCGTCGAAGACCTCGTTGACGACGTCCCACTGGTAGATCTCGCCCTTGAAGTGGCGGACCTCGTCGGTGATGTGCTTCTTCAGGATGGCGCGGAGCTCGCCGGTGTCGATCGAGCCGTCCGCGACACCCGAAGTGAGCCAGCCGGGCAGCTGGTTGTGCCAGACCAGCGTGTGGCCACGCACCTCCTGGCCGTTCTTCTTCGCGAACGCGACCAGCTTGTCCGCCTGCGACCAGTCGTAGGTGCCGCGGGCCGGCTCCACGACCTCCCACTTCATGACGTTCTCGGCGGTCACCGAGCTGAACTCGGCGGCCACGTCGGCCCGGTAGGGGGCGTCGGTGGCCAGCGCGCTGGTGTCGACCGCCGTTCCGACGAGCAGGTCCGGACGCGCCGCGAGGGTACGCAGCGTCGCCTCGTGCCCACCGTGACGGGCGGGGGCCGCCTGGGCGGCCGTACCGAGGGTCAGCGCGGCCACGGCACCGGTGGCGACGGCGAGGGCGAGTCGTCTGGACAGCATGGTGCAACTCCTCATAAGGGTGGGACTGGGGTGCGTCGCGCCGACCAGGACTCCGACCCGGCCCCCTGATCTTCCGAAACTCTCTCGACAAGAAGCAGGTGGTGCTCCGCCCATCTCACCGGTTCGGGAGAGGGGACAATAGCCTGGACTTACCGGATCGTTCAGACACAAATCACCCCGCCGGGTGGTGCGCTGAGCCGTTCTTCGGCGCTGAGACAGATCCTGGGGCATGTATTGCCGCCGAAACAATGGCGCGTCACAAACGAAACATTTTCGTTCGAGATATCCCCGTCGAACAGGACGATTCGACGACTCCGCGCCCCGGAATCCGGACACGGGCGTCCCCCGGGCGGGCGCACCCGCGACGGCACCGCGCCGGACAGAGCCGCGTCCGGCCGGACTCCCCCGAGCCCCCGGGCCAAATCCCGACACCAGCCGCCCCGGCCGCCCCCGCCTCACCCCGTGCCGCGACACCACAGCGCCCCGCCCGACCCCGACCCACCGCGCCCACCACGACGGGTCACCGCCCGACCGCTCCGTGTGACGTGGCTAACTTTTGTATTTTCAGGCGGACTTGCTCCGTTCGACTCCCCACATACTGTGCGGAGCACGGGAGTTCGCTTCGTCCGTGTTGCGCCCGGTCGGTCCGGCGCCCCGATCGTCCGCCTCGGCACTTCAGGCCCAACAGGGCACTGTGGTACCGGAGATCGCGAATGAGCCGGGATCGCGGTGGAAGTCTCCCTTGTGTCTGAACTTCACGGGAACTCCAGCGAAATGGCACGTGTGTGGATATCGTGCACCGAGCGATGGCGCATCCGCAGGTCCCCGGGATCGGCGGGTGCGCGGCGTTTTGGGGATGCAACTGTGACTGGGGGGTTCATGGGGCATGTCGAAACACCTGAATCTGACATATCCGGGCCGGTGGGACTTCGGCGTCCGCCACGCCCCCGTTCCACGGCACCCGGGAACCGCGCGACGGCCCTGGAGCAGCTCTGGAGGGCCCCGACAGCACAGCGCGACCTGACCGATCACGCACGTCCCGGGCGGCGGGCCGGCCGCTGGGGTACGCCCCTCACGGTCCTGACCGAGACCGTGGGGATGGCCGTTCCCGCCTGGGCCGTGCTGTCCGCGCGGGGGCAGCCGGTGGCCCTGCCCACCGCCGCGATCGCGGCGCTCGTCTGGACCGGGGTACGGGCCGTCCGCGGGCGCCACACCGCCGGGCCGCCGCGGAGCGCGGCCGGAGCGGCGGGCACCCTGGGCGACTGGCTGGTCTTCGTCGGTCTGCTCGCCGTCGCCTGGGCCGTGGCCGGCGACGCCGTGGACCCGACCGTCGCCCTGGTGGCCGCCGCGCCCGGCGCGGCGGTGGCGGTGGTGACCTCGGCCGTCCGGCGGCGGGCCCGCTCAACGCACCGCCGCCCTGCCCTGCGGGTCCTCGTCGTCGGCGACGCGTCCGGCGTGGACACCGTGGCGGGTGCCCTCGGCCCCCGTACGCAGAAGGGGGGTTACGCCGTCGTGGCGGCCGTGCCCGTGGGGGCGGCGGAACCGGAGCACGAGCTGCCGCTGACCGGGAGGCTCGGGGCCGACGGGACGGACGACGACGTCCCGACCGTGCTCGCCGGGGCGTACGCGTACGACGTGGATCTGGTCCTCGTGGCGCCCGGGCCGCTGCTCTGCGGCGACCGGCTGCGCCGGCTCGGCTGGGGGCTGCACGACGGGGGCATCGCGCTCTGCGTGCTCTCCGCGCTCTCCGGCATCGCCACCTCCCGGGTCCGGCCCGCCTCGGTAGCCGGGATGACCCTGCTGCACGTCACCCCGCCGCTGCGGCGGGGTCCGCAACCGGCGCTGAAGACGGTGCTGGACCGTACCGGCGCGGTGTTCGGGCTGGTGCTGCTGGCCCCCCTGCTGCTGGCGGTGGCGCTGAGCGTGCGGCTCTCCTCGCGCGGGCCCGTCTTCCACCGGCAGATCCGTCACGGGCGCCACGACCGGCCGTTCACCATGTGGAAGTTCCGCACCATGGTGGTCGACGCCGAGTCCCGCAAGGCGGAGCTGACCGGCTCCAACGAGGTGGACGGCCCGCTGTTCAAGATGCGCCACGATCCCCGGGTGACCACGATCGGCCGGGCTCTGCGACGCACCTCGATCGACGAACTCCCGCAACTCTTCAACGTGTTGCGGGGTGACATGTCCCTGGTAGGTCCGCGCCCGCCGCTCCCCGAGGAAGCGGCCGACTACGACGACCGCGAGCGAAGACGGCTCGCGGTGAAGCCCGGACTGACCGGCCTCTGGCAGGTCAGCGGCCGGTCCGACCTCTCCTGGCAGGAGTCGGTCGCGCTGGACCTCTGGTACGTCGACAACTGGTCGGTCTCCACCGACGTGAACCTGCTGGCCCGTACGGTGCGCGCCGTCACCGACGGCCGCGGGGCCTACTGAGAGGCCGGAGTGGAGACCATACGAGCAGTCCGGGTGCCCCGCGCGCGGCGGGGCACCGGATCGTCCGGTTCACCCGAGGGCGGCGTCCCTCTCGCGCCACCAGGCGTAGGTCCCGGCGATGCCGTCCCGCAGGGAGATCTTCGGCGCGAAGCCGAGGGACGTCAGGCGCTCCACGTCCAGCAGCTTGCGCGGGGTGCCGTCGGGCTTCGTGACGTCCCAGGTGATCTCACCCTGATATTCCGTCACGTCCCGCACGGTCTCGGCCAGTTCGCGAATGGTGAGGTCGTCGCCGCAGCCGACGTTGACCGGCTCGTCACCGTCGTACGAGGTCAGCAGGAGGGCGCAGGCCGCGGCCAGGTCGTCGACGTGCAGGAACTCGCGGCGGGGGGTGCCGGAGCCCCAGAGGGTGACGGAGGGCGCCCCGTCGCGCTTCGCCTCGTGGAATCGGCGGATGAGCGCGGGCAGGACGTGCGAGGTGGCCAGGTCGAAGTTGTCGCCGGGGCCGTAGAGATTGGTCGGCATGGCACTGATGTACGAGGCGCCGTACTGCCTGCGGTACGACTGGATCTGCACGATTCCGGCGATCTTCGCCAGCGCGTACGCCTCGTTGGTCGGCTCCAGGGGGCCGGTGAGCAGCGCGTCCTCGCCGATCGGCTGGGGGGCGTGCTTGGGGTAGATGCAGGAGGAGCCGAGGAAGAGGAGCCGTTCGGTGCCGGCCGCGTGGGCTCCGGCGATCACGCTCAGCTGGATGCGGAGGTTGTCCTCCAGGAACTGCACCGGCCAGGTGCTGTTCGCCATGATTCCGCCCACCTTGGCGGCGGCCAGGACGACGGCGTCCGGCCGGACGTCCTTCAGATACGCCTCGGTCCGCGCACCGTCGCGCAGGTCGAGGAGGTCACGGCCGCGGGTGAGGACCTCATGGCCGTCCGCGGTCAGGCGGCGGACCACCGCCGAACCGACCAGTCCGCGGTGACCCGCCACGAATATGCGTGCGCCCGGGCGCAGTAGAGGGCGATCGGATTCCTGAGGAAGGCCGGGGAGATCAGTCGTCATGGCTCGGATTGTGCCAGTGGGAACTCGGCACTGTGACCTTTTCACCGCAAACCACTCACTTCACGCAATACCGGGTTAACAAACGCCGTTCAGGCGACCACAGAAGGGGGGAGTCATGGCCAAGACCGCACTCATCACCGGCGTGACCGGACAGGACGGCTCGTACCTGTCCGAGCTGCTGCTCGACAAGGGCTACACGGTCCACGGGCTCATACGCCGTTCGTCGAGCTTCAACACCGAGCGCATCGACCACATTTACCAGGGGCCCGAGGAGGCGGACCGCTCCTTCGTGCTGCACCACGCGGACCTCTCCGACGGGGTGGCGCTGGTGAACCTGCTGCGCGAGATCCAGCCCGACGAGGTCTACAACCTCGGTGCCCAGTCGCACGTCCGGGTCTCCTTCGACGCGCCCCTCTACACCGGGGACGTCACCGGCCTCGGCGCGATCCGGCTGCTGGAGGCGGTGCGCGCCAGCGGCATCGAGACCCGCGTCTACCAGGCGTCGTCGTCCGAGATGTTCGGTTCCACCCCTCCCCCGCAGAACGAGAAGACGCCGTTCCACCCGCGCAGCCCGTACAGCGTGGCGAAGGTGTACGCGTACTGGGCCACGGTCAACTACCGTGAGGCGTACGGGATGTTCGCCGTAAACGGCATCCTCTTCAACCACGAGTCCCCGCGCCGGGGCGAGACCTTCGTGACCCGCAAGATCACCCGGGGGGTGGCCCGCATCAAGGCCGGACTCCAGGACCGGCTGCACCTGGGGAACCTGGACGCGGTACGCGACTGGGGGTACGCCCCCGAGTACGTGGACGCGATGTGGCGGATGCTCCAGCGCGACACCCCGGACGACTACGTGGTGGCGACCGGCGAGGGGGTCAGCGTCCGGCAGTTCCTGGAGCACTCCTTCGCCCATGCCGGTCTGGACTGGCGCGAGCACGTGCGGTACGACCCGAAGTACGAACGCCCCAGCGAGGTCGACGCGTTGATCGGTGACGCCTCCAAGGCGGAGGAGCTGCTCGGCTGGAAGCCGGAGGTGCGGTCCATGGAGCTGGCGCGCATCATGGTCGACGCGGACGTCCGGCTGCTGGAGGCGCAGCTCAGCGGCGCGGCCGTGCGGGTGGACCGGTGAGCGCGCCACGCCGCCCCGGCGAGGGGTGGCGGCGGGGCGGGGTGGGCGCGACGGTCCTGGCGCTGGCGGCGGGGGTGCTCTCCGCCTCGGCGGCGGGTGCTCCGCCGGCCGCGGCGCTGACCGCGCCGGTCGGGTTCACCGCGGACAACCTGTCCACCTACCAGACCAACGGCATCGTGTGGGCGCTGGCGGAGGCGAACGGGGTCGTCTACGCGGGCGGCACCTTCTCGCAGATCCGGCCCGCCGGGGTGGCGGCGGGCGGCGCGGGTTCGGCGGCTGCGGTGAACTTCGCGGCGTTCAACGCGGCGACCGGGGCTCCGGCCGGCTGCTCGCTCTCCTTCACCCGCAGCAGTGGCACGGCCACGGTGCGGGCGTTCGCGCTCTCGCCGGACAAGTCGACGCTGTACGCGGGTGGTTACTTCAACGCGGTCAACGGGACCACCAGCAACGGGCTGGTCGCCATCAACACCGCGACCTGCGCGGTGCGTTCGGGGTTCGCCCCCAACTTCGGCGCGACCGTGCGGGCGCTGGACGTGGCCGCGGACGGCACGGTGTACGCGGGTGGTGACTTCCAGACAGTCAACGGCAGCGCCCGCCGCTTCTTCGGGGCGGTGACCCCGGCGGGCGCGCTGACCGCGTGGAACCCGGACGCGGACGACCCCGGGCGGGCCCTGAAGGTCACCCCGGACGGTGCTTCGGTGCTGATCGGGGGCGACTTCACCACGGTCGGCGGCACCGCGACGCACGCACTCGCGGTGACGGACGCGGCCTCCGGCGCGCTCACCCACACCTACCCGAACGGATTCGTCCCGGCGTCCGCGGTCGTCAAGGACATCGTCACGGACCAGGCGTCCGGCGGCTGGTACGTCGCGGGCGAGGGCATGGGGGGCAACTCCTTCGACGGGCGCATCGCCATGGAGCTGGACGGGTTCGGCCAGCGCTGGCGCGACACCTGCCAGGGCGCCACGCAGGCGCTCCGGGTCTACCGGGGCGTGCTGTACGCGGGCAGCCATGTGCACGACTGCTCCACCATGGGCGAGTTCCCGAACCAGGTGCGCAAGCATCTGACGGCCCAGTCGGTGGACGGTCCGGCGATGCTGGGGTGGCTGCCGGACACCAACGACGGCATCGGCGAGCCGGTCGGGCCGCGCGCGCTGACCGTGGCCGGCCGGGACGGGCGCGACTTCCTCTGGGTGGGCGGTGAGTTCACCACCGTCAACGGCTCTTCCCAGCAGGGGCTGACCCGGTTCGCCAACACCCCGGACACGGGTGCGCCCGCCGTACCGGTGGTGAGCGTCTCCTCGCCCCGGGCCGGGCAGGTGAGGGTCGGCTGGCGTTCCTCGCTCGACCTCGACGACTCCTCGCTGACCTACCGGGTCTACCGCAACGGCGCGTCGGCCCCGGTGTACACCACGACGGGCTCCTCGCTCTTCTTCAGCCGTCCGCAGCTGACCTTCACGGACACGGACGTGGTGGCCGGGCAGACGTACTCCTACCGGGTCAGCGCGAGCGACGGCACCAACACCAGCGCCCAGTCCGCCGCCGTCTCCGTCACCGCGGCCTCCTCCGCCTCCCCGTACCAGGAGCGGGTGCTGGCGGACGGTGCCGAACTGTACTGGCGGTACGACGAGGCGGGCGGGGCGTTCGCCGCGGACGCCTCGGACGGGCTCGACGGGGGCGTCTACGTCAACGCGCCGACGTACCGGGCGGCGGGGGCGGTGGCCGGTTCGACCGCGCTGGGCCTGAACGGCACGGACGAGTACGTCTACAGCGACCGGCTGCACCACCTGACCTCGCCGTCGCCGTACTCGGTCGAGACGTGGTTCCGTACGACCTCGACGACCGGGGGCCGGATCGTCGGCTTCGGCAACAACATCGGCTTCGACACCGGCCACACCAGCACCATCTCCGACAAGATCGTCTACCTGACGGACGACGGGCGGCTCGCCTTCGGGGTCCAGACCGGCAACGCCCGGCCGACCATCACCACCACCGCCGGCTACAACGACGGCGCCTGGCACCACGTGGTCGCCACGCAGGGCCCGGCGGGCATGGTGCTGTACGTGGACGGCACGGTGGCCGGCACCGACGCGGCGACCGGGAACCGCTCGTACGACGGGTACTGGCGGGTCGGCGGGGACGCCATGAACAACGCGTGGCCGAACCGTCCGACCAGCGGCTATCTCTCCGGGCAGGTGGACGAGACCGCGGTCTACCCGACCGCCCTGACGGCGGCGCAGGTCGCCGCCCACCACGACCTCGCGGACGCCCCGCCCGTGCCCGGCGACGGGGGCGGCGGCGCGGACACCACGGTCGCGCTCACCCCGGTGGAGGACGCCTACGTCAACAGCGTCGCCCCGAACACGAACTACAACGACAACCAGCTCGCCTCGCGCGGCACCACCGCGTACCTGGGCTATCTCCGGTACGACCTGCCGGCGGCCCCCGCCGGGCAGGTGCTCAAGGGCGCCCGGATCGACTTCCGCACCTCCTCGGACTCGACGGCGGGTACCGCCGAGAGCCACCAGGTGGTGCCGGTCACCGGTGCCTGGACCGAATCGACGGTCACCTACAACACCCGGCCGGCGCTCGGTGCGACCGTGCTGGGGACCATCACCGGCGCGACCGCCGTGTCCACCGGCTACTCGGTGGCACTGGACGCGCCGGCCCTGGGCGGGGCCCTCGGCTCCACCACCTCACTCGCCCTGACCAACACCGGTACGGACAGCCTCCGTATCTGGTCGAGCGAGGTCTCCACCGCGGCCTACCGGCCGCAGCTCGTTCTCACCTTCGGAGCTGAATGATGAACGGACGTACGGGGCGGAGATCCGCCGGACGTGGCCGCAAGCGCGCCGCATCCGCCGCTCTCTGCCTGCTGGGCGGGGCCCTGACCGCGACCGCGGTCGGGACCTCCCCGGCGGCTTCGCTGACGCCGCCGGTGTCGATCACCGCCGACGACCTCTCCACCTGGCAGACCAACGGCATCGTCTGGTCGATGGCCGCGACCGGTAACACGGTCTACGCCGGGGGCACCTTCTCCACGGTGCGCCCGCCGGACGCCGCCGCCGGGACCTCGGAGACGCCCGCGGTGAACTTCGCCGCCTTCGACGCGGCGACCGGCGCACCGAACGGCTGCTCCCTGTCGTTCACGCTCTCCTCGGGCACCGCGACCGTGCGGGCCCTCACCCTCTCCCCGGACGGCCAAACGCTCTACGCGGGAGGGCAGTTCGGCTCGGTGAACGGCGTCGGGGTCAGCAACATCGTGGCGATCGACACGGCCACCTGCACCCCGCGCAACGACTTCAAGATCGCGGTGTCGGCGACCGTCCGCGCCATCGCCGTCACCGACGACACCGTCTACTTCGGCGGCGACTTCAACAGCGTGGGCGGCCAGACCCGGCAGAAGTTCGCCGCCGTCACCACCGGCGCCGACCTGCTGCCGTTCACCGCCAACGCCGACGAGGTCGCCCGCGCGGTCGAAGTGACCCCGGACGGCCAACACGTGCTGCTCGGCGGTGACTTCCTCACCGTCAACGGCACCACCTCGCACGCGCTGGCCGTGGTCGACGCCACCAGCGGGGCGGTGACGACCGCCTATCCGGGCTTCATCCCCAACACCTCCACGGTGCAGGACATCACCACCGACGCCACCGGTTTCTACACGGCTAACGAGGGCACCGGCGGCGGGGTGTTCGACGGACGCATCGCCATCGACCTCGACGACTTCCAGCAGCGCTGGCGGGACACCTGCCTCGGTGCGACCCAGGCCGTGCTGGTCCATTCGGGCGTGCTCTACAGCGGAAGCCACGCCCACGACTGCTCCAGCATGGGCGAGTTCTCCGACCAGCCCCGCCACCACCTGCTGGCCCAGTCGGTGACCGACCCGCAGCTGCTGCCGTGGGCACCCGACACCAACGACGGCATCGGTGAACCGGTCGGCCCCCGGGTGATGACGCAGACGGACACCGGCGGCCACCACTACCTGTGGGTGGGGGGCGAGTTCACCACCGTCAACGGGGCGGCCCAGCAGGGGCTGACCCGGTTCGCGGACGGCCCCGACACGGGGGCACCATGGGTGCCCAACGTGCAGCTGTCGACCGTCGTACCGGGGCAGATCGATGTCAACTGGCAGACCAGTTCCGACACCGACGACGGGCTGCTGACCTACCGGATCTACAAGGACGGTGCCACCACCCCGGTGTACACCACCACCGGGAACTCGATCTTCTGGGACCGGCCGCAACTGCGCTGGACCGACACGGCCGTCGCCGCCGGGGAGACGCACTCGTACCGGATCACCGCGAGCGACGGCACCAACACCAGCGCCAAGTCCCCCGCCCTGTCAGCCACCGTGGCCTCGGCGGCCGAGGCGTACCCCACCAAGGTGCTGGCCGACGGCGCGACGCTGTACTGGCGTTACGACGAGGGCACCTCGACCTTCGCTGCGGACACCGGGACCGGGCTGGACAACGGCTTCCTGCGCAATGCCCCGTCCTACCGGCAGACCCCGGCCGCGATCACGGGCGATTCCACGGCCATCGGGTTCAACGGCACCGACGAGTACGCCTACAGCAACCGGCGGCACGCCAAGCCGGGCGCCTTCTCGGTCGAGACCTGGTTCAAGACGACCACGACCAGGGGCGGCAAGCTCATCGGCTTCGGCAACCTGACCATGCAGAACAGCACGGCCTACGACAAGCACGTCTACATGACCAACGACGGCAGGCTGGTGTTCGGCGTCAACGACGGTTCGAAGCGCACCATCACCACCCCCGCCTCCTACAACAACGGCGCCTGGCACCACGTCGTCGCGACCCAGGGCACCGGCGGTGTCGCCCTCTACGTGGACGGCGTGCTCCGGGCCTCCAACTCCTCGTACCGGAACAACCAGAACTTCACCGGTTACTGGAGAGTCGGCGGCGACGCCCTCAGCGGCTGGGCCAACAACCCCACCAGCGCGTTCTTCGCCGGTCAGCTCGACGAGACCGCCGTCTACCCGACGGCGCTGAGCTCCACGCAGATCGCCGCGCACTACGCCCTCAGGACGGGCTGATGAGGAACCCGCTCCTGGCCGGCGCTGCCGTCGTCATCCTGACGGCGGCGCTGGCCGCGTGCGGCTCGTCCCACGACGGGAACGACCCGGAGGCCGCGGCGGCACCCCGCCCCGCGGCCTCCGGGCCCTCCGTCGCGGGCCCCACCGCCGCGACACCGACCGACGGCCCGGCGTCCGGTGGGGACACCGACGCGTCCCCCACCGCGCCCGCGGCCGAAGGCCCCAAGGTCCCCACCGACGAACTGACGCCCGCCACCGGCACGTTCACCAAGAAGGAGAAGGAGTACCTCACCGACCGGGTACCCAAGGGCATGGACCCGGCGGCCGTCCTCCAGACCGGCCAGGAGACCTGCGACAAGCTCGACTTCCTGGTCAAGGCCGACCGCCGGATCGCCGTCGGCTCGATCGTCACCGGCGAAGTACCCGACGCCGCACCCGCCGTCGCCCACCTCTGCACCGGACACCAGGACCTCGTGGACGAGGCCGCGCTCGGCTACGCGGACGGCACCCGCACCGGCAAGGAACTGCGCCCGGGCCGCTACCGCTCGGTCTCCCCCACCGCCGCCTGCACCTGGCGGACCGAAGGAGCCGGCGGCAAGGTGCTCGACCAGGGCTCCTCCGCGAGCGGTCAGCCGGTGAGCATCACCCTCCCCGCGGCCACCCGCACCTTCACCTCCACAGGCTGCTACGCCTGGCTGCCCGAAGGAGACAAGAGTTGAGCGAGTTGAGCAAGCTGCCCATCGCCGTGGCGATCCCCACCAAGAACGAGGGCCTCAACATCGCCGAGGCGGTCAACTCCGTCCTCGGCCACTTCGAGGCGGTCGTCGTCGTGGACTCGCACAGCACCGACGACACGGCGAAGATCGCCGCCGAGTGCGGCGCCGAGGTGGTCGAGTACACCTGGGACGGCGGCCACCCCCGCAAGAAGCAGTGGTGCCTGGAGAACGTCCGCACCGACATCGACTGGATCCTCGTCCTGGACGGCGACGAACGCCTCAGCCCCGGACTCCTCGCCGAACTCCGCACGCTCTTCGCCGACCCCGCCGCGCCGAAGCCCGCCGCGTACGACATCCCGCTCGGCTACTGGTTCTCCGGCAAGCGGCTGCGCCACGGCTACACCATCCGCAAGCGCTCCCTGACCGACCGCACCCGCTGCGCCTACCCGGAGGTCGGCGACCTCGCGGCCCCCGGCATCGGCGAGGTGGAGGGCCACTACCAGCCCGTCGCCGACTCCGCCCAGGCGCTGCGCAACCCGATCGAGCACCAGGACCTCGACCCGGTGACCGCGTGGTTCGAGCGCCACAACCGGTACTCCGACTGGGAGGCCTGGCTGGAACACCACCCCGACGTCAAGGAACAGGTCCGCCGGGTCAAGTCCCGCCAGGGCCGGCTGTTCCACAAGGCCCCGTTCAAGCCGCTGGTGTCGTTCGCGTACATGTACGTCTACCGGCGCGGGTTCCTGGACGGGCGCGCGGGGCTGGACTTCGCCCTGGCGATGAGCTTCTACCGGTGGCAGATCGCGCTCAAGTCGCGGGAGGCGCCCCGGGGGTGAGGCGGTCGCGAGGTTGAGCTCTCGATCGCCGCCGACGCGCAGGCTCCCGAAGCAAAAATTCGCACCGAGCTCCCTCACCCCAGCGGCCCCGCTCGCTTGCTGCCTGATCACCCGCCGACCGATCAAATCATTGTGTTAGCCGTTGTAAACGGCCGCCCACGCAAAACGCTCGGCTGGGAAACCCCAGCCGAGCGCCTGCATAAAATGCTCGCGGCCTGATCAACACAACCACGTATTGCGACGACATCTAGAAACCGCCAGCATTCCGGCGGGCCTACGGCAGATCCTCGGCGACATCAAATCCGACAGAGGCCAGTCCGCTCATCTCTGAACATCGACACCACCCGGAGATGTCTCGAACATTCCGAGAAAATTAGCCAGCGTCTCGCAATTCTTCAATCGAGGCAGAAATTAGGCCTAGATTCCCCTCTAGCCCGGCTAGCCCTTGAGCACTCTCCAGGAAATATACGGACCGAGACCTAAGCTCGCTACTAAATAGCCCACACATGAGAATTAGGTCGATACAAGCCGTACGAGAATCAAGCGTTGCGCTCGTTTCAAGAATCTCCACGTAGGCCGGATATCCTAGGCTGATCTCTTTCATACACTCCGCTTCGGACGCAGGGCCGTATACGCCCGGATCCTCCTCGCTCACCACGGCGGCCGAAATATCCGAGAGAATCCCTAGAATTAGATCTTCAGAATAGTCCGAGCAGCGCCATAGGCAATGAACGAGGCTAGACGCCAAGGCGGCTGAGGCTTCACATAGAATTCCTTGCGCAAATGTGACCTGCTCCACCTGGCGCGCAGCGCTCACCGCGACCTCCCGACTACCAGCGCGGGAAAGGTCCCGGAGAGCATCCTCGAGTATACGAGCATCACCAGAGACCCCTTGGAGTGATCCCCAGGAATGCCGTCTCAGTTCAAGGTCCATACCGGCCCCAACCACCCTTCTGCACTATTGATCGAAGCGGCTCAATACGTCTGAATCGAACACTGTACCCGCCCCCTTGAACCCACTACGCCCGAACTGGCCTTCGCATGCGACGCAAATATTGATCAGCGCCCCAGTCCGAGGCCTCACGGCAGCAGTGAATACAATCTTCGACGGGTCGCCTCCGAGCTGATTGACAACGCAAGTCTCTGCGCAGACACCCTTGACTGATGCGCCTGCGGCGTACTGTCCGGTCTCCGAATTATATCCAGCCGTGACAGTGGCTGGCCTCTTCCTATTGGAGAGCTGGGCCATTTCTCCGGCGTACTCATCTCGAAGCCCTTCCGCCTTCGACATGAGTTCATCTGGACCCAGACCTGCACTGTCTCGGGGACCAGTTCCACAATTGTGAACCAGTACGGGGGTGGCCCCCGCCAGCACATAGTACGCGTGGATGTCAGTGATGGTGAGGTCGTGGGTCAGTTGCGGCTTGGTGAAGTGACGGACCCCCGTGACCTGCACCACGGTGCCAGCGCTCGTGCGCAGCCACTGTCCGACCCAAACATTTCCAGCGTCCACCCATTTCTTCAGCTCTGGAATCCAGAACGGATGGGTATCAGTGGCGACGATGGACGAGTAGCCCTTGCCAACGTGGATACTGATCTCGGTGAAATCCTTGTCGCCCACCGTAGTGATGGTGTCGGCAACAGACCTCGTGGTCGTTTTTCCGGTTTCCACGTCGGTAGTGACAACCTCATCACCGACCTCTACATCCTCGATGGCTTTGTGCGTGCCGTCTGCCAGGAGGACTCCCGTTCCCGGGAGGAAGCTGTGACAGCCGAAGATCGCTTTCGCTATCTTGGGTGCCGCTGCGGAGAGTGCTTCGCCTCCCGCCCCTCCTGCTGCGCCGAGAACTGCACCCGTGGCCATGTCACCGAATACGCCGGTAACGCTGTGGTCAGCATCGGGTGTCATCCAGTTGCCGACGGCGGCGCCTGCCGCGCCGGATATGGCTCCGCACTGGGTGGCCAGGGCGAGGCTCGCTCCGCCGGTCTCTACGGCGGTGGCGCCTGAGACCGCGTAGCAACCTGCACCGACGACAACCTCGGTGCCCAGTTGGACGAGGAAGACCTTGTTGTCATCCACCCATTCGGTTGTGTTGTCCCAACCCGTTTCGATGACCGAGCCAACACCCGTTACAGCGCCCTTGAGATGGCAGCTCCAACTGCAGTCGTCGCCCCCGTCCCCTCCACCTCCGTCGCTGTTGCCGCTGCTGCCGCTGCTGCCGCCTACGTCATAGGAATCGTTCGCCTTCTGGAGTTCTTCGGCGTCGAGGCCATTGAGGTTGGAGCTGCCGGAACGGTCAGCCTGACTCTTGAGGCCGGTGGGGTCGCTCTTGGTGACAGGGCTGTTGCCGGCGTAGCTGTAGCCGTTGAGCTGTTGGGTGTCGGCGAGGTCGAGGACGGGGTCGACGCTGATGAACTGGCCGATTCCCGGGTCGTATTCGCGTGCGCCGATGTGCGTGAGGCCGGTGGTGGTGTCGGCGGGCTTTCCGAGGAAGGCCTTGTCGTCGGGCCAGGCTCCCGCGGTGGTGCCGCGGGATTCGCCGAAGGGCGAGGTGTAGCGCTTGGTGACGGCCTGGGTGGAGGAGTCGAGGGAGATGTTGCTGGTGCCGTGGTTGTCTCCCGCGAGGAAGCTGAGCTTGGTTCCTGCGGTGCCGACCGTCGCGGTGCGCAGCGCGATCGTCTGGCCGGCGGCGCTGTAGTAGCGGGTGCCGGTGACGGTCTTGGTGCTTCCCTTGGTGGTCAGGCGGACTTCGGTGGAGCCGAGGTAGAGGACGGTGTCGCCGTCCCCGGTGGCGCGGCGGATGAGGAGTTCGCCGTCGGCGTCATAGAGGTAGCTGGTGTTGAGTGCCGGCTTGCTGCCCGCGGCGGGCTCGGCCGTGGTGGTGAGGTTGTCCTCGGCGTTCCAGGTCAGGGTCTGGGTGGCCTGGGTGCCGGGGCGGGTGAGGGTGTTGCCGTTGAGGTCGTAGGTGTAGGTGGCGGCTGTGGCGCCGGTGGTCTTGGCCAGCGGGTGTGGCTGTCCGGCAGTGGTGCCGTACGTGTAGTTGGTGGTGGTGTTGCCGCTCGCGCTGTGGGTGACCTCGGTGCTTCGCTGACCGGAGTTGTTGTACGTGTAGCTGGTCCAGTACGGGGCCGGTCCGCCGATGTTGGACTGGGCGCGGTTGGCGGCCGAGCAGTTGTTGGTGGTGGGGGTCCAGGCTTCGGTCAGGCGGCGCTGTGCGTCGTAGGCGAAGCACTGGAAGTCGGCGCCGGTGGTGCCGCCCTGGGTGGTGGCGTCGGCGATGGAGGTGACATTCCCGGCCTGGTCGTAGGCGTAGGTGAGGTCCTGGAGCTTGTAGTTGTGGGTCTGGTCGGTGACGTCCGAGGTGAGCAGGCGTCCCGTGCCGGTCTCGTAGGTGGAGGCTATGTAGGCCTTCTTGGACGCCTCGTTGGTGCCGAGGCTCAGCAGGGTGGGCTGGCCGAGCGCGCTGTAGGTGGCGTCGAGGAGGTAGGAGGAGTTGCCGACGAGGCCGGTGGTGAGTCCGAGGTTGTTGTTGTAGGTCGGCTCCAGTACTTCCTTGGGCAGGCCGGCCACCGCGGGTTCGATGGAGTCGTTGAGGGTGCCGTCGAGCTTGTAGGCGGTGTGGAAGGCCGTGGTCGCTGTGACTGCGCCGGAGGTGACCAGCGGGTCGGTCGCGGGGAGGGTCAGGGTCGTGTCCTGGGCCCTGCCGATCGTGTCGTAGGCGGTGACGGTCTTGGTGTACGCCTTGCCGGTGACGCCGCCGTCGTAGCGTGTGGCTGCTGCTGCGAGCCCCTTGCCGTGGTCGGCGGTGTCGAAGGTCCAGGCGGCGAGCTTGTTGGCGTCGGTCCGGGAGGTCTTCCACAGATCGGTCTTGCGTCCGAGCTCGTCGTACGTGTAGAGCAGGACGTTCTTGTCCGCGTCCGTGGTGGTGTCGACCTGGTCGAGCGCGGTGTAGGTGGTGGTGGTCGCGCCCTTGTCCGGGTCGGTGGTGGACACCTGCCGGCCGTAGAGGTCGTAGGCGTAGGTCCACTTCGATGCGTCGGCTTCCGAGACAGCGGTCAGCGGGAGGCCGTCGAGGGTGGAGGTGCTGGTGACCTGGGTGTAGCTCGCGGCCTGTGCGGCGGTGGCACCGTACTGGGTGTCGGCGGGGGTGGTGCCGGCGTAGGTGCGGGTCGCGGTGGTGCGGCCGAGGGCGTCGGTAATGGTACGGGTGGCGTTGCCGCCGTCGGGGGCGGTGGTCGCCGTGGAGTCACCGGTGTAGGTGGCGGTGGTCTGCCACTTCTGGGTCGTCAGACCGAAGAACGTGGTGGTCGTCGGGCGTCCGGCGGCGTCGTGGGCGGTGTTGGTCTGGGCGCCGGCGGTGCCGTACTCGACCTTGGCGTACACGCCGTCCGGCGACTTCGAGTCGTCGTAGGCCTGGTCGTAGGTCTCGTAGGCGAGGCCCCGGCTGTCGTAGCGCGTGTCGGTCAGGATGCGGCCGGTGAGCGGTGCGGGGACCGGGGACTGCGTCTGCAGCGGGCGCAGCAGCGAGTCGTAGAGGCTGTAGGTGGTGGTGTAGGTCTTGCCGTCGGCGTTGAGGGTGGAGACCGAGGTGGCCGACGGGGTGGCGGTCCTGATCGCGTAGGTGTAGGTGGCGTTGGCGCTTTCGCCGCCGGTCTGGGTGCGGTTGGGCAGCCAGGTGGCGGTGGTGCGGCCCAGCGCGTCGTACGTCGCGTCGGTCTTGCCGCCGTTGGCGTCGTTGCTTCGGGTCTGCAAGCCACGGGCCGGCTCGAAGTAGGCCCACGACTTCTGCGCTTGACCGCTGGCGGCGAGGGTGGGGGTCGTGGTCGCCGTGATGGTGACCGGGCCCTTGTCCGCAGGGGTGTAGGCGGTTGTGGTGGTGTGTCCGGCGGCGTCGGTGACCGTCAACGGCCGTCCGAGCTTGGCCGCCGCGGTGTCGTAGGTGGTCTTGGAGACGGTCTGCCAGCCGGTGGGCGTGCGGTCGGCGGTGCCGGACACGGCCGGGTACCCGGTGGGTCGGCCGACCCAGGTCGCCAGGCCGAGGGTCGGGGTCTGTGTCGCGGACCAGCCGGTCGCGGCGGTGTTGTCGTAGACCGTGGCGGTGTCGGAGAGGACGTCGCCGCGCGTCGCGCTGCTGGTGGGCAGGGTCAGCTGTCCGTCGTCGACGCAGGTCCTGGCGACCTTGCGGACCCGGCTGACGAGGCTGGTGAGTCCCTTGTCGGGGTTGCGGGCGTACCAGGTGCGGGTACAGGTCTCGTCGCCTGTCTTCGCCTGGTCGCCGGAGGTCTCTACGGTGGCCGCCATGCCGTAGCTGTCGTACGTGTGGGACGTGGCGGTCGAGCGCCACGCGCTGGTGGCGGTCAGCCAGGTGTACGCGGTTTCGGTGGACGGCCTGAGGTAGAAGGCTTCGGTGTCGGCGTAGGAGTGGTGCTGGGTCGCGGTGACCTTGAGGTAGTAGGTGTTGAGGTTGAACCCGATCGGGGTGGTCCCGTTGTAGGTGACCGTCTGACGGACCGATCCGGCGAGACGCTCGGTGTCCGGCACGGCCGCGATGGTCGTTCCGGGCATGGTGACGGCCGGGATCGTGGCGGTGCGGGTGGTGCCGTCCAGGCGTTTGTCACCGTTCATGCCCTGCATGTAGACCGTGGTGGTCTTCGTCTGCGGGCCGTCGGTCCGTCCGGTGGTAACGGTGACGTTGCGGTACCCGCGCCAGTCGGACCAGGTGCGGTCCTTCTCCGGGGTGATCACGCTGTCGTCGAAGTGCCAGGCGGCGCCGGAGTAGGCGTACTGGTACTCCAGGCTGCTGGAGCCGGCCGGATCGTCGGTGACGACGGCGGTGACGCGGTACTTGTGGAACCAGTCGACGTCGGTGTCTTCGTCACCCTCGTAGTTCCACTTCTGCGGGTAGCAGGAGGTGGTGGAGTTGTCCTCGGCAGGGAGGCTGCTGCGGACGCACTCGGGCTGGTTGTAGGTGACGGTGGTGATCGCTCCGGTCTCGGAGGTCACCGTCAGCATGCGCGGGCGCGAGAGGGCGGTGACGCCGTCGATGACGGTGTCGACGCGGTTGGGGCGCAGCGTGTAGCCGAACTGGATGGCCGGCAGGGCGATTTCGCCGTTGGACTTGCCGGTGCGCTGGATCGAGGTCAGTGCCAGGACCTGGTCGGAGGTGTCACCGGCGTCCTGCCCGTCCTCGAAGTGCTGCTTGAGGCTGTACGAGTCCACCGGCAGGAACGCGGTGGTCTTGGCGTCCCAGGAGAACGTGTTGACGCCGGTCAGCCGCTTGCGGGTGAAGAACGAAGGGCTGGTGGCGAGGCAGTCGGTGGCCGTGTCGGCGCAGATGGCGTCGAAGGGCACGTCGGGCCAGTTGTCGGCCGTGTCCTCGGTCAGCGACGAGCAGTCGGAGGCGGTGCAGCGCTCGGCGTAGTCGAAGGTGACCTTGTTCGAGGCGTAGCCCTTGGCCGTGCCGGTGGTGCCGGAGAAGAGGGCGTCGGCGCGCTGCCCGTAGAGGATCTCGGTGGGCCGGGAGGCGCGGGTGTAGGACGCGAGAGCGGTCTTGTCGCCGTTCTTGGCGTAGTAGTTGGTGTCGTTGGTGTACCAGGAGGTGCTGGCGTTGCCGTGGACGTCCTGGACGAGGTCGAGGTTCCACCGCCAGGCCTGCTGGTAGAAGCGCTTGTCGAAGCTGGTGCCCTTGCCGTAGCCGGGCTCGTCGGCGTCGTCGCCGAAGACGGGGGTGGTCAGGACGCTGTTGGTACGGGCGTCGTTGGCGCCCGGCAGCTTGTTCAGCCCGAAGGTGTAGGCGGTGCCGTCGCCGGTGACGACCTTCCAGTACTCGCCGGCCCCGTCGCCCTTCTGGGCCGCGCCGACGCCGCTGACCGCGTCGCCCTGGTCGCCGTTGTCCGCGCCGGTGAGGTGGAAGACCTGGGAGGCGTCGTCGTCCTTCAGGTGCCAGACGCCGGTGGTGTCGTCCTTGACGAGCTCGGTGGACTTGCCGTTCAGGACGAGGCTGGCGTTGTCGTACTTCCAGCACAGGTCGTTCTTGTCGTCCTGGCCGTCGTCGTCGCAGGACCCGTAGGACCGTTCGACGTACGACTGGGTGAGGGAGAAGCCCTCACCGATCAGGGACGCCTGGTTGTTCGTGTTGGACGTGCGGCCGTCGCTGCTGCCCGAGTCGTAGGACAGGCTCAGGCTCGGAGCGGGTCCCGCCGCGGCTTTCGGAACTTCGAGCCCTTCGGACCAGGTGAAGGAGCCGGAGGAAGCTCCTGCCGACCAGCTCGACGCGGCACTCAGGTCCGTCGCCTTGAGGTCGCCGGAGCCCTTGACCGAGGTCGGCGCGGTGGCGGCCAGTGCGAAGACCGCGGGTGCCTCCGTGCTGCCGAACGTGGCGCTCAGGGTGACCGCGGCGCTGACCGTCTGCGTTCCCGGGTCGTTGACCGAGTCGACCGGCGTGGAGGCGCGGCAGGCTTCCTTGGTGGGGTCGGTGAGCACACAGGCCGGGTAGCGGAGCAGACCGAGCCGTCCGGACCAGTCGCCGCCGATGACCGAGGCGAAGGAGCCGTAGTTGAGGCTGACTTCCGTCTCACCGGGCGTCTGGGCAGCCGCGGTGAACAGCACACCGGTCACCCCGGCGGCGCGCGCGGACTTCTGGGAGAGGACCTCGACGGTGCTCGTGCCGGCGGCCTGTGCGGGGCTCTTGTCCTGCTTCGCGGCACGCTTCTTGGCGGGGACCACACCGAGCGAGGCGAGCTTCTTGTGGTCGCCCTTGGCGATGGTGCCGGTCAGTCGCTGCGCGGCGGGCCAGGCGGCCTTCTGCTCTTCGGCCGCCCGGCGTGCGGATGCCTGGTTCGCGGCCTTGGTGTCCGCGGCGAGCTTGCGGGCCTTGGCGGCTCCGGGGCCGGGGGTGGTCACCGACGCGACGTGGTCGGTCGGCACGTCGGGGCGGCCGAGGCCGCCCGCCGCAGCCGATGCCAGGGGTGTCAGGGATGTGGGGGCCGACAGGACGACGGCCAGACCCACGACGAGGGAGGCTCGACGGCCTCGGTGTGAGGGTCTTGGCCGGTTACGCCATCGTGGGCGCGCACGGAGAAACACGGAAACTCCCATGTCTGGAAGGTGAATGACTCATGCGGAAAGCGGCTGTGAAGCCGATCGGTCGAAGCAGGGCACCTGGACCGAAGAGTGGGGATGCGGACTCGCGACCACCTCGGGCCGGCGGTCCGCACGGTCCGGTTGTGGGCGTCCCACCCATGGCGGGACGCCCGCAACCGGCGCTGCGGCAGGGTCAGATGCCGGAGCTCAGGGCACCGGCCCACACGTTGACGGCCCCGACGCTGCCGGGCAGTTGGTGCTGCCAGGTGCTGCTGGTGAAGCCCTTGCCCGCGGCGAAGCTGCCGGTACCGACTTCGGCGGTGAACACGGTGTCCACGTCCTGCCGGTCGGACCCGCGGTACAGCCGGATCACACCGGGGTTCGAGGCGTTGGGCGCAACGTCCTGGGCGTCGAACACACCGGTCAGCGTGACCTCACCGTCGATGACCTCGGTGCTGGAGACGACGGAGGTGCCGGTGCCGTCGGCGGTCAGGCGTCCGAAGTGCCATCGTCCAGTCGGGAGCATGTCGAACTCCCCCGTGTCGTCGTTCGGGTAGGCGCTCTCGACGTCCGCGGTGCGCTCGAACCAGATGCCCCACGAACTGCCGGTGGCGGTCTGCTGCCCGGCCACCTGCGCCAGGTAGCCGACCGGCTTGCTCTTGATCAGCTCGGGGTCGATCTGCACGGTCGCGGAGACGGAGAACGAGCCCGAGTCGTCCACGAGCGGACCGGAGACCGTGGCACCGTCACCGGCCGCACCGGTGAAGTTCAGGTGCTCGCCGTCCACCATCGACGCGGAAGCGACGGTCATCGGCCGGCCGTAGCCGGAGCCGTCCTGGACGGTCTGGCCGGTGGCCCCCGCCGGGTCCCACTGCCCCACGAGCTCGACCGCCGGGAGCTTCGACTCCCCGTCGTCCGTGCTCTCGTCGTCGTCCAGGAGCATGGCCTCCTGGACGACCTCCGACTGCGGGATCGCGTAGTTCCACACCGCCACCTCGTCCACGGAGCCCGCGACGTAGTCGGTGTAGGTGTCGGACCACTGGGTCCGGCCGATCTGCAGGGGGCCGGTCGACTGGTACGCGGTCGTGTAGGACACGGGCTGGCCCTGCGCCACGCCGTTGACGTAGAGCAGAATCGTCTTGTCGGTCGCGTCGTACACGGCGGCCAGGTGCGTCCACACCCCGGCCTGCGCGGGCCGGACCGACACGGATCGCGCGTAGGTCCAGGAGCCGGATGCCGGGACATCCGCGGAGACGCCGCGGAAGGACCACTTGCCGCTGACCTCGTAGCCCAGGTAGAAGGCGCTGCGGTGGACACCGTTCTGGCTGAGGATGGTCCGGTTGCGGGAGAGGTCGTCGAGCTTGACCCACGCGGCGACGGAGTACGACTTGGTGGTGTCGATGAGCGGGTCCGTGGTGGCCGCGTAGGCGGTGGTGCCGTTCAGGGACAGCGCCCGGTCCTCGGTCACCGTCTCGACGCCGTCGGCGTCGATGGTGGTGACGTCACCGCGCCGGCCCTGTTCGTTGCGGGTCGCCCCGCCGGCGAGGACGGCGTCGTCCGGATTCGTGCCCCCGGTGTCGGCGGCCGGGGCGGTGTCGGTCGTCTCGGTGAAGTGGTAGCGGCCGACGGCTGCAGGCGGTGAGGCGACCTTGATCTCCACGACGGTGGACTCGCCGTAGTCGACGGTGTCGCGGGCCTCCACCTCCAGAGTGATGGTTCCGTCCACTGTGGGGGTCATCGTGACCGTCGCGGTGTTGCCCGTCGTCACGACGTCCTTGCCGCCCTCGAAGCGGTAGCGGTAACCGGACACGGTCTCCCCGGCAGCCGGGGTCAGCTTGAAGGTGACGGGCTGCCCGGGACCGCCGGCGGGGACGCAGACGTCACCGCACGCGGAGTACGGCGCCTGCGGCACCGCGGTCGGCGCCTTGGGCCGGGCCCCGTCGTAGCGGAAGTAACACCAGCCCGTACCGGACGCGTTGGACGGCCCGGCCGAGTAGTCCGTACCGGTGTAGTACGAACGGGTCCAGGCCCTATACCGGTTGAGAACACCCTCGCCGAGCGTCGCCGCACGAACGGTCTGCCGAGTCCGGGCAACCACATAGCCGGACGAGGGGCTGAGGATGTCCGCCTTGTTCGTCCACGCCTTGGTCGTCGGGTCCTGCTCCTCGACGTCCATGACGGTGCGCAGGTTGCTCTCCTCCACGACCTTCACCTTCCCGGGTGCCGGCTTGTCCCAGCCCGCGGCGCTCGCCACGGTCTGCGGAGTCGCCGTCAGCGCCGGCTGCGGGTCGGAGACGATCGTCGGCTTCAGAGGGTCGACCGAACACACCTGCGTGGTCGGCCCCTTGGAGATCCCGATCTGGGTCGGCAGGGCCGGCTTGGCCGCGTAGACGACCCGCAGGCGCGCGTCGTCGTCGAACCGCTTCCACGAATTCGTGTCCGACTCCGACTTCGCCATCAGCATCAGCGTCAGCCGGGAGAACTTGCCGTCCGCGAACGACTTCACCGTCGGCGCGAGGTTCTCGTCCGGCTCGTCGACGTTGTCGTGAAAGGTGACCGTCGCACGGGGCTGCGCCGGGCTGCACTCACCACCGCGACCTGCCGAGACCTGCCGATCGCCCATCTGGTCGAGCTTCGTCGGCCCCGGCCACTTCGTCGCGGACGAAATGTTGTTGGTCCGCTCCAGGTCGACCCAGGTCGCGTCGCAGGAGAACGACCACGTCTCCGTGATGTCGAAGTACGCGTCCCGCACGTCCTTGCCCTTGAGCTGGTACGGGTCGAACTCGAAGTACATCCGGTTCGTGTACGGCGTGCCGGTGGTGCAGTAGTACGCCTTGCCCCCGATGACCTCGTAGCCGCACTTGCCGACACTCATGCCGTTGGTGCCGCCGTCGAAGTTCCAGAACACGTCCCCGTCAGACGACAGAACGGTGCGCTCGGACTCGTTCAGCGCGATCGTCGGGTCGATGAACAGCGGGAAGTGGGCAGGGTCGGTTCCGGTCAGCATGCCGGAGTCCGGTACGACGGTGATCCGGTCCGGGCCCAGCTCGGTCGCCATCGCCTCGGACGTGTCACCGTTGCCGGGACCGTCCAGAGGATCGATGTCCACCCCGCCGGACACGTCCACCCCCGTGGCGTCGACGGCGCTGCGGGCGGCGGCAGAGGCGGGCTGCGCCGCCGTGTCGCCGGCGCTGTCCCACATCCTTGCCGCCGGAGAGCGGAAGACCGTCTGCCCCTCCCCGTCCAGAGCGGCCAGACCACCTGCGGACTCGGTCAGCCGCAGTCCGTGCGCTTCGACGGGGAAGGCGAGCTTCTCCAGCGCGGGATCCGCAGCGGCCTCAGGGGTGTTGACCTGAAGTACCTCGCGGAAACCCTCCACCGTCGCGGTGAGCACCAGGTCGACGTCCGGCAGGACGTCACGGTAGACGGCCCGTTCGCCCTCGAGCACCGGTACCGGCAGATCGCCTCCCGGCCACGCGAGGCTGACCGAACGCCCCTCACGGGTGATCGACACCAGCTGGTCGTCGCCGCCGCCGGAGAACACCATCTGCGCGGCCGACGCCACCGGCGCCAGACTTCCGTCCGCCCGCTTGGCCAGCGTCGCGTCCGGCGCCTGCCAGCCGCCGCCCTTCTTGGCCACCCGGACCGGCTTGACCGACTGCTCCAGCGTGTACGTCTCCCCGTCCGGGTTCGCGTACGTCGTCGAGCGCTCCGTGCGCAAGCTCTCGACCTCGACCTGCTTCCCCGACTCAGCAGCCTTGAGGAGAGCCGCACTTCCCTCGGAAGGCGCGGCAGTTGCCACGGAATCCGACGCCTGGGCGGCGGCCACAGGGAGCCCCGTCCAGATCAACGCGCCCAGCGACGCGGCTGCAACAGCCGCGCGCACCCGCGCCCCACCCCACCTGTTCACACGAACCCCTCGCAAGATCAACATAACCGGAGGTGAGAGTTCCATGAAGGCACGGTGAAGACAATGACCATTTTGAGATCACCTGAGGGTATTCCAGACCCTTGATGCTCATAAAGTCCAGGTAAATTTGAAGCAAATTCCCTTGCGCGACCCTTGCGGACACCGATGAAAGAACGCTTCAACTGTGCCTCCACACAAGGGAATTGGAAAGGAATCACCAATAGCCCCCTCACGAAAGGAGCTATCGCGACACAATTCACCAGAGAGGCCGAAGAGGGAAAGTGGTTAATTTTAGATGCATAATGCACATATCGGACCCCATTTCATGCGCACCAACCACCCTCCCGGCCACGCTCAGCAGCAGCGCCGGGGGACTCGGGCGTGCACCGGACGGAGAGCCTGGACAGCCGGGCGTCGGGACGGCCCGCTCGCGCTCATCACCGACGTGACGACGATCCGTTCCGGAAAGAAGAAAAAACAAGTGCAGTTGACGCTTCGTCATATGCACCACTCAGAAGGGCAGTTGCGCTCCTGATGCGAAGAAAGCGGCCCTCCACACCGTCGATACCGGCATTCGTCGGGCCCGTTTTCCGGAACTTCGGTCACCAGCACCCATGTTCGGTGGCCGCGTGGTTCGAGCGGCACGACCGCCACACCGGACGCGGCTCAACCATCCACATCGACTCCACGCACGGGCAACCAAATCCCGCTGATAGCGGCAGGTTCGACATGACCGACGGGCACTGCCCTCACCCCGCTCCGGCCGCGTCCCACCGCCTCGCCGCGCGTACGCCTCAGACCGGCTCCCGCGTCGAGGCCCTCCGCAGCAGTGTGGCCGGTACCAGCCGGTGCCGGGGCAGGTCCCCGGCCACCGTGCCGCCGCCCTGGACGAGCTCTATCAGGAGCTGCGCCGCCTGCTTGCCGATCTCCTCGGGCGCCAGGTCCAGCGCGGTGAGCGCGGGGCGGGCGCTGCGGGCGAACTCGCCGTCGGCGCCGACGACGATCTGGACGTCCTCGGGTACACCGAGGCCCAGTTCGCGGCAGACGGCGAGGGTGGCGAACCCGAACTTCTCCATGACGACGTAGAGCGCGTCGGGGCGGTCCGGCCGGTCGAGGAGCCGGCGGGCGGCGTCGGTGGAGTCGGTGCCGGGTTCCGCCCGGTCCATCAGGACCGGGTTCCCGGTGCGGGCGCACCAGTCGCGGTAGGCGCGGGCCGCGTCCTCGTCGTAGGACTGGCCGGTGGAGCCGGTCAGCAGGCCGATGCGGCGGGCGCCGGTGGCGGCGAGGTGGTCGAAGGCGGCGAGGGCGCAGGTGGACAGCTCGTTGTCGACCCAGGGGAAGGCGTCCTTGCGGGCCAGGTCGCGGCCGGTGGTGACGACGGGGACGCCCATGCCGGAGAGCCGGGTGAGCAGCGGGTCGTCGGTGAGCGGGTCGATGACGATGGTCCCGTCCAGCGGCAGCGACTCGAAGGGGCGGCCGTCGAGTGACGGGGGGACGAGTACGAGGGAGTAGTCGTGGGCCATCGCCGTCCAGGTGGCGGCGTTGACGATCTTGACGAAGTACTCGATGTCGGTGACGCCGCCCTCCACAGCGGAGCGGTGCGTCAGGCCGAGCAGTCCGGTGCGGGCGCCGCGCAGCCCTCGCGCGTTGGGGTTGGCGCGGTAGCCGATCTCGGCGGCGACCGCGAGCACGCGCTCACGGGTCTCGGCGCCGACCCGGCCGACGCCGTTCAGGGCGTGCGAGGCGGTGGTGACCGAGACTCCGGCACGGCGGGCCACTTCGCGCAGCCCGCCCGTCTTCGCACCGCCGGTGGCCCGCGGCCCCGCCCCGCCCGTCTTCGTACCGCCGCCCGCCTTCGCAGGCCCGGAGGTTTTCGCCGCCCCGCCCGCCTTCGCCGTGCCGGAAGCTCTCGCCGTGCCGCCGGCCTTCGCCGCCCCGCCCGTCTTCGCAGGACCGGAAGTGCGGGGCGTGCGGGGCGTGCCGCGCGGGTCCGGCTCTGTGACGTCTGACATGGCGGCGAGCTTACCGGTTGACTGCCAAAACGTTTAGGCAGTACGGTCCGGACCATGCCAAAACGTTTGCGCACTTCTCTGCGGAGTGTTGCCAAAACGTTTTGGCAACCCGTGCGGCGCGTCGGGTCCCCCGCCCGAGCCGCGCCGCGCGGCCCCCGCCGTACCGCTCCACCCCCTCCCCCGTAGCTGCACCCCGCACACCGCCGTGCGGTCATCCGGCTCGCTCCGGGCCTTCCCGTACACCCCTCGTCCCGTCCCTCCAGGCCGGGACGCGAGTCCGCAAAGGACGTCTGCCGACCATGGCCGAGGCCACCGCCACCGCCCCGCCCGGATCCACCGCCCACGCTGCCGACCGGACACCCCCGTCGTCCCAGACGTCCGTCTTCACGGTCGAGCAGCGCGGCATCGACGCCGTCCCCGCCTCCGAACGCCAGGGCGGCCCCGGCCGCCTCTTCGGGCTGTGGGCCGGTACGAACACCACCGTCTTCACCGTCGTCTACGGGGCGCTGGTCGTCTCCTTCGGCCTGTCGTTCTGGTACGCCGTCGCGCTGATCGTGGTCGGCAACGTCCTCGGCTTCACCGTCACCGGCCTGACCAGCCTCCAGGGCCCGCGCACCGGCACCTCCACGCACTCCGTCTCCCGGGCCTCCTTCGGGCCGAACGGCGGACGGCTGCCCGCGCTGCTGAGCTGGGTGATGCTGGTCGGCTTCGAAGCGGGCGGCATGGTCCTCATCGTGCTCGCCGGGCTGGCCCTCCTCGACCAGGCGGGCGTCTCCACGGGCACCCCGATGAAGCTGGTGACCATCGCGGTCGCGGCCGGGCTCCAGATGCTCCTGCCGCTCTCCGGCTACCACCTGATCATGAAGGTGCAGAAGTACTTCGCCTGGATCTTCGCCGCGATGTTCGTCGTCATGGCGGTCCTCGTCTTCCCGAAGGCCGACTTCGCCACGCACGGCGCCGCGCCCTCGGTGGTGACGATCTCCCTGGTCCTGGCCATGGTCACCGCATCCGGCGGGCTGTCCTGGGCGGACATGGGCAGCGACTACTCGCGCTACCTCCCGGCCGACGCCGCGCCCCGCAAGGTGTTCACCTGCGCCGCGCTCGGCGGCATGGTGCCCAACATCGCGCTGCAGATCCTCGGCGCCGCCGTGGCCACCGCGACCACCAACGCCGCCGACCCGATCTCGGGGCTCCCGGAGGTCCTGCCCGGCTGGTTCGTCACCCCCTACCTGCTGCTCGCGATCGTGTCGCTGCTCGCGGTGAACACCACCGACATGTACTCCTCCGGCCTGAACCTGCTGGCCGTCGGCCTCCCGATCAAGCGGTGGATGGTCGTCTTCGTCGACCTGACCCTGTGCACCGCGATCACCCTGTGGGCCGTGTTCTCCGCGGACTTCTACACCCTGCTGTCGAACTTCCTCAGCCTGATCGTGCTCTGGCTCGGCCCGTGGGCCGCCGTCTACCTCACCGACTGGGCGCTGCGCCGCGGCCGGTACCACGTGCCCTCGCTCTTCCCCCGGGAGACCGGGAGCAAGGGCATCTACTGGCACAAGGGCGGGGTGCGCCCGGCCGGGCTGATCGCGGTGCTCCTCGGCTTCGTGGCCGCCATTCTCTGGGTCGACTCCACGGTGTTCGTCGGCCCGCTCTCCGACGCGGCCGGTGGCCTGGACCTGTCGGTCTTCGCCGGTGCGCTCGTCGCGGGCGCCGTCTACTGGCTGCTCGCCCGCCGCACCGTGCGCGCCGAGGCCGAGCTCGTCCTGGACGCCTGAACCCCGGACGCCCGAGGCCCGGACGCCTCGACGCCGGCCGTCCGAACGCCCCCGCACGCACTCTCCCGCACGTGAACCCCCCGCACACCTCTCGTACGCGCCCTGGAGCGAACCCCATGAACCACCCCAGCCTCCGCAGCCTCATCGACGCCTCCGAAGGGGTCGTCAAGGCCGACCGGATCATCAAGGGCGGACAGCTCGTCAACGTCCACACCGGCGAGATCTACCCGGCCGACGTCGCGATCACCGGCGAGCGCGTCGCCGCCACCGGTGACGTCAGCGCGTACGAGGGGCCCGGCACGGAGATCGTCGACGCCACCGGCAAGTACCTCACCCCGGGGCTCATCGACGGCCACCTCCACCTGGAGTGCTCCAAGCTCTCGGTGACGATGTTCGCCGACGCCGCGGTCCGCTACGGCACCACCTCGGTGATCTCCGGTCTCGACCAGTTCCTCGTCGTCGCCGGTCTGGAAGGGGTCCGCGAGGCGCTGCGGGAGGCCGACGCGAGCCCGATGAAGATCTTCTGGGGCGCCCCGTTCAAGACGCCGTACACCCTGCCGGAGACCACGGTCGGGTTCTCCTTCGGCCCCGAGGAGCACGAGGAGACGCAGGGCTGGGCCGAGTGCTTCGGTGTCTGGGAGACGGTCGCGGAGTTCGTCCTCAACCGCGACGAGAAGGTGCTGCGCGCCCTCGAACTCGCCCACCGCAACCGGCTGCCGATCTTCGGCTGCGCCCCGATGGCCGCGCAGACCACCATCAACGCGCTGTCGGCGGCGGGCGTCCGCCTCGACCACGAGAGCTACACCGCCGAGGAGGCCCTCCAGAAGCTGCGGGCCGGCATGTCGCTGCTCATCCGCGAGTCCTCGGTCGCGCACTTCATGAACGAGAACGTGCGTACCGTCACCGAGTTCGGCGCCCAGTCCCGGCACGTCGGGTTCTGCACCGACGACATGCACGTCGCCGACATCATCCGCGAGGGCCACCTCGACAAGCTGGTCCGGATGGCGATCAAGGCCGGTGTCCGTCCGGTCGAGGCGATCCAGATGGCCACCCTGAACTGCGCCGAGATGTACCGCATCGACCACCTCGTCGGCTCGATCACGCCCGGCCGCTTCGCGGACGTCCTGATCGTCGACTCCCCCGAGTCCTTCCAGGTGGAGCGGGTGTTCGCGCGCGGTGAGCTGGTCGCGGAGAACGGCCGCACCCTGCGTGCCCCGCAGCCGCCCGTACGCACCCCGGCGCTCTCCCCCGCCTTCAAGGTGGCCCCGCTCGCGCCGGAGGGCGTCGGCATCGCCGCCGAGGGCGAGGAGGCCCGGGTGCTGGTCGTGGAGATGGACCGCACCGTCCCGTTCGTCCGCAAGGGCGTCGAGATGACGCTGCCGGTGGTCGACGGCACGGTCCGCGCCGACCTCGCGCAGGACGCGCTGTACGTCACGGTCTCCGAGCGGTACGGCAAGAACGACGGCGCCACCGTCACCGCGATGATCAACGGCTTCGGGCTGCGGTCGGGCGCCATCGCCTCCTCGGCCGCGCCCGACGACAACAACATCGTCTGCGTCGGCGCGGACCGGGCCGACATGGCCCTGGCGGTGAACCACCTCTCCGAGCACGGCGGCGGCCAGGTCGTCGTGGACGGCGGCGTGATCAAGGAGTTCCTGCCGCTGCCGGTGGCCGGCATCGTCGCCGACCTCACCCCGGAGGAGATGGCCGACGCGGAGGACCGCCTGGAGGCGGCGTCCCGCGCGCTCGGCTGCGAACTCCCCTCGGCGTTCGGTTACTTGATTTTCCTGGAGATCACCGCGATCCCCGAGTACGCCGTAACCGACCTGGGCGTCGTCAGCTACACCACCCAGGACGTCGTCGACATCCTGCTCCCGGCCGCCAACTGACCAGCTGTATCGAGGAGATCGCCATGACCGAGACCGTCACCGTGGACCCCTTCGTCGCGGGTCTGCCCAAGTGCGAACTGCACCTGCACATCGAGGGCACGCTGGAGCCCGGACTGAAGTTCGCACTCGCCCGCCGCAACGGCGTCGAGCTGCCGTACGCCGACGAGGCCGCGCTGCGCGAGGCGTACGACTTCGACGACCTGCCCGGCTTCCTCGCCGTCTACTACGAGGGCATGTCCGTGCTCCGCACCGAGGCGGACTTCTACGACCTCGCCGCCGCCTACGCGGCCAAGGCGCACGCGCAGAACGTCCGTTACGCGGAGATCTTCTTCGACCCGCAGGCCCACACCGCGCGCGGTGTCGCCTTCGACACCGTCATCCGGGGCCTGACCCGCGCGCTGGACGACGCCGAACGCGCCACGGGCTTCCGGGGCCGTCTGGTGATGTGCTTCCTGCGCGACTTCCAGGCCGAGTTCGCCATGGCGACGCTCGTGCAGGCCCTGCCGTACAAGGAGTGGATCATCGGCGTCGGCCTGGACTCCGACGAGGCGGGCAACCCCCCGGTGAAGTTCCGCGAGGTCTTCGCGCGGGCGCGCGCCGAGGGCTTCCGGCTGACGATGCACTGCGACGTCGACCAGCAGAACTCCACGGAGCACATCCGCCAGGTGCTGGACGAGATCGACGTCGACCGCATCGACCACGGCGTCAACGCGCTGGATGACCCGGCGCTGGTGGCCCGCATCGTCGAGCGCGGCATCGGCCTCACCGTGTGCCCGATCTCCAACTCCCACGTCACGGACGGCCTGAAGGCCGCCGAGATCCGCGCGCTCCTCGACCAGGGCGTCAAGATCACGGTCAACTCCGACGACCCGGCGTACTTCCCGGGTTACGTCTCCGAGAACCTCGCGGCCCTGCGCGGCCCCGCCGCCCTCTCGGACGAGGAACTGGTCCGCCTCCAGCGGAACGCCATCGAGGTCTCGTGGGCGGCGCCCTCGGTCCGGGAGAGCTTCCTCGCCGAACTGGACGCGTACGAGGGCTGATCCTCCGGTCACCCGTGTCCGGACGAAGGTGACCGGACACGGGTGACCGGAACACCGGTGCCCCGGACACAGGCGCGGATGCCCCGGAACGCGGGCGACCGGACACGGGGTGAGGGGTTCGCGGCTGCGCGGACCCCTCACCCGTCTTCGCCGGGCGGGTGGTGCGGGGCACGCGCACAGGCGGCCCGCGGGGAGAATCCCCCTCATGGACGCATCTCCCGCCCCCTGGCGGAACACCACGCACGACTGGGCGAGCACCGTGGACCACGCCCATCTCGCCCACGTCCGGGACGATCCGGCCGCGTTCGCTCCCGGCGGCCCGGACCATCTGGTGCTGGAGGTCATCGCCTACGCGGCGGACGAGGCGGAGGACCGGGGCGGCGGGCGCTGTACGGTCACCCTCCACCCGGACGGCTCGGTCTCCGTCGCGGACGACGGCCGGGGCACGGACACTCGGCTCGACGCGCGGGGCCGCCCGGTGAAGAAACCGGTCATGGCCACCAAGGACCTCCGGTTCTTCGACCGTCCCGGTGCCCAGGCACTCCCCGACGGGCACCCGCGACGCGGGATGTCGGTCGTGGCGGCGCTCAGCGAGTGGCTCGTCCACACCAACCGGCGGGCGGGCGGCGCCTGGACGCAGCGCTACGCGTACGGGGTCCCGGTGACGGACCTGACGCCGGTCGCGGACGACGGCACGAGGGGAACGACCGTCCGGTTCCGCCTCTCCGGGGAACTGTGCGCCGTCCCCCTCTCCCCGGGAGCGTTCGAGCGGTCGTGGCCCCGGCTCGCCGTCGAGGTCCGCGACCTCCGTGGGGCGTGAGGGCTCATGCCCGTCGCCGCCCGACCACGTCCTCGTAGGTCCGGCGCAGGGTGGCGGTGACCACGTCGATGGTGAAGTCGGCGTTGACCAGGTCCCAGGCGGCCTGGCCGGCCTCGGCGGCGGCCTCCGGCTCCAGCAGCTCCAGCACCGCCCCGGCCACCTTCGCGGCGTTGGCCGCGTCCTCGCCGACCCGGCTGTCGATCACGCGGCCCGCCCCGGCCTTCGCCACGTCCGGGCCGAGGCCGCAGGTGCGGGTGATGACGACCGGGGTGCCGACCGACATCGCCTCCAGGACCGAGACCCCCAGGGGCTCCTCGATCGACGGGAGCACGTAGACGTCGGCCTCGCGGCCCGCCGCCAGGACCTCCTCGTGGCCGAGCGGGCCCACGTGGTCGAGGGAGCCGGTGACGCCGAGCTTCTCGGCCAGCGCCAGGGTGCCCGCCAGGGCGCCGGTGTCCGGGCCCGCGAGCACGAAGCGGGCGTCGGGGTGGTGGGCGAGCACGGCGGGCATCGCGGCGACGAAGTCCTCGGGGCGCTTGCGCTCCTGGACGCGGGCGAGGAAGAGGACGGTGGGCGGCCGGCCGGGCGCGCGGGCCGGTTTGCGCTCCTGGGGGCGTACTCCGTTGACCAGCCGGACCGTGCGGGTGAGGGCGACCGGCGCGGCCACCGCGTTGACGTCGAGGCGCTCCGTCTCGGTGAGGTGCAGGACGGCGTCCGCCTCCCGGAGCACTTTGCGCACGCCGAGCAGGTCGGTCAGTTTCGCCACGGGCTTCTCGGTGGGGTCGATCATGCCGTGCGTCTGCACGACCAGCGGGGTGCGGGTCGCGAGCGCGAGGAGGGCGACGGGCAGGGTCACCAGGTCGCGCATGAGGTGGACGTGGACGAGGTCCGCGTCGCGCATGGCGCGGCGGGCGGCGCGCAGCAGGGCCAGGGAGGTGATCCCGCTGACCTCGAACATCGGCAGGACGTGCCGGGCGCGGTGGAGGAGGGCCGGAACTCCTTCTATTTCGCTGGGGAGTTCGCCGGGACCGAAGCCGTCGCCCAGGGCCATGACGCGGGCGTCGTCACCGGCCGCCCGCTGGACCTTGGAGAGATTGAGCGCCACCCGGGTGGGCCCGCCGAACGCGTGGTCCGGGGTGTGCAGCGTGACGACGTGCAGGATTTTCACCAGGGTTCCCCTCAACCTCGGCCGGTTTTCACAGAGTAGTCATCGCATCCCCTCAAGTGGCCTGATTCGTTAAGGTGTTCGCAGGTCCACGGAACGGGGGGCGCATGACGTCCGTGTACGACACGGCTCCGGGTTCGAAGGCCGGTGCGGCCGGTGCGGCCCGCGCGGCCACGATCCGGCGGACCCTGGAGCCCGTGACGAGGCCGCTCGCCTGGGCGATGCTGTCGCGTGCGCTGGCGGTGCCGCTGATCCTGGGCCTGGTCGTCTTCCTGCCCGCGGTGGTCGCGGCGCAGCCGGGGACGGGCGGCCGGGACACCGTGTTCTGGCTGCAACTCGTGATGACGTGCTATGCGGGCGCCCGGCTGGCGACGATGATCCTCTCCACCCGGCGACGGCTGCTCCAGGGCGTGTTCTGGATGTTCGTGTATATCGCGATGGGGGTCGCGCCGCTGGCGCAGGCGGTGATCGGGCAGACGCCGACTCCCCTGGTGGGGCCCCGCGCGGATCTGGTGACGGCCACCGCGATGATCCTGGTCGGGTGCTCGGCGTTCGACCTGGGCGCGCTGCTGGCATCGCGTCGCCCGCTGCGGCGCCGGTCCCCCTCCTCCCGGACGCGGCACGGCCGTCCCGCCCTCGCGAGCCGTACCCGGCTGCGGCTGCTGTTGCTGCTGGCGTTCGCGGCGAGCGGGTACTACGTGGTGAAGCTCGGCGGCCCCGCGATCTTCTTCAGCAGCCGCCAGGAGATCAGCGCGTCGGTGGCCGAGAGCGGGGTCGCCTCGGCCGAGTCGAACGTCGGCTCGGCGTTCCTGAAGGGCTTCGGCACGGTGCCCGCGCTGCTGGCCCTGCTCTTCTGGACGCGCCGCCTGGTGACCTCGCGCCGGGCCCGCCGTTCGCCGTCGACGGTGCTGGCGTGGACCGCGCTGCTGGCGCTCAATCTCGTCGTCAACAATCCGATCTCCAACGCGCGTTACTGGTTCCTGACGGTGCTCGTCTCGCTGCTCTTCACGGCGTTCCCGAGCAGCGCGGCGGTGTACCGCACGGTGCTGGCGCTGGGCGTGGTGGGGGCGCTGGTGCTCTTCCCGTACGCGGACAAGTTCCGGTACGACGACAACGGCTACCGGCCGGTTCAGTCGTCCTCGCCCTTCGAGCCGCTGGCGACGAAGGACTACGACCAGACGGTCATGTTCGCCAACACCATCGCCTGGGTGGACACCCGGGGCCACACATACGGCCGCCAACTCGCGGGCTCCGCGCTGTTCTTCGTACCGCGCGCGGTGTGGAGCGGGAAGCCGGAGGACACCGGGGTCCGGGTGGGGCAGTGGATGGGGATGAACATGACCAACCTCTCGGCCCCGCTGTGGACCGAGTTCTGGGTGGACTTCGGTCCGGCCGGGATGGCCGGTGGGCTCGCGCTGATCGGGTACGTCGCCGCGCGCACCGACCGCCGGTACGCGCGCGCGGTCACCCGGGCCGGGCCGGGCCCGGGGAGCGTGCTGGCGATCGCGGCGCCGCTGGTGGCGGGCTACACCTTCATCCTGCTGCGCGGCCCGCTCCTCCAGTCGGTGGGGAAGCTCGCCATCGCGGCGCTCTGCCTGGCGTTCGTCACCACGTTCACGGAGCGGAGCGAACGGCCCTCGCGCTGACGGCCTCCGTACCGGCCCCGTCGGCGCGCCGCAGCCTGGCGACCCGGGTCCAGGTGGCGGCGGCCTTGCAGACGGAGCCCAGGCAGAGCCCCCAGGCGGCGCCGGTGACCCCGGCGGCCAGGTAGCCGGCGATCAGGAAGACGACGGCGGCGAGCGAGAACACCACCTGGATGGAGAGCGTGGTGCGCGGGTCGAGCATCCGCAGGGCGAGGAGCCCGCAGGTGCCGAAGGCCATCGCCGCGTACTGGCTGCCGGTCGCGGGCAGCAGCGCGGCGGCCAACTGCCAGGTGTCGCCGAGGAGTTGGCCGCCTGCCCTGTCCGGGAGGAGGGCGAGGACGGTGGCCCAGAGCGCGGCGGTCGCGGCGAGCACCCCGGCGAGCGCGGCGGTGGCCCGTATCCGGCGCCGCTCGTCGCCGACCCGGGCCAGCAGCGGCGGTCCGAAGCTGGTGGCGGAGGTGAACAGCACGTTGAGCGGCCCGAAGAGGGTGGTCGCGCCGCGCAGAGCGCCCACCACGAGCGGGCTGCCGACCGTGCCGAGGCCGAGCACGGAGAGCTGGCTGGTGGCGTTGCCGACCCCGAACTCCACGACGAACCGCTGCCCCAGGTGACCGCGGCGCAGGTACGGGCGGATGTCGGTGCGCGCTCCGGCGGTACGGCTCCGCAGCAGGGCGGCGGAGAGCAGCAGCGCGGGGAGGGCGGAGAGCCCCCAGACGGCGACCAGCCGGGCGGCCCCGGCCCCGTGGCTCTGCGCCCCGAGCGCGCCCAGGACGCAGCCGAGGCGGAGCAGGTCGGCGGCGAGGGCGAGGTGCGGCAGGCGCAGGGTGGAGAAGGCGTACCGCATCGCGTCCTGGCCGAGGACGACCGGCAGGACGAGTCCGAGCGCCAGCAGGGCGCGGGCGGTGTCCCCCGGGACGAGGAGGGCGCCGCCCGCGAGCAGGGCGCCGAGCACGGTCGACGCGAGCAGGGCGAAGGCGACGGCGGAGCGGCAGGCGTCGCGGGCCGCCTCGCCGCCGCGGGTGAGGACGAGCGGCTGGCCGGTGTAGGCGCCGAAGACGCCGAGCAGCACGGTGAAGACGAGGTAGACCGCGGAGAACCGGGCGAAGTCCGCGACGGTGGAGAGCCGGGCCGCCGCGACGAGCACCAGGATGTTGGTCAGGGCGGCGACCCCCTGGTCCGCGACGGAGCTGACGACCGCGCCGCGGGCCCTCACCGGCGGGCGGGCGGCACGGTGAAGGTGCGCAGCCCCATCGTCTCCGCCGGGTCGCCGGTGATCTCCGGGCGGTCGGCCTCGTCGGGTTCGGCCCCCGGTCCGCCACCGCCGCCTCGCCGTCCGGCGGACTTCTGGTGCTTCCGGTGCTCCTTGCGGGCCCGCCGGGTGCGTCCGGGGTGCAGGAGCACCCCGAGCAGGTGGCCGCCGGCCGCGCCGACGACCTCACGGATGCGCTCCAGGTCGCTGCGGTGCACCTCGCGCGGGTCGCAGACGATCATGACGCCGCCCACCCGGTCCACGAGGGCGACGGCGTCGGCGTACGAGAGGACGGGCGGGGCCAGCACGACGACGACGGCTCCGGGCGCGTCCGCCTCGGCGACGATCCGTCCGACCGGGGCCGAGGTGAGGGCGCGGGGGACGTTGTCCACCCGGGCGCCCGCCACCAGGGCGAAGGCGCCGGAGCCGGGCACGTCGACGTTGGTACGGCTGCCGGCGGGCCAGCCGCGCTTGTCGTCCGAGGCCCACCGGGGCCGGGGCTCGCTGACCGCCGGGCCCAGGTCGCGGGCGAGGGAGGGGGTCCGCAGGTCCGCCTCGACGAGGAGGACGTCGCGGCCCATCTCGGCGAAGGCGGCGGCGACGTTGGCCGCCGCGGCGGTGGCGGCCGAGTTGTCCCCGCGCGGGGCGGTGACCAGCAGGCGGCGGTTGTCGGCGAAGGCGGGGTCGTAGGCGAGCCGGAAGGCCACCGCGCGGTACTCCTCGGCGAGTCTGCTGCCGCCGCGTCCGATGGCGAGCAGGGCGGTCGCGGCGGCGCGCTCCCTGGGGAGGGTGCCGAGCAGGGGGGCGCCGAGCGAGCGGACCAGTTCGTGGGTGGAGCGTACGGTCGGATCGAAGACCAGGCGGACCCAGGAGAGCAGCAGCCCGAGCGCGAGGCCGACGACTCCGCCGAGGCCGAGGAGGAGCGGCAGGCCCGCGCCGGTGGGGGCGGTGGGCGCCACCGGCTTCTTGTTGAGGTAGCCGGGGGTGGCGTCGAGTGCCTTCAGCTCGGATATTTTCTGGCTGAGTTCGGAGATGGAGACGATGAGGCTCGCGCGGGCGCTGGTGATGTCGTCGGCGGTGGAGGAGCCGATCTGCTCCTCCAGTTGGTCGCGCTTCTCCTCCAGCGGTTTGAGCTGGGCGCGGTAGCCGTTCGCCATGTTCTCGATGCTGTCCTCGGTGAGCTGCTTCCGGTTGGCGAGGTAGGCCGTGGCGAGGGCTTCGGCGCGGTCCCGCGCCTGCTGCGGGGTGGCGCCGGTGTAGGCGAACCGGAGGGTGAGGGTGTTCGGCGGGTTGGTGACCTGGAGCCCGGCGAGCAGGTCGCGGGAGGAGACCTGCTCGCCCTTGGCCGCCAGGGTGCGGGAGGCGAGGATGCCGACGGTGTCGCTGACGGCGGTCTGGCGTTCGGAGCCGATGTTGATGCCCTTGTCGGCGGAGGCTCCGGTGGCGAAGGGGTCGGCGGTCGCGGAGCGCACCAGCACCTCGCCGGTGGCCGAGTACGTCTCGTCGCCCGCGACGGCGAGGTAGCCGCCGCCGAGGAGCCCGAGGAGCACCCCGGTGGCGAGCAGGCTGCGGTAGCGCAGCAGCTGGCGGAACTGGTCGCGCAGGAGCGCCGGCTCGTCCTGGTCGTCCAGGGGTCGGATCGGATGGGTCATCGGCGTGCGCTCCCTCGTGCGGTCCCTCGGGCGTTGTCGAGTGCCTCGGCGAGCAGGGCGTCGAAACGGGCGAGCCCCGCCTCGCGGCTCAGGTGCTGTGCGACGTACGTGACTCCGCGCGTGCCGAGCCGGTCGGCTTCCGCGCGGTCGGCGGCCAGGTGGCGTACGGCGGCGAGCAGCGCGGCCGGGTCCTCGGGCCGCACCAGCACCCCGGCGCCGGAGCGGCGGACCTCCTCGGCGGTGCCGCCGCCGTCGGCCACGGACGCGACGACGGGCCGTCCGGAGACGAAGTAGGAGGTGAGTTTGGAGGGGACGGACATGTCGAGGACGGAGGCGCGCTGGGTGACGGCGAGGACGTCGGCTGCGGCGAGGACGTCGGTGAAGTCCTCGGCCGCTGCGGGCGGCAGGAAGTCGAGGTTGGCGAGCCCCGTCGCCCGTGCGCGCAGCGCCTCGCGCTGGTTGCCGTCGCCCATCAGGACGACCCGGACGTCGGGCGCCAGCCGGGCGAGGTCGACGAGCACGTCGAGTCCCTGCTTGAGCCCCATGTTCCCCGAGTGGAGCAGCACGGGGGTGTCCGGGTGCCAGCCGAGGCGGGCGCGGGTGGCCGCCCGGTCGGCCGTGGGCCCCTGCACATGGGTCCAGTTGGGGACGGTACGGATGCGGGCCGGGTCGACGCCGAGGGCTCGCACACCGGGCACGAAGCTCTCGTGGATGACGCCGACCAGCGCCGCGTCGCGCAGCGCGTACCGCTCGGCCGCCGCCGCGGCGGACGCCGCCCTGCCGCCGCCCCGGATGCCGCTCTGGGCGGCGGCTGCGCCCATCAGGTCCTGGACGACGGGGATGTACGGGACGCCGTGGCGGCGGGCGATCCGGGCGCCGACGACGCCGCCCGCGAGGCTCGGCATCTGGGCGACGACGGCGTCCGGACGGCCGGGCGGCGGGGCGAGCAGTCCGTGGCCGAGGACGGTCAGTTCGAACAGACCCCGGCGCAGGGCGGTCTGCCGGGGCGGTACGTAGTGGCGCCGGCGGTGGACGTGGACCCCCTCGCGTCTCTCCGTGGTGCGCCAGACGCCCCGGTACTCCGGGTCGGTCCGCCAGGACGGGTAGTGCGGCATCCCGGTCAGGACGTCGGCGCGCGCGGCCGTGGCCGCCCAGTGTTCGGCGAGCTGGGTGGCGTACGGGCCGATGCCGGTCAGCTCCGGCGCGTAGTTGGTCGAGACCACCAGGATTCTGCGGTCGTGCAGCGGTGTACGTGGTGCGGCAGCGGACATCGGACGATCGCCTTCCCCCCGGAACGGCCCCTGTTCCCCGAGGGAACAGCCCCGCGTCGAGCTTATCCGTTCACGGGTTGCACAAGTGTTCTTCACAGTAAGGTCGTTGGAAACATCAGCACATGACGTTCACCGTGGGGGGAGAGAACGGATGGTGCAGCACAGGGTGGGTTACGCACCGGGCGTGTACGACCTGTTCCACGTGGGTCACCTCAACATCCTTCGTCATGCCCGCAGTCAGTGCGACTACCTGGTCGCCGGGGTCGTCTCCGACGAGATGGCCGAGCTCGCCAAGGGCCACCGGCCGGTGATCCCGCTGCGGGAGCGGCTGGAGATCGTCCGCAGCATCCGCCACGTGGACGCCGCGTTCGTGGAGACCGTGCCGGAGAAGATCGACACCTGGCAGCAGGTCCGCTTCGACGTGATCTTCAAGGGCGACGACTGGCGGGGCACGGAGAAGGGGCAGAAGCTCGAACGCGACTTCGCCGAAGTCGGCGTGGAGGTCGTGTACTTCCCGTACACCGTGCACACGTCCAGCACCCAGCTGCGCGAGGCGCTGGACGTGCTCGTCACGCGGCCCGGAGCGCTCTCAGCTCCCTGAACCACTTGGCCAGGAACGCCACCAGGAAGAGCGCGTGCACGGCGGCGAGCACCGCGTACCCCGCCAGGAAGGCCGCCGGCTCGCCGAGCAGCAGGAAGACCAGGCAGAAGACCCCGTAGTCGGCCGGGAGCAGGGCGACGGCGCGGACCGGGGAGACCGGTCCGGCGGGGGCCGCGGGGACGGTGGAGGCGGCGGCCTCCGCGTCCGTGCGCTGCGCGGCCTTGCCCAGCTGCTCGCGCAGAAGTCCGGCGCAGAAGGTCAGGACGGCGGTGAAGAGGAAGCCGAGCGGCAGCAACAGCCATGCCTCGCCGCGCTGTTCGCCGACGCCGTAGAGGTCGCAGCGGTAGAGGGAGATCAGTACGGCCGTGTGGACCAGGATCATCTTGGCGCAGTCCACCACGTGGTCGAGCCACTCCCCGTCGGGGCCGCCGCGTCCGGTGAGCCGGGCGAGCTGGCCGTCGGCGGAGTCGAAGGCGAAGCCGACCACCAGCCCGGCCCAGACGAGCACCCCGAGCGTCCACGAGGGCCCGGACAGCGCGAGGGCCGCGAGCGAGGTGAAGGTGAACACGGCGCTCACCAGCGTGACTTGGTTGGGTGTGAGCCCCGCCCGGTAGGCCACCGCCGCGAGCACCCGGCCGGCGGGCCTGTTCACGTACCGCGAGTAGAGCGAGACGCCCTTGGCCGTCTTCTGTGCCCCGCGCAACTCGCGCAGCACCGTACCCGTGCTTCCCATACGCCCCCCAGCGTCCGGCAGTTGACCCGCATCATGACACGCTTCCGTTTACGGGCATACCGCGCCGAAGAGGCGTGGACCTTTCGGTGGACCTTTCAAGAGTCAGTGTTCTTCGGTGAGTTGGGTGTCCAGATCGTCGAAGAGCAGGTCGTCGTGGTCGATCTGGCCGGTCCGGTACGCGGACCGGGCGACCAGGTGTGCGGCCACCGGACCGGTCATCATCTGGAAGAAGAGGATCAGGGCGAGGGTCGCGAGATCCATCCCGCTGCGCAGCCGCATCGCCACTCCGACGAGCACCAGCAGGATGCCGAGGGTCTGCGGCTTGGTCGCGGCGTGGCTGCGGGAGAGGACGTCGGGCAGCCGGAGCATGCCGAGGGTGCCGAGCAGGCAGGTCGCCGCGCCGAGCAGGATGGCGACGGCTCCCGCGGTGTCGACGACGGTGAGCCAGGTGGTCACGACCCGTTCTCCTTCGTGTCGTTGGGGCGGTCCGGCCGGGGACGCGGGCGCGGGCGGTCGCGTACCGCGATGAAGCGGGCGATACCGACGGACCCGGTGAAGCCGAGGAACGCCAGCACCAGCATGATCGGGAAGTAGAAGGTGTCGCGCACCAGCGCCGCGCGGGCCCCGAGTCCGGCGATGATCAGGGCCGCGCACACGTCGAGCGAGAGCGCGCGGTCGAGCATCGAGGGGCCGCGCCAGATGCGGGCGAGCAGCAGCAGCCCGGCGACGACGATCATCGCCACCGCCACGTACAGCAGCCACCGGTCGACGTTCTCGGTCGTGGTCATGCGGGGGTGCTCCCGGTCTGCGGGTGGGACGGCGGCGGCTCCGCGACCCGGGCGATCTCGTCCCGGGTCCCGAACGCCCGCACGGCCAGGGCCTCCATCCGCCACACCGAGCGCCGGGCGGCGTCGAGTTCGGCGGGCCGGTCGGCGTCGAGCACGTGCAGGAAGACGGTCGCGGTGGAGCGGCGCACCTCGACGATGGCGCCGCCCGGCACGTTGGAGACGGCGACGGCGGTGGCGGTGAGCATCAGGTCGCTCCGGCAGCGCAGCGGCACCGCGATGACGGCGGCCCGGTGCGGCCTCCCCGCGAGGATCTGCCCGGCCACCTTCACCCCGGAGGTGACCATGTCGTACAGCAGATAGCCGGCGAGCACCAGGATGCCCCAGGGGTGCAGCCGCAGCCCGAGGTCGACCCGGGGCAGTGGGAAGGCCAGGCAGACGGCCACCGCGACGACCACCCCGATGAGGACGTTGGCCCAGGTCAGGGTGGACCAGAGCATCACCCAGATCACGGTGAGCCAGCCGATGAGCGGCAGGTCGAGCACGCGGCGCCCGCTCCTGCCCAGGGTGACGCTGAGCGGGGGCATCCCGGGCCCGTGCGGGAATCGGCGGCTCACCGGCCGAGCACCTCCTCGATGTAGGGGGTGCGCCGCAGGAGTTCGGCGGCGGCCCGGTCGGTGTAGGTGGTCAGCGGTCCGGCGAAGACGGTGAACGAGAGGCTGATCGCGACTCCGGCGGCGGTGGCCGCGACCATGGTGCGGGGCAGCCGGGTCGTGGTGGTGATGGCGCGCCCGTGCAGGGTGGCGGCGAACGCGCGTCCGGCCGGTCCGGGCAGCCGGCCCACGGGCTCGTCGCCCGTGCCGGGCATGCGGTCCGGCCCCTCGTCGGCGTCGTCGTCCTCGTCGGAGTCTGCCTCCAGGACGGTGCCGTCGAGCGCCTGGCCGGGCGGGGCGTCGCGCCAGAACGCCAGGTTCCAGACCTTGGCCATCACGTAGAGCGTGAGCAGGCTGGTGGCCGTCGAGCCGGCCACCAGGAGCCAGGCCCAGACGCTGCCGTCGGCCACACCGGCGCGCATCAGGCCGAGTTTGCCGATGAAGCCGGAGAACGGCGGGATGCCCGCCATGTTGAGCGCGGGGACGAGGTAGAGCACGGCGAGCAGCGGGGCGGCCCGGGCGAGGCCGCCGGTCCGGGTGAGTTCGGTGGTGCCGCCCCGGCGTTCCATCAGCCCGGCGACGAGGAAGAGCGTGGTCTGCACGGTGATGTGGTGCGTGACGTAGACGATCGCGCCGCCGTAGGACTGGCGGGTGGCGAGGCCGATACCGAAGATCATGTAGCCGATGTGGCTGATCAGAGTGAAGGAGAACAGCCGCTTGAGGTCGGTCTGGGCGACGGCGCCGAGGATGCCGACGATCATCGAGGCGAGGGCGAGGGCCATCAGCAGGTCGCCGACCCGGTTGCCGGGGAAGAGCAGCGTCTCGGTGCGCAGCATGCTGTAGACGCCGACCTTGGTGAGCAGCCCGGCGAAGACGGCGGTGACGGGTGCGGGTGCGGTGGGGTACGAGTCGGGGAGCCAGGCGCCGAGCGGGAAGACGGCGGCTTTGATGGCGAAGACCGTCAGCAGCATCGCCTGGATCAACGTCTGCACGCCGAGCGGGAGTTCGGGCAGCCGTTGGGCGAGCTGGGCGAAGTTGGCGGTGCCGGTCGCCGCGTAGGTCATGGCGATGGCGGTGAGGAAGAGCATCGACGAGAAGAGCGAGATGATCACGTAGGTGGACCCGGCGCGCACCCGGGGCCCGGTGCCGCCGAGGGTGAGCAGGACGAAGCTCGCGACGAGCATGATCTCGAAGCCGACGTAGAGGTTGACGAGGTCTCCGGCGAGGAAGGTGCAGGAGACCCCGGCGACGAGGATGAGGTAGGCGGGGTGGAAGACGGCGACGGGGGTCTCCTCGTCCCGGTCGGCCATGCCCTGTCCGAGGGAGTAGACGAGCACGCAGAGGGTGACGGCCGAGGAGACGGTCAGCATCAGGGCGGAGAGCCGGTCGGCGACGAGGGTGATGCCGAGCGGCGGGGCGAAGTCCCCGAGGTGGACGGAGAGCGGTCCTTCCGACTGGGTGGCGGCCATGAGTCCGGCGGAGAGCCCGAGGACGAGCGTGAGCACGGCGACACTGATGAAGCGCTGGAAGCGCCCCAGGCGGGTGCCGAAGGCGAGGCTGAGTCCGGTGGCGCAGAGCGGCAGCAGCACCGGCAGCGGGACAAGGGCTTTCATCCGGCGTCTCCTGGGTGGTCGTCTCCCGGGCGGGGGCGGCGCGGGGGGTCGTCCGAGGGGGGTTCTTCCGTACCGGCGGCCTCCGTACCGGCGGCCTCCGCACCGCCGGCCTCCGCACCGCCGGCCTCCGCACCGGCGCCTTCCGCACCGGCGCCTTCCGCACCGGCGGCTTCGGCGTAGTCCTCCGGGTCGGCGCCGAGCACGTCGTGCCAGAGGTCACCGGTGGCGTCCCTCCCCCGGGCCTGGAGGGCGCGGTCGGCGCGCAGCCGGTGGCGCAGGCGGCGGCGTTCCTCCAGGTAGTGGGCGCGTTCCTCGCTGGTGGGGGCGTCCCCGGTCCGGTACTCCTCGATGAGCTGGGCGCGCTCGCCGCGTACTTCGGCGCGGAGCGCGATGCGCCGGTCCTCCAGGTCGTCGTGGACCTCGTCGGTGCCGGTCAGCTGGTGGCTGCGGTAGGCCATGGCGAGCAGGAACGCGGTGGTGGCGAGGGTGATGACGATCGCGGTGAGGGCGATGGCCTGGGGCAGCGGGTCGGTGACCTCGCGCAGCGGTACGCCGTAGAGCAGGGGCGCGGCGCCGGCCGAGCCGGTGCCGGAGAGCACGAGGAGGTTGATGCCGTTGCCGATGATCACCGCGCCCAGCAGGATGCGGGTCAGCGGCCGGGTGAGCATGAGGATTCCGCCGACCGCGCAGAGCACCACGGCGGTGGCGAGCAGGGAGGCGCTGACGGTCACCGGGTGCCGCCCCCCGCCTCGGCCGGGCCCTGGTGCCGCAGGGCGGCGGCCCGTTCGATCTGCCGGTCGATCTTCGCGCCGAGGGCGCGGACGATGTCGAGCACGACGCCGAGGACCAGCAGGTAGACCCCGCAGTCGAAGAGCACCGAGGTGCCGAGGTGGTAGTCGCCGAGGACCGGGAGGTGGCCGTGGTAGGTCCAGGCGTGCAGCACGGTGCCGTCGAAGAGCCCGAGCAGGGCGACGCCGGTGGAGAGGAACAGGCCCAGGCCCGTGACGAGTCCGGGGGGCAGCGGCGCCGCCTCGGCGAGCTCGAACCGGCCGCCCGCGAGGTAGCGGGTGATGAGGGCGACGGAGCCGACCAGTCCGGCGACGAACCCGCCGCCCGGCATGTTCTCCGCGCAGAACAGGAGGTACACGGAGAGCACCAGGACGGGGTGGAACAGCAGCCGGGCCACCACCTCGAAGACGAGTGAGCGGTGTTCGGGGGCGAGGGTGGAGGTCGCGGCGAGCCAGTCGCGCTCGGGGGCGCCCTCGTCGCCCTGCGGGAGCCCGGTGAGTCCCGCGCCGTCGCGGGAGAGCGACCAGGCGGTGGTGTGCGCCGGGGTGGCGGTGAGCGAGGGGACGCCGGCGGGTGCGGGGGCGGTGGACGGGGGCCGTCCGGGGATCTCGTCGCGGGCGGCGGGCTGCTCGCTCCTGCGGTGCAGGTAGATCAGGCTGGTGACGCCCACCGCTGCGGCGGCGAGCACCGCCGACTCGCCCATGGTGTCCCAGGCCCGCAGGTCCACCAGGATGGCGGCGACGACGTCCTTGAGGCCGTGGCTCGCGGCCTCCTCCACCATCGCCGCGCCGGCCGGTTCGGCGGTGCGCGCGGCGGCACAGACCCAGACGGCGACGCCGAACGTGGCCGCCGCCGCGAGGGCGACGGGGATGCGGACGGCCCGCCGCCAGGAGCTGACGGTCTCCTGGAAGTGCACCGGCATCCTCCGCAGCACCAGCACGAACACGATCATCGAGACGGTCTCCACGCAGAACTGGGTCAGCGCCAGGTCCGGGGCGCCCTGGACGACGAAGAGCAGCGCGGTGCCGTAGCCGGTGAGACCGGCGAGCACCACGGCCTTCATGCGGCGGCTGACGGTGAGGCAGAGCAGGGCCGCGGCGCTGGTGAGAACGGCCAGGGCGCCCTGGAGCGCGGAGTCCCAGAGCCGGGGGCCTACCGCGTCGCCCCACGGGCGGTCGGTGAGGAGGACCGCGAGCTGTCCGGCGATCAGGACGAGCAGGGTGGTGGCGAGGTAGACGGAGAGCGAACCGCGCTGCACCAGGCCGGTGATCTGGAGGGCGAGGCGTTCCAGGCCGAGCAGGAGGTGGCCGAAGACGCTGTCGGCGGTGGGCCAGGCGATGCGCCGGGAGAGCGTACGGACGGGGGCGCGAGCCGCGAAGAGCAGGGCGCCGCCCGCCCAGGCGACGGCGGAGAGCAGCAGCGCCGTGCCGAAGCCGTGCCAGAGGGCGAGGTGGTACGGGTGGGCGGTGGCGGGGAACTCGTCGGCGTACGCGTCGAACAGGTGGTCCGTCCAGCCGACCCCGGGGCCGAGCACGAGTCCGGTGACGGCGAGCACGGCGGGCGGGGCGAGGAAGGCGGCGGAGACCCGGTGGACGGGGGTGTCCGCGGTGCCCGGCTTGCGGAAGAAGGCGCCCCAGACGAACCGGAGGGTGTACGCGGTGGTGAGCGCGGCGCCCGCCACACAGGCCGCGAGGGTCCAGAGGTCGGCGGTGTCCCCGTGCAGGAGCGCCTCGAACGCGGCTTCCTTGGCGGCGAATCCGAGCATCGGGGGCAGCGAGGCCATGGACGCGGCGGCGAGCACGCCGACGGCGCACACGAGCGGCAGGGAGCGGCCGACGCCGGAGAGGCGGCGCAGGTCGCGGGTGCCGGTGGCGTGGTCGACGATGCCGGTGACGAGGAAGAGCGGCGCCTTGAACAGGGCGTGCGCCAGGATCATCACGGCGGCGGCGAGCGCGGCGTCCCGGGTGCCGTCCCCGGCCAGCAGGGTGAGGAAGCCGAGTTGGCTCACCGTGCCGTAGGCGAGGACGAGTTTGAGGTCGTGCAGGCGCAGCGCGCGCCAGCCGCCGAGCAGCATGGTGGCGGCGCCGAGCACGAGGACGACCGGGCGCCACAGGGGTACGTCGGCGAAGGCGGGGGCGAGCCGGGCCACCAGGTAGACGCCGGCCTTCACCATCGCGGCGGCGTGCAGGTAGGCGCTGACCGGGGACGGGGCGGCCATGGCGTTGGGCAGCCAGAGGGAGAACGGCCAGATCGCGGATTTGGACAGCGCGCCCGCCAGGACCAGCGCGACGGCCGCCTGGACGGCGACGGAGGCGGTGGGCGGGTCGGCGACGATCTCCGAGATCCGGTAAGTGCCCGCCGCCCGGCCGATGATGAGGAACCCGACCAGCATGGCGAGTCCGCCGAAGGTGGTGACGGTGAGGGCCTGGAGCGCCGATCTGCGGTTCTGTTTCCTCTCGCTGGTGTGCCCGATCAGCAGGTAGGAGAAGACGGTGGTCAGCTCCCAGAACACGTAGAGCGTGATCAGGTCGTCGGCGAGGACGAGCGCGAGCATGGCACCGGCGAAGGCCAGCAGGTTCCCGGCGAACCGGCCCAGTTGGGGGGTGTCGTCGGCGAAGTACGAGGCGCAGTACAGGAGCACGAGGGTGCCGACCCCGGCGGCGAGCAGCACCATCAGCTCGCCGAGGGCGTCGAGGCGCAGGTCGACGGAGACGTCGTACGCGGGGATCCAGTCCCAGGACCAGGTGTCGTCCCGCCCGTCGGCGGCGCTCGTCCACAACGTGAAGGCCCAGGCCGTGGTGGCGGCCGGGGGGAGCGCGAGCACGACGAACGCGCGGCTGCCCAGCCGGTGCACCAGGGGACCGGCGCAGGCAGCCAGGGCGAAGTGGCAGAGGACGAGCGCGATCACAGCGGGGTGTCCGGAGAATGAGGCACTGAGTATGGATATATCCCCCGGCGGCGTTCACCCGTCCGGCACGCCGCACGAGGTGCGGCGGCGCCCCATCTCCACCCGGGCGGTCCCCGCGAGGGGTCCCGCGCGACGCCTAGGCGTGTGAGGGATATGTGGGACCGGTGTTGTTCATGTGAGCCCACTTTCTCTTCATTTTTTCACTGTGCCTAGTATCTATGTGTCGAAGTTCTCAACGGAATTGACTGGTCGTGAGACCGTCACCCACGTCAAGGAGAATGCCCTGCGCACGCGCGCGTCTCGGCGCACCGACTCGACCCCCATGTCGCTGCGGACAGCCCTGCTCATCCTGGCCATCGTCCCCGGCATCGCCCTCGCGGCCCTCTGGGCGGTCACCAGTGGTCAGACCCTGCTCGACTTCCAGCGGCAGGCAGCTCAGGGGCAGTTGGCCCAGAAGGCCGGCCAGCCGTCCAACATCGTGTACTACAACCTGCAGGAGGAACGGCGGCTCAGTGCGGAAGCGCTGGCCGATCCCGATGCTTCGAAGGAGGCGCTCCAGCGGCAGCGCAAGCTCACCGACAAGGCGATCGAGACCTTCCAGTCCGTCTCGGACATCTCCGCCGACAGCGCCCCGTCCAAGGTGCGCGAGGCCGTCGGCAAGGCCCGTGAGTCCATCAACCAGCTCCCCGCGCAACGGACGTTGGTGGACCAGGGCGACGACGAGCAGCAGGCGGTCGTCTACGGCTACTACACCGACCTCATCGCGGTCGACCTCCAGCTCTTCGCCGCCCTCAGCCAGGTGGACAACGGCGAGGTGACCACGGCGTCCGCGCCGCTGGTCGACCTCTTCTGGGTCAAGGAGATGGTCTCCCGCTCGGACGCGCTGCTCGCCCGCGGCTGGTCCGACGGCAAGCTCAGCACCGCCGACCTCGCGCAGCTGCGCAAGGAGATCACCGGCCAGTCCTTCCAGTACTCCACCAAGGTGCTCCCCAACCTCCCCGCCGACGAGCGGGCGATGTGGAACGAGATGGCCGGTGGCGAGGCCTGGAAGACGAAGACGAAGCTGGAGGCGCAGATCCTCGCGCCCCGCGCCGCCGACTCCAAGGGGTTCGTCCGGATCGGCGCCTCGGAGAAGTCCTGGCGCTCGACGATGGACCAGGTCACCCCCCAACTCGTGGACCTGCTCGAACACCGCACCTCGCTGGTGGTCACGATCGGCAAGAACACCATCGTGTCGCTGCTGGTCAAGATGGTGGTCACCACGGTCGTCGGCCTGCTCGCGGTGGTCGCGGTCATCCTGACCACCTGGCGCCTCACGCGTAACCTGCGCCGTCGCATCAAGCGCCTCCAGGACCGCGCGGAGGAGCTGGAACGCACCCTCCCGGACGTCGTCGAACGGCTCGGCCAGGGCGAGAAGATCGACGTCGAGGCCGAGGCCCGCGCCATCGAGTCCGACCGCAAGGGCAGGACGGGCGACGAGATCACCCAGCTCGGCGACGCCCTCAACCTCGCCCGCACCAGCGCGCTCGCCGCCGCCGTCAAACAGGCCGACCAGCACCGCGGGTTCGAGCGCCTCCTCCAGCGCATCGCCCGCCGCACCCAGCAGCTCATCGGCCAGCAGCTCAAGAAGCTGGACGAGCTGGAGCGCAAGCACGAGGACCCCGAGGTGCTCGACGGCCTCTTCGACCTGGACCACCTCACCGCGCGTCTGCGCCGGTACGAGGAGAACCTGGTCATCCTGGCGGGCGGTGCCCCGCACCGGCGCTGGCGCAAGCCCGTTCCGCTGCTGGACGTCATGCGCTCCGCCCAGGGCGAGGTGCAGGACTACCAGCGGGTGGTGCTCGACCTCGACGGAACGCCCTGGCTCTCCGAACGGGCCGTCGGCCCGGTCTCGCACGTGCTGGCCGAACTGATCGAGAACGCGCTGGCGTTCTCCCGGCCGCCGAGTCCGGTGGAGGTGCGGGCCGCCAAGGTGAGCCGCGGTCTGGCCATCGAGGTCGAGGACCGCGGTCTCGGCATGGAGGAGCACCAACTGGCGGAAGCCAACGAGCTGATGAGCCGGCCGCCCCGGATGGACGTGCTCGCCCACTCCGAGGACATCCGGCTCGGCCTCCACGTGATCTCCCGCCTCGCCCACCAGCACGACCTGCGGGTGGAGTTCCGTTCGTCGGCGTTCGGCGGCACCCGGGTCGTCGTGCTCGTCCCCGACGAGCTCACGGTCGCCCATCCGACCGGGCGCCCGGTCGCCGCCGTGGCCGCGGCGCCCGCGCCGGAGCCCGTGCGCGAGGAGGTCCCCGCCGCCACCGGCGCGCTGCCGTCCCGCGTCCAGGGCCGGGCGATGGCCGGGGTCACCGCCCTGGTCGACCACGCCGCCCGCTCCCAGCGGTCCGCGCCCCCCGTCGGGTCCGAGGCACGGCCCCCCGCCGCCACGGACCAGGACCGGCCGGTCCAGTCGGGTACGTACACCGTCCCGGAACCCCCGTACTCCTCCCCCGAGGAGTACGGGCAGGAGTCGTACGCGGACACCTCCTACGCCCCCGCGCGGGATCCGTACGGCACGCCCGAGGGCTCCTACGGCTCCGGCGACCAGCCGCCCTACGGTCCGGACGACCGGGCGTACGAACCCTCGGCCCCCTACGCGCCCGGCGACCAGGGGTACTCCGCCCAGGAGCAGCCGTACATGACGGCGGCCGGGCAGTACCCGGTGCCGGGCCACGGCTTCGGGGACCAGGACACGCGGGCCGGTCAGTTCCCCGAACCCGGCTCCGCCTACCCGGAGTCGTACCAGGAGCCCTACCAGGAGTCGTACCAGGAGCAGCCGTCGTACCCGGGCGGTTACCCGGACGCGGACGCGGACACCTCGCCCTACGGGAACCACACGCACGGCGGCGACCGGCAGCCCGAGGTCTCCGGTCACCCGGCGCTCCCGCCCGGCCAGGACACCCCGGCACCCGGCTCGGAGCCCCCGCTCCCCCGCCGGGTCCGTCAGGCCAGCCTGGTCGACGAGTTGCGGGTCGACCCCGCGGCGGGCCGTCCGGCCGCCGCGCCCAGGACCCCGAGCTGGGACGAGAACCCCCTGCTCAGGCCCGCTCCCCGGCGGGCCGGTGCGGCGATCGGAGCGTTCCAGCGGCGGTCGCGCGAGGCGCGCTCGGCCGACGGGACGTCCGCGCAGATTCCCCCTCCCCCTTCGCCCCTCAACCCGAGAGAAGAACGGTCATGACACGCACAACGGCCACGCTCCAGGATCTCGACTGGTTGCTCGACGGCTTGGTGGACTCGGTGGCCGAGACCGTCAACGCCGTGCTGCTGTCCGACGACGGACTGGTCGTGAGCCACTCCCGGACCATCGACCGGTCCGACGCCGAGCGGCTCGCCGCGATCTGCACCGGGCAGCAGAGCCTCGCCCGGGGCGTGGGCCAGCTGTTCCGCGGCGGCACGGTGCACCAGGTCATCGTGGAGCTGGCCGACCTCTGGCTCTTCATCATCACCGCCGGCCAGGGCACCCACCTCGCCGTCGTCGCCTCCCAGGAGGTGGACGCCGAGGTGATGTCGCTCGCCATGCACAACCTGGTCCAGCAGGTCGGCCAGAAGCTCACCGCGCCCGTGCGGGGCGAGTTCGACGCCTTCGGCACCGGCACCGGGGACGGGCAGCGGGTGTGACGCCCTACTGGGACGACGACGAGACCGACGACTATGAGGACGACGGTGCGGGCACCATGGTGCGCCCGTACACGATCACCCGGGGCCGGACCGCTCCCGAGCGGGACGACTTCACCCTCATCACCGTGCTGACGACCGTGCACGACATGCGCGACGAGCACGGTGCACCGCTGCGGCCGGGCCGGCTCCAGCCGGAACACCGCATGATCCTCGACCGCTGCACGCACCCCGCCGCGGTCGCCGAGGTGTCCGCCGATCTCGACCTGCCGATCTCGGTGACCAAGATCCTGCTGGCGGATCTGGTCTCCCAGGGCCTGCTGCTGGCCCGTGCCCCGCTCTCGGTGGCACGGGCCTCCGGCGGGGCCCACATGGGCCTGCTGGCCGCCGTACGTGACGGACTCCGGAGACTCTGAGCAAGATGACAACGCCTCAAGCGGCGCCCAGCGCCGTCAAGATACTCATCGCCGGTGGCTTCGGCGTCGGCAAGACCACCCTGGTGGGCGCGGTCAGCGAGGTCGCCCCGCTGCGCACCGAGGAGTTCCTGACCAAGGCCAGCATCGGCGTGGACGACCTGGCCGGTGTCGGCCAGAAGAGCACCACGACGGTCGCGCTGGACTTCGGCCGCATCACGGTCAGCCCGGAACTGGTGGTCTACCTGTTCGGCACGCCCGGCCAGGAACGCTTCTGGTTCATGTGGAACGACCTGGTCAACGGGGCCCTGGGCGGTGTCGTCATCGCCGACACCCGCCGGCTGGACACCAGTTTCGCCTCGATCGACTTCTTCGAGAGCCGGGACATCCCGTTCGTGGTGGCGATCAACTGCTTCCACGGCCACAACACCCGCAGCCCCGGGGAGATCCGCGCGGCGCTCGACCTGGACCCGCACGTCCCCCTCCTCGTCGGCGACGTGCGCGAGCGCTCCTTCGGCCGTGACGTGCTGCTGGCCCTGGTCGACCATCTGATGGCCCTCCCGGCGGCGGTCGGCTGAGCGCGCGGCGCCCGCGCCTTCCCCCCGGCTCCTGAACCCCTCGACCTCCTCGGAAAGAGAACAGACATGGCAACACCCCTGCGCGTACTGATCCACGGCGGCGGGATCGGCGGCCTCACCCTGGCCACCGCGCTCGCCCGCAGCGGTCACACCGTCCAGGTCGCCGAAGTGCGCGACGGCGTCGAGGCTCTCGGCGTCGGCATCATCCAGCCGTCCAACGCCCTGCACGTCATGCGGGAGATCGGGGCCCTGGACGCCTGCCTCGAAGCGGGCTACGAGTGGGAGATCCTCACCATCTGCGACCCGGCCGGCACCCCGCTGGCCAAGATCCCGCAGCCGCGCATGGACGACGCCCCCTCGAACAACGGCATACCCCGGCCCGAGCTGGCCCGGATTCTCGCCGAGGCCGCGACGGCCGCCGGCGCGTCCGTCACCTACCGCACGACGATCACCGAGCTGTCCGACGACGGCGCGGGGGTCGACGTGACCCTGTCGGACGGTTCGTCCGCCCGCTGGGACCTGGTCGTCGGCTTCGACGGCATCGGCTCGCCGCTGCGCAAGCGGCTGTACGGCGACACGTACACCCCCGAGTACACGGGCTTCGCCAACTGGCGCGTCACCGTGCCGCGGCTGCCGGAGGTCCAGGGCGTCGTGATGAGCGCGGGCAACGAGGACGCCAAGGCGCTGCTCACCCCGATCACCGACGAGCTGATGTACCTGGGCGCGGTCTTCGGTGAGGAGCCGGACTTCCGGCCGGACCCGGAGCGGGCGCACGAGGAGCTGGCGGAGCGGCTCACCGCGTTCGGCGGGCCGGTGGCCGAGGCGGTGAAGCACGTCACCGACCCGGCGGCCGTGGTGTACTCCCGGATCTCCCAGGTGACCGTCGAGGAGCCCTGGCACGTCGGCCGGATCGTGCTCGCCGGCGACGCCGCGCACGCCAGCGCGCCGCAGCTGGCGCAGGGCGCGGCGATGGCCGTGGAGGACGCCCTGGTGCTGGCGCGGTCGCTGGACGCCGAGGCCGACGTCCCGGCGGCGCTCGCGGCCTGGGAAGCCCGGCGCCGGCCGCGCGCGATGTTCGTGCAGAGCCTGTCGCGGGCGGTCCTCAAGCAGGAGACCGGCAACCCGACGACGCCCGAGGAGGACGAGCTCCTGAAGATCGGCATCCCGGGCGCCGCCCACGTGCTGGTCAAGCCCTACTGATCCGCCCCGCTCCACCCGGTACCCCGACGGGGCCCGGCCGTCCGCACGGACGACCGGGCCCCGTCCCGCGTCCCGGGGGCGCGGGGCGCGCGGGTGCCCACACAGGGTGGTACGGGCATCACCCGACGCCGCGTAGAGTGACTGTCCTCACAGCCACGGGTCGGGCGGTTCGTGAGAGTGTGGCCCGAAAGTCCTTTTCATACCGGTCGGGTGGCCCCTGTACGTGGACGTCCCGATCCGTAGGTTGGAACACGGAAGCCATCCCGGCGCGGACGGCCGCGCGCACCGCACGACGGCCCCTCCGCCGCCGGACGGCTTCCACGCAAGGAACCCCGCGACCCGAACGGAAGCCGTCTTGCCGCCCGCCGATCCCGCACCCGCCTCCTGGCGCATCGAGCTGCCGCACACGACCGCGGCCGTGCCGATCGCCCGCGCTCTCGTCCGCAGCGCGCTCAACGACATCGACGCGCCCCCGGACAGCGACACCGCCGAACTGCTCACCGCCGAGCTGGTCACCAACGCCGTCGAGCACACCGACAGCCAGGAGCCCATCGAGCTGGTGGTGGAGCTGCTGCCGACCGGCTGCCAGGTGGAGGTCCACGACCGCGACCCCGAGCCGCCGGGCGGCCTGGCCGCCGCGGGCCCGGACACCATGCCGGACCCGTGGCAGGAGCACGGGCGCGGCCTGCTGCTGATCCGTACCCTCAGCTCCGCCTGCGGTCACCGCACCACGGAGCACGGCAAGGCGGTCTGGTTCACGCTGCCGGTGGTGCCTGCCCAGCCGGGTCCTGCTCCGCTGAGCTGACCAGGCGCGAGCGGCTGCGGCCGTAGAAGGAGTACAGCAGGGAGCCCGCGAGCAGGAACGCCGCGAACTCGGCCCAGGCCTCCCAGCCGGTCCCGTACATCAGGTAGAGGCAGAACGCGACGCCCAGGACCGGGCTGACCGGGTAGAGCGGCACCCGGAAGGAGCGCTTCAGCCCGGGGTTGCGGCGGCGCAGCTGGATGACGGCGAGGTTGACGACGGCCATCGCCCCCAGGGTGCCGATGGTGGTCAGGTTCACCACCGCGTCGAGCGAGGAGAAGGCGGCCGGGACCGCGAAGACGGCGGCGACGATCCAGGTGTTGGCGACCGGGGTGTGGGTCTTCGGCGAGACGCGTTCGAAGATCCGCGGCACCAGTCCGTCCCGGGCCATCGACATGAGGATGCGGGTCTGGCCGTACATCACGGCCAGCACGACGGAGGCGATGGCGACGACCGCGCCGAACGCGACGATGCCGCCGCCCACGGTGGAGTCGGTGACCTGGTTGACCACGGCCGAGAGCGCGGCGGGCGTGTCGGCGACCTTCTCCGGGCCGAGCGCCCCGATGGCGGCGACGGCGACCGCGCAGTAGAGCAGCGTGACCAGGCCGAGGCAGATCATGATCGCGACGGGGATGTTCCGCCGAGGGTTCCTGACCTCTTCGCCGGCGGTGGTGATCGCGTCGAAGCCGATGTACGAGAAGAAGGCCAGCGAGGCCCCGGACGTGATCCCGGAGAGGCCGCTGCCCGCGAACGGCGACAGGTTGTCGTGGCGGTACGCGGTGAAGGCGATGGCACAGAAAGCCACCAGGATGGAGATCTTGAGGACCACCATCGCGGCGGTCGCACCCGCGCTCTCCCGGACTCCGCGCACGAGGAGCGCGGCGGCCATGGCGATCACCAGGACGGCCGGCAGGTTGACGACACCGCCGTCGGCGGGGCCGGCCGAGAGCGCCTCGGGCAGCTGTACCCCGAAGAGGCTGTGCAGCAGTTCGTTGACGTACTGGCTCCATCCCACCGCCACCGCGGAGACCGAGACGCCGTACTCCAGCAGCAGGCAGCCGCCGACGAGGAACGCGGTGCGCTCGCCGAAGGTGGCGTACGCGAAGGAGTAGGAGCTGCCGGAGACGGGGATCGCACCGCCCAGCTCGGCGAAGGAGAACGCCGTGAAGATGCAGGTGATCGCCGCCAGCACGAACGAGATCACGACGGCCGGGCCGGCCTCCGAGACGCTGTCCGAGAGCCCGACGAAGATGCCGGTGCCGACGACCGCGCCGACACCGAAGCAGACCAGCTGGAACAGGCCCATGGTGCGCTTGAGGCCGTGCCCCTCGAGGTCCGTCCCGGACTCGGCGACCAGCTGTTCGGGGCTCTTGCGGCGCGGGCCGGAGCTGGGTGGGCCCGGCCGGATCGTGCGCTGCGCGCTCATGCGGCGTTTCTCTTCTCTGGTGGTGCGGTGGGGGGACCACGCCCGGCGCGCCGTGGGGGGCGGTGCCGTACATGGCAATGGGGCCCGAGCCTGCAAGCTCGGACCCCAACGAGACGGACCATGGTAGCCGCCGACGCGCATGTTCACCCAATTGGATGCATCACCATGCAAGCGGGGCAAAGGGCTGCCCCGCGCACCCACCGGGGAGTACGGGGCAGCCCTTCAGGGTGCGGGGAACGGACCCGTGCCCCTCGTGTCCCGCCCCCGGGCGCCCGCGGGCGTGGCCGCCGCCCGCGCGAGCCCCACGCGCTCCGCTCAGGCGTCCGCGAGCGTGGCGACGAGGACCGCCTTGATGGTGTGCATGCGGTTCTCCGCCTCGTCGAAGACCACCGAGTGGGCGGACTCGAAGACCTCGTCGGTGACCTCCAGCTCGGTCATCCCGTGCACGGCGTGGATCTCCCGGCCGACCGCGGTGCCGAGGTCGTGGAACGCGGGCAGGCAGTGCAGGAACTTCACGCCGGGGTTCCCGGTGGCGCGCAGCACGTCCATGGTCACGGTGTACGGGGCGAGGGCGGCGATGCGCTCGGCCCAGACCTCCTTGGGCTCACCCATGGAGACCCAGACGTCGGTGGCGATGAAGTCGCTCCCGGCCACGCCCTCGGCGATGTCCTCGGTGAGGGTGATCTTCGCGCCGCTGACGGCGGCCAGCTCCCGGGCCCGCGCCACCATGTCCTGGTGGGGCCAGTACGCCTCGGGTGCCACGATCCGCACGTCCAGGCCGAGCAGCGCGCCGGTGATCAGGTAGGAGTTGCCCATGTTGAAGCGGGCGTCACCGAGGTAGGCGAAGGCGAAGCCGCCGTCGCGGATGTCCTTGTCGGTGTGCTCGACCATGGTGAGGACGTCGGCCAGCATCTGGGTGGGGTGCCACTCGTCGGTCAGGCCGTTGAAGACCGGGACCCCCGCGTAGGCGGCGAGCTCCTCGACCGCCTGCTGGCTGTCGCCTCGGAACTCGATCCCGTCGAACATCCGGCCGAGCACCCGCGCCGTGTCCCGTACGGACTCCTTGTGCCCCATCTGCGAACCGGCGGGGTCCAGGTACGTGGTGGAGGCCCCCTGGTCCGCGGCGGCGACCTCGAAGGCGCAGCGGGTGCGGGTCGACGTCTTCTCGAAGATCAGCGCGATGTTCTTGCCGCGCAGCCGCTGGACCTCGCTCCCCGACTTCTTGGCCGCCTTCAGCTCCGCGGCCAGCTCGACCAGCCCGAGGAACTCCTCGGCGGTGAAGTCGAGCTCCTTGAGGAAGTGACGGCCTGCGAGGTCTATGGCCATGGTTCTTGCTCCTGGGTCGGACGGGGATCTTCGGCGTACGGCATCCCTGGAAGTGTATACGAGGCAATGCATCGCTATACAGAGCTGTGCGGGGCCCGATCGGGACCGGTCAGAGGCCCGATCACCAGGCGGGACTTTCACCACACGGCCTACACCGGGTCGCGGACGACGGGGCAGCTCATGCACCGGGGGCCGCCCCGGCCCCGCCCCAGCTCGCTGCCGGGGATCTCCAGGACCTCGATGCCCTGCTTGCGCAGATGGGTGTTGGTGGTGGCGTTGCGCTCGTAGGCGACGACCACCCCGGGCTCGATGGCCAGGACGTTGCAGCCGTCGTCCCACTGTTCGCGCTCGGCGGCGTGGACGTCCTGGGTGGCGGTGAGGACGCGGATCGCGTCCAGTCCGAGGGCGGCGGCGACGGCCCGGTGCATGTGCTCGGGCGGATGGTCGGTGACCTTCAGCTCACGGGGCCCGTCGCCCGGCTCGATGGTGTACGAGCGGAGCATGCCGAGTCCGGCGTACTGGGTGAAGGTGTCGCCGTCGACCATCGTCATCACGGTGTCCAGGTGCATGAACGCCCGCCGCTTCGGCATGTCCAGCGCCACGATCGTGTGCGCGGAACCGGCGTCGAACAGCCCGCGCGCCAGCATCTCGACCGCCTGCGGGGTGGTGCGCTCGCTCATCCCCACGAGCACCGCGCCCCGGCCGATCACCAGCACGTCCCCGCCCTCGATGGTCGACGGGTAGTCGTGCTGGCCCTGCGACCAGTGGTGGAAGACGCCCGCCTCGGGGCCGGTGAAGAGCGGGTGGTGGCGGTAGATCGCCTCGAAGTGGACGGTCTCGCGCTGCCGGGCGGGCCACCGCATCGCGTTGATGGAGACCCCGTCGTAGATCCAGGCCGAGGTGTCCCGGGTGAAGAGGTGGTTGGGCAGCGGGCCGAGCAGGAAGTCGTCCGGCTCCATGACGTGGAAGCGGACCGAGACCGGCTCGGCGTGCCGGTCCAGGAACTCCCGCTTGGTCATCCCGCCGACCAGCGCCTCGGCCAGCTCCGCCGGGGTCAGTTCCTCGAAGGCCGCCCGCAGGTGCTCGGTGGCCAGCGGGCCGTACTCCTTCTCGTCGAAGACCCGGTCCAGCACCAGGCGGCGGGCCACCGGGACGCCCAGCGCCTCCCGGAGCAGGTCGCCGAAGAGGTGGACCTCGACGCCCCGGTCGCGCAGCAGGTCCGCGAAGCCGTCGTGCTCCTGCCGGGCGCGGCGCACCCAGAGCACGTCGTCGAAGAGGAGCGCGTCCTTGTTGCTCGGGGTGAGTCGCTTCAGTTCCAGATCGGGGCGGTGCAGGATGACGCGGCGCAGCCGCCCGGCCTCGGAGTCGACATGGAATCCCATGTCCTCATCCTCACCGGGCGGCACCCGCTTCACCCCGCGAATCGCCTGCCGGTCTCGGGGCGTGCGTCACAGCGGTACGTCACGGCGGTGCGTCACCGCGATGTGTCACCGCGATGCGTCACAGCCGGGGGTCGACCGGCTCCGACTCCAGGGCGAGGACGGCGAAGACCGCCTCGTGGACCCGCCAGAGCGGCTCGCCCCCGGCCAGCCGGTCGAGCGCCTCCAGGCCGAGCGCGTACTCCCGCAGCGCCAGGGAGCGCTTGTGCCCGAGGAACCGGGAGCGCAGCCGCTCCAGGTTGTCGGGGCGGGTGTACTCGGGGCCGTAGATGATCCGCAGGTACTCCCGGCCGCGCACCTTGACGCCCGGCTGCACGAGCCGCCCCTTGGCGTCCCGCACGAGAGCGCCGAGCGGCTTGACGACCATGCCCTCGCCGCCGCTGCCGGTCATCTCCAGCCACCAGTCGACGCCCGCGCGGACGGACGCCTCGTCGCCGGTGTCGACGACGAGCCGACGGGTGACCTGGAGCAGGCCGGTCGGGTCGTGCTCGACGAGCCGGTCCAGCCACCCGAGCTGCGCGTCGTGCGGTTCTGCGGCGAGCGACCGCCCCCGTACCGCGAGGACCTGGAACGGCGCGAGCCGCACCCCGTCCAGCCCCTCGGTGTTCCAGCAGTAGCGCCGGTACGCCTCGGTGAACGCGGCGGCGTCCCCGGCGCGTTCACGCTGGCGTCCGGCGAGAGGGGCCACGTCGACGCCCCGGCCCGCGGCGGCCTCCAGCGCGGCGAGGGCCGGCGGGAGGGCGGCACCGGCGGCGGCGCCCACGGCGGCGTACTGCGAGCGGAGCAGTCCGCCCGCCTTCAGCGACCAGGGCAGCAGCTCCGCGTCGAGCAGGACCCAGTCGGTGTCCCACTCCTCCCAGAGCCCCGCGGCGGTGACCGCGGCCCGGATCCGGCCGAGGAGCGTCTCGGTGAGCTCCGCGTCGTCCAGGAACGGCCGCCCGGTACGGGTGTAGAGCGCGCCGGTCGGCCCGTCCGTGCCGAAGCGCTCACGGGCGGCGGCGGCGTCCCGGCAGACCAGGGCGACCGCCCGCGACCCCATGTGCTTCTCCTCGCACACGACCGTGGTGACGCCGTCCGCCCGGTACTGCGCGAAGGCCTCGGCCGGGTGCTCCAGGTAACCGTCCTCGTGGGAGGTGGCGGTCGGCGCCATCGTCGGCGGGAGGTACGGCAGCAGCCGCGGGTCGACCGCGAACCGGCTCATCACTTCGAGCGCGGCTGCGGCGTTCTCCTCGCGCACCGAGATCCGGCCCATGTGGCTCGTCTCCACGATCCGGCGGCCGTGGACGTCCCCGAGGTCGAGCGGACGGCCCTCCCTGCCGCCCGGCGCCTCGGTCGCCAGCGGCCTGACCGGCTCGTACCAGACCTTCTCGGCGGGCACGTCGACGATCTCGCGCTCCGGCCAGCGCAGCGCGGTCAGCTTGCCGCCGAAGACGGCCCCGGTGTCCAGGCAGAGGGTGTTGTTGACCCAGGAGGCGGTGGGGACCGGGGTGTGGCCGTAGACGACGGCCGCGCGGCCCCGGTACTCCTCGGCCCACGGGTAGCGCACGGGCAGGCCGAACTCGTCGGTCTCGCCGGTGGTGTCGCCGTACAGGGCGTGCGAGCGGACCCGGCCGGAGGTGCGGCCGTGGTACTTCTCGGGCAGCCCGGCGTGGCACACCACCAGGTCGCCGCCGTCCAGCACGTAGTGGCTGACGAGCCCCGCGACGAACTCCGCCACCCGCGCGCGGAACTCGGGGTCGGTACCGTCCTCGCGCTCCAGCTGCTCGATGGTCTCGGCCAGGCCGTGGGTGTGCTGGACCTTGCGGCCCTTGAGGTAGCGGCCGAGCTTGTTCTCGTGGTTGCCGGGCACGCAGAGCGCGTCGCCCGAGGCGACCATGGACATCACCCGGCGCAGCACCCCGGGGCTGTCCGGGCCCCGGTCGACCAGGTCGCCGACGAAGACCGCCGTCCGCCCCTCGGGGTGGCTGCCGTCCGTGTAACCGAGCTCGGCGAGCAGGGACTCCAGCTCACCGCTGCACCCGTGGATGTCACCGATGATGTCGAAGGGGCCGGTGAGGTGGCGCAGGTCGTTGTACCGGCGCTCGCGCACGACGGCGGCCCGGTCGGTCTCCTCCTCGGTGTGCAGCAGGTGCACCTTCCGGAAGCCCTCACGCTCCAGACCGCGCAGCGAACGGCGCAGCTCGCGCCGGTGGCGCTGGACGACGTGGCGCGGCATGTCCGCCCGGTCGGGCCGCTTCGCGTTGCGCGCCAGGCAGATCTCCTCGGGGAGGTCGAGCACCACGGCCACCGGCAGCACGTCGTACTCCCTGGCCAGCTGGACGAGCCTGCGGCGGGCCTCGGACTGCACGTTGGTGGCGTCCACGACGGTCAGCCGGCCCGCTTCGAGGCGCTTGCCGACGATGTAGTGGAGCACGTCGAAGGCGTCGCGGCTCGCGCTCTGGTCGTTCTCGTCGTCGGCGACCAGGCCGCGGCAGAAGTCCGAGGAGACGACCTCGGTGGGCTTGAAGTGGCGGTGCGCGAAGGTCGACTTGCCGGAGCCGGTGGCCCCGATCAGCACGACGAGCGAGAGGTCGGGCACGGGCAGGGTCCGGGGCCCGGCCGTCGGCGGCCCCGCGGTGGCGCTGGTGGTGTCGATGCCGGCGTTGTCGTTGTGGGTGGTCATGCCGCCTTCGCCTCCTTCTCTCTCTCGTTCGTGTTCCTGTTCTTGCCGTTGTCGCTCGCGGCCCCGCTCTCGGCCCCGCTCTCGGCCAGCGTGAAGACCGCCATCTGGGTGGGCGGTCCCACCTCGGGGTCGTCCGGCCCGACGGGGGTGAACGCGACCGTGTAGCCGTAGCGGTCCGCCACGCCCTCCGCCCAGTCGCCGAACTCGGCCCGGGTCCACTCGAAGCGGTGGTCGCCGTGGCGGACGTGCCCGGCCGGAAGGGTCTCCCAGCGCACGTTGTACTCGACGTTCGGCGTCGTGACGAGCACCGTCCGGGGGCGCGCCGAGCCGAACACCGCGTACTCCAGCGCGGGCAGCCTCGGCAGGTCCAGGTGCTCCACGACCTCGCTGAGCACCGCCGCGTCGTATCCCCGCAGCCGCTTGTCCGTGTACGTGAGCGAGCCCTGCAGCAACGCGACCCTGCGGGACTGCCGTTCGCCCATCCGCTCCAGCCTGAGCCGGCGCGCGGCGATCGTGAGCGCGCGCATCGAGACGTCGACGCCGAGGATCTCGGTGAACCGCACGTCCTTGAGCAGTGCCTGGACCAACTGTCCCTGCCCGCAGCCGAGGTCGAGCACCCGGGCCGCACCGGCACCGTGCAGGGCGGCCAGGATCGCTTCGCGCCGCTGGTGCGCGAGCGGCACCGGGCGCTCCGGGGTGTCCGTGGTCTCGTCCACGGCGTTGTCCACGCTCTCCACGTCGAGGTCGTCGGACTCGGCGAGGCGTACGAGTTCCAGCGCCTGCTCGGCCTGGCGGGTCAGCCCCCAACGGCGGGAGAGATAACGGCTGGTGATGAGCCGGTGCTCCGGGTGCGCGGCGAGCCAGCCCTCACCGGCCCGCAGCAGCTTGTCCACCTCGTCCGGCGCCACCCAGTAGTGCTTGGCGTCGTCGAGCACCGGCAGCAGGACGTAGAGCTGGCGCAGCGCGTCGGAGAGCCGCAACTCCCCTTCCAGTACGAGCCGTACGTAGCGGGAGTCGCCCCACTCGGGGAACCGCTCGTCCAGCGGTACCGGCTCCGCTTCCACCCGTGCCCAGCCGAGCGGCCCGAAGAGCTTCGCCACCAGCTCGGCGCCGCCCCGCGCGGGCAGCGCGGGCACCTCGACGCGCAGCGGCAGCGGCGCGGCGGCCCGGTCGGGCATGGCCCGGCAGTCGCCCCGCAGCGCCGACTTGAAGACGGTCGTCATGGCCACCGACATGAGCGAGGAGGCCGCGTACGGGCGGTCGTTGACGTAACTCGCGAGGGCCGCGTCGGGAGCTCCGCCCCGTCCCTTCCCCTTGCCGCGCCGGACCAGCGCCACCGGATCGACCTCCAGCAGCAGCGCGGCCGTGCACCGCTCGGGGGACGCCTCGGGGTAGAAGACGTGCGCCGTGCCGTGCGAGGTCGAGAACGTCTGCGCCTTGTCGGGATGCTTGTGCAGCAGGAAGCCGAGGTCGGTCGCGGGGCGTTCCGGGGTTCCGGTCGTACTGATCGTCATGAACACCTGTCCGAGTATGGGCGGGCGGCTCCCTCCTCACCAGGGATTTTCCGCGCCCCGGCCGCCCGGCGCGGGGCCCCGGCCCGGGGCCGAGTCCCGAGTCGTGTGCCGAGTCGTGTCCCGGGCCTCGTGCCGGGTCGTGTCCCGGCTCGGGTCTCCGGCCGCGCTCCGGTCCGGGTCCGCCGGTGCGCCCGCGTCCGGGTCCACGTCCGGGTCCGCGTCCGGGTCCGCGTACAGCGCGCGGCTCAGTGCGGCGATCCGCTCCGGGCCGACCCGGCAGCAGCCGCCGACCAGCCGGGCGCCGTGCCGTGTCCAGGTACGGACCCGTTCCGGGCCGCCGAAGGTGCTCGCACCCGTCCACCGGCGTGCCCGCGCGTCCCACCGCTCCCCGCTGTTGGGGTAGACGACCACCGGCTTGCCGGTCGTCTCCGCCGCACACCGGACCGCGCCGTCCGCGTCGGCGGGGTCGCAGCAGTTGACCCCGACCGCGATCACCTGGTCGTTCCCGGCGGCCTGCGCGAAGGCCTCCCGCAACGGCTGCCCCGCCCGGGTCAGCCCGCCCGCGACGGTGTACGAGAGCCACACGGGGACTCCGGTACCGGCGACCGCCCGGAGCAGCGCCCGCGCCTCGTCCGTGTCCGGCACCGTCTCCAGCGCCAGTACGTCCGGACCGGCCGCGGCCAGCGCCTCCACCCGGGGGCGGTGGAAGCGCTCCAGCTCCTCGACGGAGAGGCCGTAGCCGCCCCGGTACTCGCTGCCGTCCGCGAGCATCGCCCCGTACGGCCCGACCGAGGCGGCGACCCAGGTCTCGTGCCCCGAGCGGTCGCCCGCGCGACGGGCCAGCTCCACGCTCCGTGCGAGGAGTTCCCGCACCCGGCGGTGTCCGGTCCCCCGGCGGGCGAACCCCTCGAACGTGGCCTGGTAGCTGGCCGTGGTGAGTACCTGTGCGCCCGCCAGCGCGTACGCGGTGTGCGCGGCTTCGATCTGCTCGGGCGCGTCCGTCAGCAGCCTCGCCGACCACAGCGCGTCCGACAGCTCGCACCCCTGGGCCTCCAACTGGTTGGAGAGCCCTCCGTCGAGCACCACCGGGCCCTCGGCGAGGGCGTCGGCGAGAGTTCTCCGGACGGGTCGCACGGGTACTCCTTCCGCTTTCGCGCGTTGCCTCGACCGTGCGTCAGCTCAGCTGCGACTGGACCTGCGAGGAGATCAGCTCCAGGTGGTCCAGGTCGTCGAGGTCGAGGACCTGGAGGTAGATCCGCGAGGATCCGACCGCCGCGAACTGCCCGATCCTGTCGACCACCTCGGCCGGCGAACCGGCGAGGCCGTTGGCCTTCAGCTCATCCACGTCCCGGCCGATGGCGGCGGCCCGGCGCGCCACCTCCGCGTCGTCCTTGCCGACGCAGACCACGAGGGCGTTGGAGTACACCAGGTCGTCGGGGCCGCGCCCGGCCGCCTTCGCGGCCTCCCGCACCCGGCCGAACTGCTTCTCCGTGTCCTCCAGCGAGGCGAACGGGATGTTGAACTCGTCCGCGTACCGCGCGGCCAGCCGCGGGGTGCGCACCGCGCCGTGCCCGCCGATCAGCACCGGCACCTTGGGCTGGGCCGGCTTGGGCAGCGCGGGGGAATCGGTGAGCTGGTAGTACGTGCCGTCGTAGCTGAAGGTCTTGCCGATCTCGGTGGCCCAGAGGCCGGTGACGATGGCGAGCTGCTCCTCCAGGCGCCCGAACTTCTCCTTCGGGAAGGGGATGCCGTACGCCTTGTGCTCCTCCTCGAACCAGCCCGCGCCCAGCCCCAGCTCGACCCGGCCGCCGGACATCTGGTCGACCTGGGCGACCTGGATGGCGAGCACCCCGGGAAGGCGGAAGGTGCCCGCCGTCATCAGCGTGCCGAGGCGGATGCGCTTGGTCTCGCGGGCCAGGCCGGCCAACGTGATCCAGGCGTCGGTCGGGCCCGGCAGGCCGTCACCGCCCCCCATGCGAAGGTAATGGTCGGAGCGGTAGAAGGCGTCGAATCCCAGGTCTTCCGTGGCCTTGGCGACGGTCAGCAGGGTGTCGTAGCTCGCCCCTTGCTGGGGCTCGGTGAAAATGCGCAGATCCATGGTTCCATCCTGCCTCTTCCCGCCCGGCTCCCCTCGCGCGGCTCCCTTCGCGCGCCTCCCCCGCACGGCCTCCCACGTGCGGCTCCCTTCGTGCCTCCTTCGCCCGGGCGCGTCCGTACCGGGATCAACGCCCCGGCACGACGCGGCACCGCCCGAGGCCGCCCGAGGCCCTACCCCCGGATCGCGCCGTACGGGCCGTCCCGCTCCCTCGCCCGCTCCCGCGCCTGTTCGGCGAGGCGGCCGAGCATGCCCCGCACCCGGTCCATCGACTCGTCGGCCGCGTCTATGGCTTCGATGCACTGCCAGTAGAGGGTGTCCTCGCCGGTGTCGCAGGCGACCCCGACGAGCGCCATGCCCGCCTCGCCGAGCAGCAGCGCCAGCCCGTCGAGGGTGCGCGCCACGTCGGTCACCTCCGTGAGGCGGGCCGCACGCGCCTGCCCGGTCAGGTGGACCGGCGCCTCCGGCGCGGACCACTCCCTCCCACCGATCTCACCGAGCCCACGCGCGTCACCGCGTAACTCGGCGGGCCCGGCGACGGACAGCCGGGCGCCGATCGCCCGCGCCAGCGTCTGGGCCTGCCACGCCTCGGTCATGATGGCCGCCGCGCCCCGGCTCTCCGCCAGCGCGCGCCGTCCGATCTCGACCAGTCGTTCCGCTTCCATCCGGTCCCCCGTCACTGTGAAAACCCGGTCACTCAGTCCATTACCCACAGTGAGTGAGGCGGTACCGAAAGGACAGAGGAATTCGGAAATCTGTGGATACGAAGGCGATTGTGGATAAGTCGATCACTCCGAAGAGTGATGCTCAGGGGCTTCGGACCGCCCGGGCACCGGAAAACGCGTCTCGTTCCGGTCGATCTTCGCCGACAGCGCCGCCAGCGCATCCACGCCGAGCACCTCGCAGAACTGGAGCAGATAGGCGAGGACGTCGGCCACCTCGTCCTCCACCCGGTGCGCCGTCACCGGGTCGTTCATCACGGCCGCGGCCTGTTCCGGGGTCAGCCACTGGAAGATCTCCAGCAGTTCGGAGGCTTCCACGCTGAGGGCCGAGGCCAGGTTCTTGGGGGTGTGGTACTGACCCCACTGCCTGGACTCGGCGAAGGCGGCGAGCCGCCGCTGGAGCTGTGCCACATCGAGTTCGTTCACCCGGACAGGTCTACCACTGACGCGCCCTCGGTCCGGCCGGCCAGTGCCGCACCCGACTCCCCCACCGTGCCGATCATCCGCAGGTGTCCGTCGGCGCAGATCCCGGCGGCGAGCCTGATCAGCTCCCCCGCCTGGCGCCCGTCGAGCCCCCGGTCGAACCCGTCCGCCAGCACGGTGAGGGCGCGCATGGCCCAGGGGATTTCGTCCGGGGTGTTCACCTCCAGCACATGAGGCCCCGTCAGCAGCACCAGCGCGAGGGCGAGATAGCGCAGCTCGCCGTCGCCGAGACGCCCCATCGGGGTGGTGCGCCCGTCACCGCGCCCCACCAGGGCCTCCACCGTGCCGTCCGCCAGGTCCCGGGTGGTCAGCCCGGTCACCGGCCCCGCGCATCCGGCCGCCGCCGTGGCCACCAGCCGGGCGTGCCGCTGCGCGCACTGCGTACGGGTCCGGTCGAGCACCGCGGCGAGGTTGTCGCAGCCCGGGCGCAGCCGCCCCTCCCCGGCGCGGGCCGGTCCGCGCATCCCCCGGGGCAGCGGATCGCAGGGGAAGGCGGAGTGCAGCCCCACCACCACCTGCTCGGCGGCGGCGAGGACGCGTAACTGGCCCTCGGTGATGCCGGCCACCCGCAGCGGCAGCAGCGCCGTGGCGAGACGGCCGTCCGGGAGGGGTGCCCGGGTCACCGGCACCTGGCCCGCCGTGTGCCAGGCGGCCTGCACGGTCGGGCGGCGCGGGTCGCGCAGCGCGGTGCTGAGCAGGGTCTGCCCGTCCGCCGTGAGCCGCTCGCCCACGATGCGCAGCGAGGGTTCGGCCTGGACCGCCACGTCGAGCCTGACCGGCCCCGCCGGACCGTCCACGGTGCAGCCGATGCGGAACCCGCGCCGGCCCTCGGCGTCGGCCGCCGCGCGCTCGGGCACGCAGGAGACGGGATCGGGGAACACGTCCTCCAGCGCGTCGCCCGCGCCGAGCCGGGCCAGCGCCTCGTAGGCCCGCAGCGCGGACGAGGTACCGCTGCCGCTGGGGCCGGTGAGCAGGGTCAGCGGCCCCAGCGGCAGGGTCCGGCGCCAGTGCGAGGCGAAGGCGGCCAGCCGCAGTTCGGTGACGACGGGGCGGACGGGCCGGGGCGCGGCGCCGGGAGCGGCGCGGGGCGGGCAGACGCGGGTCGCGCTCGGAGGAGGGGCGGTGGTGGTCATGCCCGGACCGTACGCACGGCTGCGGCGGGCGAACCGTTTTGCCCGGAAGAGCTTCCTACGATTGAGGGATGCCCGCCGGGGTCACCCCCTCCACCTCCATGCCGATCGGCGCGAGGAGGAAGACGTTCCGGTCCACCCGGTGCATGCCGCTGCCGAGTCCGAAGACGACCCCGCTGCTGAAGTCGAGGATGCGCTTGGCCACGTCCGTCTCGGCCGCCGTCAGGTCCAGCAGGACCGGGACCTGCGCGACGAGGTACTCGGCCACCTCGCGGGCGTCGGAGAAGACCTGGACCCGCAGCACCACCAGCCTGCGCTGCTCCTCGGCCCTGTCCTGCCCGATCGCGTGGTGGTCGACCCGGGAGGGCCACTCGTTGCGGCCCCGCAGCGGTACCACCTGCGCCAGGCCCTCCCACTGCGCGTCAGTGGCGTCGTACCTGTCGTACCTGCTCACAGGGTCACCTCGTCCGTGTGCCGGTCGACGGTGCGCCGGCTGCGCTCGCTGTTCATCGGCCAATCCTCTCGTTCCTCACCCGTTCGGCCCACCAGCGACACGGCCGGGAATCCGATCCTCGGATCGGCCCCGCCGCGTACCGGGCCGTCCCTGGCCGCGGCATCAACGTAGCCGGAGAGGCCGGGGCCGATCCAGTCGCCCTGCGCGCGGGCGGACGGGCGGACCCGGCGGGCGTACGGCGGGGCGGGGCGGCCGGGCGGGGACGGAGGCCCCCGGCCGCGACGGAGGCAGCCGGCCGTCGGCCGGCCGACGGCGTACGCCGGTAGGGATCAGGTGCGGGCCGGACCGACCAGCCCCCGCTCGATGTCCTGCGCCAGCGAGGCGACTTCGGACATCACCTCGAACACGCCCGTCTGCTCGGAGCCGTTCAGATGCCGGTACTCGGTGCCGACCGTCACGGCCAGGCGTTCGGGCAGGCCCAGGTCGGGGTGGCGGCCCTCGGCGACGATCCGGCGGGCCGCCTCCGTCGCGGGGATTCCGGCCGCGTGGCAGGCGTGGGCGCGGGTCCGTACGTGGCCGAGGTAGTCGATGTGGTCACGGACTCCGGCCGGGCCGAGCAGCGGTCCGTGGCCCGGCACGACGGTCTTCGCGCCGGTGGCCAGGACGCGTTCGCACGCCTCGATCACGTGGGCGAGCGGACCGGCCCAGTGGCACGGGTGGTCGCCCGGCCGCTCGGGGGTGGAACCGAAGATCACGTCTCCGGTGAACACCGTGCCGTGGTCCGGCAGATGGACGATCAGGTCGCCCGTGGTGTGGGCGGGCGGCAGCGCCGTGATCCGTACCGGGTGGCCGTCCAGGGTCAGTTCGAGCTCGCCGGTGAAGTACGTGGTGGGCACGACGGGTTCGGTGTCCGACCAGTCGAAGGGGCCGAAGTGCCGGGCCAGATAGGCCCCGAGAGGCGTCTTCGGGTCGCCGGAGGCGATCAGGGAGTGCTGCTGCTGCGGGGTGGGCTCGAAGTGGATGTGCTCGCGGGCCCCGCGCGTGACGATGATCTCGGCGTCCGGCACGACACCGGCGCCCCAGAAGTGGTCGCCGTTGGCGTGGGTGACGATCACCCGGTCGATCGACACGCCCTCCGGCAGCCGTTCCTCGCTCGCCGCGAGGAACTGCCCGGCCAGCGCCCGGTCGTAGGGGGTGTCGATCCACAACGCCCCCTTGGGCGAGGCGAGCAGGCCGCAGTTGGCCAGCCCCCAGCCCCTCTCCGGCGGTTGCCAGACGTACAGTCCCTGGCCCAGGTCGACGATGTCCCCACCTATGTTCGGCATGGTCGCGATTATGCCGCGCGCCCGGGGTGCGCCGTACGCCCCTCCGGGGAGAACCACGCCCACGCATGACGGAGGGCCGGGTGGCCTTCGCCCCTCCCGGCCCTCCTGGCGGTGGAATCAGGCGTTCCCGGTCGCCGTTCCGGGTCAGGACTCCTCCGACTCCTCGAAGTAGGCGTCCAGGACCACGTCGAGCTCTTCCGGCCACTCCTTGAGCCGCTTCCGGCTCTCCGCCACCACCTCGGCGTTGAACCAGCGGCGCGAGGAGACGTGGACGGTGAGCGTGAACCGGCGGGCCATGCCGGCGGTCTTCACCTCGACCGCGGAGACCTCGGACCAGTCGAAGTCGGCTTCCTGGTCGTCGAGCGTGAACCGGATTCCCGCCTTGTCCACGCGGATGGACCCACGCCGGTCGCTGATCTCGAAGACCGGCGCGCCGGCCTCGTCACCGTCGGCGGAGCCGGCGGCGGTAGCGTCACGGTCAACGGACGCGTCACCGTCACCGTCACCGGACGCTTCGGCGTCGGCGTCGGTGACCGTCGGCTCCGTACCGGCCGCGGCGGACTCCCCGGCGGCGTCCTCCGGGGCCTCGTCCGCCTTCTCGGCGGTGTCGGCCGGGACGGCGTCCGGGATCCCGGCGTCGTCGGCCGCCGTTTCCGCCGGTGCGCCGGCCTCCTCCTCGTCCCCGGTCCGTACCGGAACGGGGGCCGTGAGGCCGGGAATGTACGCCGGGTCGGTTCCCGCGGCGAACTCGGGCTTCGTCTTGGACTCTATGCTCTGCTCCACGGCGGGCAGTATGGTCCACGAACCTGTACGAGAACCAGTCACGCCCCTGCTTGCCTGTTCGAAGCGCCCCGACCGGAGGGCCGGCGGGCCGACCGCCGCGCCGGGACGGCGCGGGCGGCCGGACCCACCGGATCGCTCAGGCCCGGGACGGTGTCCGGCGGATCATGGCCGGACTCCGCCTGCGGGGCCTACAGGGTGCAGCTCTTCCCTCCCAGTGTGAAGGCGGTCGGCGTGCCGTTGCTCCCGGTCCAGCTGCCGGTGAAGCCGAAGGACGCCGAGGACCCGGCCGCGAGCTTGCCGTTCCAGCCGGCGTCGGTGGCCGTCACCGAGGTGCCGGTCTGCTGGACCGTCGCGTTCCACGCCTGCGAGATCTGCTGCCCGTTGGGGAAGGTCCAGGCGAGTTTCCAGCCGTCGATCGCCGTGTCGCCGGTGTTGGTGAGGGTGACGTCGCCCTGGAAACCGCCGGACCACTGGTTGGTGATCTTGTACGTCGCCTTGCAGGCCGCACCGGCGGGGGTGCCGGGGTCCGTACCCGGATCGGTTCCGGGGTCCGTGCCCGGGTCCGTACCGGGGTCGGTGCCCGGGTCCGTGCCCGGATCGGTGGTGCCGGTGTCACCGGACGCGGAGTCGCCGTAGAGGATGCCGCGGCCGTTGGTGGAGACGTACACGCGGCCGAAGATCCGCGGGTCGCCGGTGATCGCGCCACCGGTCCAGCCCCACTGGTGCGCGTCGTCGTTGATCCGCGTCCAGCTCGCGCCCGCGTCGGTGGACCGGAAGATGCCGCGCACCCCGCCGATCTTCGCGCTGGTGAACAGGGTCTGGTACGAGGCGCCTTGGGCCGCCTTGCCGAATCCGATGGTGTCCGCCTGCGCCACGTTGGACAGCTTGGTGAAGGTGGCGCCGGAGTCGGTGGAGTGCCACAGGCCGTACGAGCCGGTGGCGGCGCCGCCGGCCAGCCAGATGTCGCCCTCGATGCCGGGGACGGCCTTGAACCGCACGTTGCCCTCGGCCGGGAGGCCGGTGGACGCCTTCGCGGTGAAGGTGGCGCCGGAGTCGGTGGAGACGTAGAAGACGCCCGCCTTGTAGCCGTAGAACTTCTTCGGGTTCTTGCGGTCCGACTCCACGGTGGCTCCGGCCGGGATGCCGGTGGAGGCCGTCCACGACGAGCCGAAGCCGGTGGTGCGGTACACCCCGGTGCCCGCCGGGCTCCACACGAACGAGCTGCCGTCCGCCGCCGCCGCGACCGTGCCGCCGCCGGTGACGCCCGAGGGGTCGGTGCCGCCGAACCAGTTGGCGCCGTTGTCCGTCGAGAACGCGACGTGCGGGGCCGCGTCCGCGTCACCGACGCGCACCACGGTGCTGGGGGACGCCTCGGCGAAGTCGAGGCTGGTGGAGGAGGTGAAGTTGGGCGAGGTGTACATCATCGCGGGCACGGCGTCGAGGTTCGTGTGCCGGAAGCCGCCGACGTCGAGCAGCGCGCTGAGCAACGGGGCGCCGGAGGGCGGGGAGGCCAGGTCGTTGACGGCCGTCTCCTCGATCCCCTTGACCATGGGCGTGATCGTGAACTTGCTGCCGGTGTCCCAGTTCTTGAGGTTCTCGGTGCCGTAGAGCGTGGCTCCGGTGCCGTACATCATGCGGTTGGAGTCGAACGGGTCGATCTCCAGCGACTCCGTCATCCAGCCGAGCTTCGGGCTGGTCTCGGGCGGCGAGGGGTTGGCGCCCCAGGTGAGCCACGGCACCGAGGAGACGTCCTGGGTGTAGCGGGTGGAGCGGTTGGGGTAACTCGTGTACTCCCAGGCGGTGGTCCAGGTCGCGCCGCTGTCGGTGGACCGGAAGATCTGGGTGTCCGGCCACCAGGAGCTGTAGGCGGTGGCCATCAGCGTGCCGGGCTTCTGCCGGTCCACGGTGAGGCCGCTGAAGCCGTAGTACGTGTCGGCCTCGGCGACCGGGCTGACGTCGATCCAGGTGCCGGTGGCGGTGTCGTAGCGGGCGAGCTTCCCCTTGCCGCCGTCGTACGGGCCGCCGGTGTCGCTCAGCGAGAGGTAGAGGAAGCCGGTGCCCTCGTCCAGGACGCCCTTGTGCGCCAGGTAGCCGGTGGGCTGTCCGGCGATCCGCGTCCAGGTGGCGCCCGCGTCGGTGGAGCGGTAGACGGTGTTGTCCTTGTCCGCCACCCCGACGTAGATGTTCTTCGTCGCCGTCCCCGAGGTGCCGCCGCGCCCGTCGAACGTCACCCAGGTGACGCCCTGGTTGTCGTTGCCGTAGCCGCTGGTGTCGGTCGGGTCCTGGGAGTAGTTCCCGGGGTTGGTGAAGGAGGTGACCTTCGCCCAGGTGGCACCCGAATCGGTGGACCGCCAGAGGCCGTTGCCGCTCGGGGCGCCGAGGTAGAGCACCGAGTTCTTGTGCGGGTCGACGGCCAGCCGCTCACCCATCCCGCGCCCGGGCATGTTGCCGCCGAGCTTGAAGGGGAGCACCGACGGCGTCCAGGTGGCGCCCCGGTCGGTGGAGCGCAGTACCGCGCCGTTGGTGGGGTCCCAGTCGTTGGTGTACGTGCCGGCGGCGACGTACACGTTGTTCGGCTGGACCGGGTCGGAGGCGAGGCTCACCACGCCGGTGTAGCCCCAGTGGTCCCAGTCGACCGAGTCGAGCAGCGGCTTCCACTGCTTGCCCGACTGGTCCCAGCGGTAGGCGCCGCCGATGTCGGTACGGGCGTAGGCGAGGTTCTTCTCGCTCCGGTTGAAGATGATCCCGGGGACGAAACCGCCGCCGTCGACACGGACGTTCTTCCAGGTGTACGAGTCCGCCGCCAGGGTGGCGGACGACGACAGATCGGATGCTTCCGCCGTGGTGGCGGCGGTCCCCGACGTCCGGGGCTGCGCCACCGAGGGGGTGGCGATGCCCGACAAGCCTGCTGACAGGGCGAACACCGCCAGCAGGGCGGCAAAGGGTCTGGCTCTCAAGCGCACGGAAAAGTCCTCTCCGAGCTGGACCGCCACACGGGTGGCAGTGGGCCGATGCGGGGGGTGGGAGCGCTCCCAAGCGCAGCCCGATGGTAGCGGCGCACGGCATCGCGGAGAAGAGGTCGGACAGGAGGTCATCGGATGAATCAGGTCGGGCGCACGAAGCGTCGGGCCCGGCAGCGGCGGACGGGCCCGCTGGACGACGCTGCCGCGCCCGGCCCCGGGCACACCCCACCGGGCGGACCACCGGCCGGGCTGATGGGATGCTGATCAGCTCGCCGGACTTCCGGCTGGGTGGCACATCGGGGAGGGCACGGAAAATGGTGACGCGGAGAACTCTGTCCGTGGTGTTGTGCGGCGTGGTGGCGACGGGGGCGCTGACCGCGTGCGGTGGGAGCGGCACCGGAAAGCCGGAGAGCAAGCCCTCGCCGGTGCCGTCCGCGAGCGACGCGGAGCGCATGACCGAGGCACTGGAAATCTTCAGGGGGTACCGGTCGTACGGACTGAAGGGGGAGGTCCGGGACGACGTGGGCACCCGGATCGACCTGCACGTCGACCGGCGGGGCAACTGCGCCGGAAGCTACGAAACGCTGGGGAACACCACCCGGTTCGTCATGGTCGGGAACCAGGCCTGGGAAGCCTACGACGAGGGGGGCCTGAGCAGTTTCGTGGAACTCGCCAAGCTGACGAACCCCGAGGCGGTGGCCTCCACGGAAGCGGCGGTCGAGAAGGCGCGCGGCAAGTACGTGGAATGGTCGGCCCGCGAGCTGAAGAACGCCCTCGCCCTGTCCCTGTGCGGGACGGACCGGGCGTACGAGGAGCTGCCCGACTCGGTGACCACGGCCGAGCGGGGCAACGGCGGAACGAAGGACGGGGTACGCCTGATCTCGCTCACGCACCCCGAAGAGGACGGCGAGGTGGTCGTCCAGGTGCCCGAGACGGGCACGCCGACGCCTCGTCACATCGAGTTCGAGATCGGGGACGTACCCGTCCTGGTCGACATCGACGACCCGAACATGCCCTTCGAGGCGGAACCGCCCGCTCCTTCCGCCGTGGTATCGGCGGACGACGCGCGCGGGCTGGAACTGTCCATCGAGTGACGCCGCACCCGCCACGGGCGCCGGAAAGGCGGCACGGCTCCTGGGCCTCCGCCTATTCGGCGCCCTCCGGCTCCTCGTCGGAGTCGAGGATCGAGATCTCCAGCTTCCGGAGCAGCACGGCCAGCCGACGCCGCTCGGCCGGGGAGAGCCCGGCGAGCATCCGGTCCTCGTTGTCGAGGTGCTCGGAGAAGACGGTGTCGACCGTGGCGAGACCCTTCTCCGTGAGCCGGGAGTAGACCACCCGGCGGTCGTCGGCGACCCGCTCCCGCACGAGGAGCCCGTCCTTCTCCAGGCGGTCGATGCGCAGGGTGACCCCGGCGGAGGAGACGAGCCCCGAGTCCGCGAGCTGACCCGCCGTCAGCCGGTAGGGCGCACCCGCCCGCCGCAGCGCCGTCAGGACGTCGAAGCCCGCGACGGAGAGACCGTGGCGCTCGATGGACGCGGTGAGGCGGGTGCTGTAGCGGAGGAACGAGCGATGGAGGCGCGCGAGGACTTCCAGTGGGCTCGTGTCCAGCTCGGGCCGCTCGCGGGCCCAGTCCTCGATCACCAGCGCGACGGCGTCGCGGTCCCCGGGCCTCGATGCGGCCATCGTCATCACCTCGTACGGCTCGTGCCGATTTATCACAGTGCCGTGAATCTTACTGCTGAGACGATGAGGTGGGGACGGGTGATCGCGAAGCCTCCGCACGGGTATTGGCGGTGGGGACGGCGGTCGGGACGGCGGCGGGGCCGTCGCACGGGCCCGGCGGTACGGCCGACCGGGGCCGGTCCGCGGTCCGGCCCCGCCCGCCTCACGCGTTCAGTTCCTCCAGCGTCCGCCCCTTCGTCTCCACCGCGAACCACGCGATCACCGCGCCCACCGCGGCGACCACGGCGAGCTGGGCGAAAACGAGGGGGAGGCCGCCGCCGGAGCCGATGACCGCGCCGACGGCGACGGGGCCGAGGATGACGCCGACGCGGTTCCACAGTCCGCCGAAGGCCGCGCCCTTGGCCCGGTTGGAGGTGGGGTAGAGCTCGGGCGAGTAGAGGTAGAGCGCCGCGTTGATGGCGTAGAGGAAGAAGGTCGTGCAGGACGCGAAGAGGGCGACCTGGCCGCCCGAGGTCGCCCCGGCCAGCGCGAGGACGGCGAGCGACAGCACGGTGCCGACGAGCGCGCCGACCAGCGCGGGCCTGCGGCCGACGCGGTCGACGAGGAGGGCGACGACGAAGGTGCCGAGCAGGCCGGTGACGTTGCTGACCAGGGTGTAGACGAGGGCCGTGGTCAGGTCCAGGCCGAACTCCCCGGTGTAGAGCGACGGCAGCCAGGTGGAGATGCCGTGGTTGACGTAGTAGGCGACGAACCACAGGCCCGAGAGCACGGCGGTGCGGCGCAGGTACCTGCCGCGGAACAGGTCGGCGAGCCGGCCCTCGGCGACGTCCTCGGTGGCGCCGCCGACGGCCCGGGGCAGCGGTTCGGCGGTGGAGCGGACGACCTCGGCCTCGATGCGCGCGAGGGCGGCCTCGGCCTCCTCGGTACGCCCCCGGGCCAGCAGCCAGCGCGGCGACTCCTGGACCTGGCGGGGCAGGACGGCGGCGATCACCACGGGCAGCGCGCCGCCGACGAACATGGCGCGCCAGCCGAGGTGGGGCACGACCCAGACGGAGATCAGGGTGGCCGCGGCAAGACCGGCGGGGAAGATCATCTCGTAGAGCAGGACGAACCGCCCCCGCTTGTCGGAGCGGGCGATCTCGTTGATGTAGGTGGCGGCGACGGGCACCACGCCCCCGATGCCGAGCCCCTGGACGAAGCGGAAGAGCGAGAAGGTCCCGATCCCGCCGCAGAGGGCGACGGCGAGGCTGGCGAGGCCGGTGACGGCGACGCCGAGGCCGACGGTGCGCACCCGGCCGATCCGGTCTCCCAGCCAGCCGGCCGCGAGCGCCCCGAGCAGCATGCCGACGGAGGCGGAGGTCACCGCGAAGGTGGCCTGGCCGGTGGTCAGGTGCCACTGCTTCGTGAGGACCGGCAGCGCGGACGCGGCCAGCAGCTGGTCGAACGCCTCGAAGAAGGTGACCGCGCCGATCAGGAACCGGACCTTGACGTGCCAGCGGGAGTGCGGCAGCCGTTCGAGCCGGGCGGAGATGGAACCGGAGGCCTGCTTGCCGGCCACAGTCGTCATGGGGGTCCTTCCGCGGATGACAGGAGTTCCCGCGACCCTAGGTTCATGTACCTAAGCGGTCAATGATTAAGCCCTTAGTAATCTCAACGTAACGCGGCACCACCGGCGTTCACTTCTCGCCAGAACGGGCCACCGGAGCAGCCGGAACGAGAAGTTCCGGGAGCGGGGTCTTGCGCGAATAAATTTAAGCGCTTAGATTTCTAGCACTTCGACACCCCAGGTGGACCGAGCGCGCCGAGCGCCCTCGCACCTGGATCGCGTCCGCAGGACCCATCCGAAATCCCGCCGTCCGGAGGTCTCTTCGTGCCCCCCTTCTCCACCGACATCCTGGTCGCGGGCGTGTGGCGGCCCGGCACGGGCGAGCCCCTCGCCACCGTCGACCCGGCGACCGGCCAGGTCCTCGCCACCGTCGTCTCCGCGTCCGCCGCCGATGTCGCCGAGGCGGCCGAGGCCGCCGCCGTCGCGGTGGAGGACCCGGCCTGGCGGGACCTGCTCCCCCACGAGCGCGCCCGACTGCTGCACCGGATAGCGGAGTTGACCGAGGAGGCGGCCGGCGAGCTCTCCGCCGTCCAGACGGCGGACACCGGGAAGACCCTCGCCGAGACACGGGCCCTCGCCCTCAGCGCGGCCGGCACCTTCCGTTACCTGGCCGCCGCGCTGGAGACCGCCGAGGACACGGTCACCCCGTCCCGGGGCGCGTACGTCACCGTGAGCACGCACGAGCCGATCGGGGTCGTCGCGGCGGTCAACCCGTGGAACTCCCCCATCGCCAGCGACGCCCAGAAGATCGCCCCGGCGCTCGCCGCGGGCAACGCGGTCCTGCTCAAGCCCGCGGGCTGGACCCCGCTGGTCTCCCTCGCGTTCGGCCGCCTGATCACCCGGGCGCTGGAGGAGGCCGGGCTCCCCACCGCACTGCTCTCGGTGCTGCCCGGCAGCGGCCGGGTGGTCGGCGACGCGGTCGTACGCCACCCGCTCGTCGGCCGCATCGGCTTCACCGGAGGCACGGAGACGGGCCGCTCCATCGCGGAGGTCGCGGCCCGGAAGCTGATCCCGGTCTCCCTCGAACTGGGCGGGAAGTCACCGACCGTCGTGCGCGCCGACGCCGATGTCGAACAGGCCCTCGCGGGTGTGCTCTTCGGGATCTTCTCGTCCAGCGGCCAGTCCTGCATCGCCGGTTCGCGGCTCTTCGTCGCCCGCGAGATCTACGACTCCTTCGTCGGTGAACTGGTCGCACGCGTACGCACGTTGCGCGTCGGGCCCGGCACCGACCCGAAGACCCGGGTGGGCCCTCTGGTGCACCTCCGCCACCGGGACGCGGTGGCCGCCTACGTGGACCTCGCCCGCTCCGAGGGCGCCCGGGTGCTCTGCGGCGGCGCGGCGCCCGAGGGCGAGGAGTACGCCGGGGGCGCCTACTACCTCCCGACCGTGCTGGACGGCCTGCCGAACACCTCGCGCACCTGCCAGGAGGAGATCTTCGGCCCGGTGCTCGTCGCCCTGCCGTACGACGACGAGGACGACCTGGTCCGCCAGGCCAACGACTCGGTCTACGGCCTGGCCTGCGGGATCTGGACCCGCGACCACCGCGCCGCCGCGCGGATCGCCCGGCGCGTCCGGGCCGGCACCGTCTGGATCAACACGTACAAGCAGTTCAGCGCCTCCACCCCGTTCAGCGGCTGGAAGGACAGCGGCCTCGGTACGGAGAAGGGGCGCGACGCGATCCGCGCGTACCAGCGCCAGAAGTCCCTGTACTGGGGCACCTCCGAACTCCCCCTCCCCTGGGCGCTCTGACGGACGCCCACGGCGTGCCGTCGAACTGCCCCACCCGCCCCCTGGAGACACTCATGCACCAGCCACCGCCCGGCCCCGTCGCCCGGCTCCGCTCCCTGCGCTACGTCGAGCTGCACACACCCGCCTTCTCGGAGGCCGCCGACTTCTACGAGGAGGTCTGGGGCCTGACGGCCGTGGAGTCGGACACCGGTGCGCGCTGGCTCCGGGGCACGGGCGACGAGCACCACGTCCTCCACCTGACCGAGCGGGACCGGATCGGCCTCGGCCGCCTCGCGTTCGCGGTGGCCACCCCGGCCGAGGTCGACGAGGCGGCCCGCCGCCTCGAAGCGCGGGCCATCGTGCCGGTGTCCGGGCCGGGTCCGCTGGAACAGGTCGGCGGGGGCTACGGGGTGCGGTTCACCGACCCCGAGGGGCGGCTGATCGAGATCAGCGCCCAGGTCCACGCCGTGCCCCCGCGCGGGCGCGAGGAGGCCGTGCCGGTCGGCGTGACGCACGCCGTGCTCAACACCACGGACATCGACGCGGCGGTGGCGTTCTACCGCGACGTGCTGGGGCTGCGGGTCTCCGACTGGTCGGAGCACCAGATGGCGTTCCTGCGGTGCAACGCGGACCACCACTGCGTCGCGTTCAACCAGGCCGAGTGGACCTCGCTCAACCACGTGGCCTACGAGATGAGTTCGGTCGACCACTTCATGCGGGGCATCGGCCGGCTGCGCCACCACGGCATCACCCCGCAGTGGGGCCCGGGTCGTCACGGTCCGGGCGACAACACCTTCTCCTACTTCACCGACCCCTCCGGGCTGGTCTGCGAGTACACCTCCGAGGTCGCCCAGATCGTCGAGGACGCCTGGATCGCCCGGGTGTGGCGGCGCGTGCCCGAGCTGTCCGACCTCTGGGGGACGGCCGGGGCGCCCTCGAAGGAGATCCGCTGCCACATGGCCGGAACGCCCGATCCCGGCCCGCTCGCCCCCGTGGACGCCCCGACCACCGCTGGGGCCCCGGCCGACGCACCCGCACCCGCACCCGCACCCGCACCCGCACCCGCACCGAAGGAGACCGCCGCATGAGCACCGTACGCAAGGTCGGCCTGGTCGGCTGGGGCGCCATCGGCCGCGTGGTCGGCACGGCCCTCGCCGAAGGCCGGCTGGCGGGAGCCGAGTTGGCGTGCGTCGTCGACAACCGCCCGCTGGGCGAGGCCGCGCCCGCCCGGCAGGTCACCTTCGAGGAGGCCCTGGAGCTCTGCGACCTGATCGTGGAGGCGGCCGGACAGGGCGTCGTCCGCGAGTGGGGCGAACGCGTCCTCGCCTCCGGCACCGACCTGCTGATCGCCTCCAGCGGGGCGCTGACCGACGAGGACCTGGCCAAGCGGCTGATGGCGGCGGGCCCCGGCCGGGTGTACTTCACCGGGGGCGCGGTCGGCGGGCTCGACCTGCTCCAGGCCGCGTGCTCGCTCGGACCGCTCGACGAGGTCCGCCTCACCACGACCAAGCTGCCCTCCACCCTCGAACAGCCCTGGATGGACGAGGAGTTGCTGACCCGTATGCGGACGGCGACGGGACCGGTCGAGGTCATGTCCGGTACCGCGCGCGACGTCCCGGTCAAATTCCCCAAGTCGACGAACGTGGCCGCCTCGGTCGCGCTGGCCGTCGGCGACCTGGACACTGTGCGGGTCCAGGTCGTCGCCGATCCGGCGGCGCACCGCACCCGGCACCTGATCGAGGCGTCCGGCCCGCACGGCTCGTACCGCTTCGAAGTGGCGCACCGGCCCGACCCGGAGAACCCGGCGACCAGCCAGGTCGTGCCGTACGCGGTGCTGCGCGGGCTGGCGGCGCTGGCCGGGCGCAGCGGGCAGATCCTGTGACCGCGCCCGCCGCCGTCCACGTGGTGGAGGCCGGGGAGCGGGGGCCGCTGCTGCTCTGCCTGCACGGCATCGGCTCCTCGTCGGCGGCGTTCGCGCCGCAGCTCGCCGAACTCTCCGCGCACGCCCGGGTGGTGGCCTGGGACGCCCCCGGGTACGCGGCCTCGCCCGACCCCGAAGGGCCGCTCGCCCTCGACGACTTCGCGGACGCGGCGGCCGGGCTGATCCGGGAGCGGGGCGGCAGCGCCCACGTCCTCGGGGTCTCCTGGGGCGGGGTGATCGCGTTGCGCCTCGCGGCCCGCCACCCGGAGCTGGTGGCGTCCCTGATCGTCGCCGATTCGAGCGCCGGTTCCGGCACCGACCCGGCGAAGGCCGAGGGGATGCGCGCCAGGGCCGCCGAGCTGGCGGAGCTGGGCCCGCGCGCCTTCGCCGAGGCCCGCGGCCCCCGGCTGGTCTCACCCGACGCGCCGGACGAGCTGGTCCGGCGGGTCGTGGACACCATGGCCGCCTCGGTCCGGCTGCCCGGCTACGCCCACGCCGCCGCGTCGATGGCCTCGGCCGACCTGCGCGGCGAGCTTCCCTCCATTGCCGCGCCCACGCTGGTGCTCTGCGGCGACCAGGACCACGTCACCGGCGTCGAAGCGAGCCAGGTCCTCGCCGGGGCCGTCCACCGGACCGCCTACGTGATCGTCAAGGACGCCGGTCACCTGGCCAACCAGGAGCAGCCCGGGCGCTTCAACGCCTGGGTGCTCGCCCACCTGCGGATCACCGCAGCCATCCCCGAGTAGGAGCTCTCCCCATGCCTCTCACCACCACCGCGTACGACAACGGCGACGACCTCTCCGCGTACACCGACTCGCTCATCGCCTCCAAGGAGTCGCGCGTCGCCGACTTCGACACGCTGTCCTTCCAGGAGAAGGCCGGCCCGCAGTACCGGCGCGGCCAGATCCGTTACGTCGGCTCCGGCGCGACCGGCAACCACGAGGGCGACAGCCGGATCATCCCGTCCGGCGGGTTCACCTTCTCCAACATGCTGCTGCCGCCGGGCGCCGAGGGCCCGGCCCACACCCACCACGACGTCGAGGAGGCCTTCTTCGTCCTGGAGGGCGAGGTCAAGGTCGGCATCCACCGCGGCCCGGACGAGGCGGAGTACCGCACGCTCGGCTACCGCGACATGATCGTCGTCCCGGCCGGGGTGACCCGTTCGCTGAAGAACGAGGGTGACACCGACGCGCTGTTCTGCGTGGTCATCGGCACGCGGAAGCCGCAGGTGCCGTCGTACCCGGAGTACTCCCCGATGCACGGTGTCACCCGTGACTGACCGTTCCCCGGACGGCGTGCGCACGGTCGTCGTCACCGGTGCGGGCCGTGGCCTGGGACTGGCCATGGCCCGCCGGGCGGGCGCCGACGGCTTCCGGGTCGTCGTCGCCGAGCTGGAGCGGGAGCGGGGCGAGCGGGCGGTGGCCGCTCTGCGCGCGGACGGGATCGACGCGCACTTCGTACGGTGCGACGTGGCCGATCCCGCCTCGGTGGCGGATCTGGCCGGCGCTGTGCGCGAACTGGGGCCGCTGTACGGCCTGGTGAACAACGCCGCGCTCGCCAACGGCGTGGGCGGTGAAGAGTTCTGGGACATCGGCGTCGAGGTGTGGGACCGGCTGATGGCCATCAACGCCCGCAGCCCGTGGCTGGTGGCGAAGGCGCTGTACCCGCTCTTCGGCCCCGTGGGCCGGATCGTCAACCTCGCCTCGGACGCGGCTCTCTACGGTTCGCCGCGGCTCGCCCACTACATCGCCTCAAAGGGCGCGGTCATCGCGCTCACCCGGGCGATGGCGCGGGAGCTCGGCGAGCGGGGGATCACCGTGAACGCGGTGGCCCCCGGTCTGACCGAGTGCGAGGCGACCGAGACCGTGCCCGCCGAGCGCCACGACCTCTACCGGGCCAACCGGGCCATCTCCCGGCCGCAACAGCCCGAGGACATCACCGGGATCGTCTCCTTCCTGCTCGGCGAGGAGTCCCGCTATCTGACCGGACAGGTGGTCGCCGTCAACGGCGGCTTCACCATGAACTGAAGCGCAGGAGAAATCCGTCATGGATCTGGGACTCGCGGGCCGCGCCTACGTGGTCACCGGCGGCAGCTCGGGCGTCGGCCTGGCCACCGTCCGCGCCCTGCTCGACGAGGGCGCCGACGTGGCGACGTGCGGGCGGGACGCGGCACGGCTGGCCACGGCCGCCGACGGGCTCGGCACCCGGCCCGGCCGGCTGCTGACGCGGGTGTGCGACGTACGGGACGCGGAGGCGGTGCGCGGTTTCGTCCGGCGGGCCGCCGAGGAGTTCGGCGGCGTGGACGGACTCGTCAACAACGCGGGGCAGTCCCGGATGAAGGGGCTCGACGACTCGACCGCCGAGGACTGGCGGGACGAGCTGGAGCTGAAGTTCGCCGGGGTGCTGCATCCGTTGCGGGCCGCCCGCCCCTATCTCGCCGCCTCCGACGCGGCGAGCGTCGTCAACATCAACGCGGTGCTCGCGAAGCAGCCGGAGCCCCGGCTCATCACGACGAGCGCCGCCCGCGCCGGCATTCTCAACCTCTCCAAGTCCCTGTCGGCGGAGCTGGCCGACGACGGCATCCGGGTCAACTCCGTGTGCCTCGGGCTCGTCGACACCGGTCAGTGGACCCGCCGCCACGCGGCGGCCGGCACCGGGCAGTCCTACGAGGACTGGCAGGCGGAGCTGGCCGCCGACCGCGGGGTGGCGCTCGGGCGGCTCGGCCGCGCCGAGGAAGTCGCCTACGCCGTGGTCGCGTTGCTCTCGCCCCGCGCCTCGTACATCACCGGCACCGCCGTCGACGTCTGCGGCGGCGTCGGCCGTTCCATCCTCTGAGGAGACACCATGCGTCACGACAACGGAGGCGATCTCCTCGTCGCCGTCCTGCGGGAACTCGGCATCGACACCGTCTTCGGCATCGTCAGCGTGCACAACCTGCCGCTGGTGGAAGCCGTCGACCGCGAACTGCGGTTCGTACCCGTGCGGCACGAGGCGTCCGCCGTCAACGCCGCCGACGCCTACGGGCGGGCCCGGGGCTCGCTCGGCTGCGCCCTCACCTCGACCGGTACGGGCGCGGGCAACGCGGCCGGTTCGCTGATCGAGTCGCTCGCCGCGGGCAGCTCGGTCCTGCACGTCACCGGCCAGGTGGAGAGCGCATTCCTGGGCGGCGGACGGGGGTACATCCACGAGACCAAGGACCAGCTCGGCATGCTGGACGCGGTCTCGGTGTACGCGGCGAGCGTGCCCGACACCGAGCGGGCGGGCCTGATCCTGCGCCAGGCGGCGCGTGCGGCGCTGGCCTCGCCCGGCGGCCCGGCGAGCGTGGAGTGGCCGATCGACCTCCAGTACGCGGCACAGAACGACGAGGCGCCCCAGCCGGCCGTCCGCGCCCTGCCCCCGCTCGTGGAGAGCGACGCGTCCGCCGCCGGGGCCCTTCTCGCCGCCGCGCGGCGCCCGTTGATCTGGGCGGGCGGCGGGGCGAACGGCGCCCGCGACGAGCTGACCCGGCTGCTGGAGGCGACCGGCGCGGGTCTGCTCACCTCCAACTCCGGCCGGGGCGCGGTCCCCGAGGACCACGGGCAGGTCGTCGGCAACTTCGCCACCACCCCGGCGGTGCGCGCGCTCCTCGCCGACGCGGACCTGCTCGTCACGGTCGGTACGCACTTCCGCTCGAACGAGACGGCCGACTACACGCTGGAACTCCCCGGGGCCCACATCCAGATCGACGTGGACGCGGCGGCGCTCGGCCGGGTGTATCCCGCGGCCCACACCCTGCACGCGGACGCCTCGGCGGCCCTGGCGGCGCTGCTCGCGCACGCCCGGCCGGCCGAGGAGGGCTGGACGGCACGCGTCGGGGCCGTCCGCGCCGAGGTGCGGGCGAACCTGCACGACTCCATCGGACCGCAGGCGGCGATCTGCGACGCGATCCGCGCCGCGCTCCCCCGCGAGGCCGTGGTCGCCCGCGACGTCACCATCCCGTCGAGCAGTTGGGGCAACCGGCTGCTGGAGATGTACGACCCGCGCGACAACGTCTTCCCGCGCGGCGGCGGCATCGGCCAGGGGCTCGGCATGGGCATCGGCGCCGCGCTCGGCCGCCCGGACTCCCCGACCGTGGTGATCGCGGGCGACGGCGGACTCGCGGTGCACCTCGGCGAACTCCTCACCCTCGCCCAGGAACGCCCGCCCCTCACCTTGATCGTCTTCAACGACGGCGGGTACGGCGTGCTCCGCAACATGCAGGACCGGTACGGCGAGCGGCGCTCCGGGGTGGACCTGGTGACCCCCGACTTCGAGCTGCTGGCACGCGCCTGCGGGCTGCCCTACGCGCGGATCTCCGCCGAGGAGCACGCCGCCCCGGTGCTCGACCACGCCGTCGCCTCGGGCGGCCCGGTCCTGGTCGAGGTCGACCTGACGGCCCTCGGCCCGATGAAGAACCCCTTCACCCCGCCCGTGCGGATCCCCGGGCAGTAGCCCGTGCCCGCTGGACACCGCCGCAAAAACCGCCGGCAAGGAGGCACCTGGCCATGAGCGAGAAGTCGCTGGAGCTGATCGTCCGCCGTATGACGTGGGAGGCCGAGGGCGTACTGTCCGTCGAACTCGCCGACCCGCACGGCAAACCCCTGCCCGGCTGGACCCCGGGCGCGCACCTCGACGTCCATGTCGGCGGCCGGGTCCGCCAGTACAGCCTGTGCGGCGACCCACTGGTTCCCGACGTCTACCGCATCGGCGTGCTCAACGAGCCCTCTTCGCGCGGTGGTTCGCGGTACGTCCACACCCGGCTGCGCCCCGGACAGCTGGTCACCGCCTCCGAGCCGCGCAACCACTTCGCGCTGGAGGAGGCCGGCTCCTACGTGTTCGTCGCGGGCGGCATCGGCATCACCCCGCTGCTGGCGATGGCCCGGGAGACGGCCCGGCGCGGGGTGCCGTGGCGGCTGGTGCACGGCGGCCGGAGCCGCGCCTCCATGGCGTTCACCCCGGAGCTGGACGCGCTCGGCGGGGACGTCACGCTCGTCGCGCAGGACGAGCGCGGCCACATCGACCTCGACGGGGCGCTGGCCGGGCTGCCCGAGGACGCGCTGGTGTACTGCTGCGGGCCCGAGCCGCTGCTCGCCGCCGTCCAGGAGCGCTGCCCGGAAGGCCGGCTCCGGCTGGAGCGCTTCGCCGCTCCGGCCGTCGAACGCGGCGGCGAGGACGCCTCGTTCGAGGTGGAGTGCCGTACGTCGGGGGTGATTCTCACCGTCGGCGCGGACACGTCCGTCCTCGAAGCCGCCGAGGAGGCGGGGCTGTCCGTCGACAGCTCGTGCCGCGACGGGATCTGCGGCTCGTGCGAGACCCGTGTCCTCGAAGGCACTCCGGACCACCGCGACTTCCTGCTCAGCGCGGCGGAGCACGCCGCGAGCGCCACGATGATGATCTGCGTCTCGCGGTGCGCCTCCGGCCGTCTCGTCCTCGACCTGTGACCCCTCCCCCCGCACCCCCTGGAGCCACCATGACCGACACCACGACCGGCACCTGGCCGTATCTGGACGTCCACCAGTCCCGGACGCGACCGCCGACCCCGTACGAGTACAAGCTCGCCGCGACCCTCGAAGAGGTCTTCACCACAGAGGGGCACGAACTGACCGATGTCATACGCGGCCTGAACGCACGTCAGGTCCACGCCGCCGACGGCACGCCCTGGACCGAGGAGTCCTTCCGCGCCGAGATCACCCGACTGGGAGCCTGACCATGACGCTGTCGTCCTCCGCCACCGCGGACCACATCTACGCCACGGGGCTGCGCAACCAGTGGCACCCCGTCGTCCCCTCGCACTTCGTCGCGCCGGGTGCGATGCGCCGGGTGACCGCGCTCGGCGAGCAGTGGCTGCTGTTCCGCCGCTCGGACGGCGCCCTGTCGATGCTGGCCGACCGGTGTCCGCACCGGGGCGCACCGCTCTCCCTGGGCAAGCACCTCGGCGACCGGGTCGCGTGCTGGTACCACGGGGTGGAGGTGGAGGGCGACGGCACCGTGTCGTCCGTCCCCGGGCTGCCCGGGTGCAGCCTGGAGGGGAAGAAGCTGGTCACCTCGCTGCCGGTGCGGGAGGTGGCGGGCGCGGTCCTCGCGTACTTCGGCGACGAGGAACACCCAGAGCCGCCGGAGCTGACGCTGCCCGATCCGCTCGACGACGACGGGGTGTCCGCCTTCCTCTGCTACGCCGAGTGGAACGTGCCGTGGCGCTACGCCGTGGAGAACCTGCTCGACCCGATGCACGGGGCGTTCCTCCACCACGACTCCCACACCATGTTCGACGGCGACACCACCGCCAAGTTCCGTATCCGCGAGACCGATCGCGGCTACTTCTTCGAGAAGACGGACCAGCGGGGCGTCAACTTCGACTGGGTGGAGCTCTGCCGCACCGGCGTGGACTGGGTCGACCTGTCGATCCCGTACCCGCCGTCGGCCGGCCCCGGCGGCCCGTTCGGCATCGTCGGCATGGTCTGCCCGGTCGACGCGGAGCGCTCCGGTGTCTTCTTCTGGCGCTACCGCCGGGTGGCGGACTGGCAGCGGGCCTCGTGGCGCTTCCTCTACCGGACGCTGATCGAGAAGCGCCACTGGGAGGTGCTGGAGCAGGACCGCGTGATGCTGGAGGCGCTGCCCGCCGACGCGGACCAGCGGGAGAACCTGTACCAGCACGACCTGGGCGTGGTGCGGCTGCGCCGGCTCTACCGGGCGGGGGCCGCGGCGCAGTCGACGGCCGCGCGCCAGTAGGGCCTTGTGGGGCGGTGTCCGGATCATGCCGGGCGAGCCGGGCCCTCGGTGGGCCGGCCGGTGGCACCGGGGCGGTGGAGCCTGCGCAGCGCGAGGAGGCCGCCGACGCCGGGGACGAGGGCGAGGGCCTTGATGGTGGTCGTGGCCGGTGCCAGGCGCCAGGTGGCGATCACGACGAACAGGTAGGCGCAGCCGTGGGTGGGGCCCATCAGGGACGAGACGGGCCTGAGGTGGGCGGTGGCGAGGTTGGCCAGCAGCACGGTCAGCGAGACGAGTTCGGCGTGCGCCGCGACGCGCAGGGGGCGAAGGTGCACGGTCACGCTCCCGTGGTGGAGCCGGGACGGACGATCATCAGAACGGTGACGGTGGCCCACAGCAGGTTGAAGACGCCGGTGAGCAGGGCGAGCCGGGCGGCCGGGGGCAGCGCGGGTCCGGGCCCCGACGCCTGCGCGGCGGTCAGGGCCTGGTCCTGGGCGGGCAGGATCAGCAGGCCCAGGACGGCGGCAGCCGCGGCGGTCAGGACGATCGAGGTGATCAGCCATCCGTTGCCGAGGACGTCGAGGCTGCCGGCCGTGGCGAACCCGAAGGCGGGAACCGCGATGCCGATGCCGGCGTAGACGCGGCAGATGCGGTGCAGGGTGCGCAGGCCCGCGACCTGCTCACGGTCGCCCGGGGCGCTGTGGGCGCGACGCAGCGCCCCGGGGAACATGCTCGCGGCGACCGTGACCGGTCCTACGGCGAGTACCGCCGCCAGGACGTGCAGGGAGAGGAGAAGTTTCGTCATGCCCGGCGCTCCACGGCCGCGGGGTCGGCCGGGCCCGCGGGTGCGGGGTCTTCGCCGTCGTACAAAACGCGCTGGGCATGCATGGTGAGGTTCCTTCGGGGGCGGTCGGCGTCCGGCCGGTGCCGGAGTCGTTCCCGACGCTAGTGGGGCGTCGACCCGCGCCCCAGTGGCGTGAGTGACACCTTTCAACGGGAAAGTGCCATGACGCCGGGCAGGGCTCTGAACTGGCCGGATCCCCGGACTCGGGACGCCGTGGCGGCTTCACGGCTACCGGGGGCCGGGTATCTTCTCGCCATGCACGCCATTGCCGTCCTCGCCCTGGACCAGGTGATCCCCTTCGACCTGTCCACGCCGATCGAGGTCTTCTCCCGCACCCGTCTCCCGGACGGACGCCCCGGCTACCGGATCCGCGTCTGCGGCGAGCGGCCGGAGATCGACGCCGGTGCCTTCACCGTGCGCGTGCCCTGGGGGCTGGAAGGCCTTGACGCCGCGGACACGATCATCGTTCCCGGTACCGCCGACCTCGCGGCCCCGCTCGCCCCCGCCGTCCGCGACGCGCTGCGCACGGCCGCCGCGAACGGCACGCGCATCGCCTCCATCTGCTCGGGCACGTTCCCCCTGGCCGCCACCGGGCTCCTCGACGGCCTGCGTGCCACCACCCACTGGGCCGCGGCCGGTCTCCTGGCCGCCGCCCACCCGGCCGTCGAGGTGGACCCGGACGTCCTGTACGTCGACAACGGCCAGATCCTCACCTCCGCGGGCGCCGCCGCGGGCCTGGACCTGTGCCTGCACATGATCCGCCGTGACTACGGCTCGGCCGTCGCCGCCGACGCGGCCCGGCTGTCCGTCATGCCACTGGAACGCGAGGGCGGGCAGGCGCAGTTCATCGTCCACGATCACGCACCCGCCCCCCAGGGATCGACGCTCGAACCGCTGCTGGCCTGGCTGCGGGAGAACCTGGGCTCCGATCTCACCCTCGCCGACATCGCCGCGCACGCCGGGACGAGTACCCGGACCCTGATCCGGCGCTTCCGCGAACAGACCGGCACCACCCCGCTCCAATGGCTCCACCGCGCACGCGTCCGCCAGGCCCAGCATCTCCTGGAGACCACACGCCACTCCGTCGAACGCATCGGCGTGCAGGTCGGATTCGGTTCGCCCACCACTTTCCGCGACCGGTTCAAGAAGACCACCGGCGTCAGCCCGCAGAGCTACCGCCGCACCTTCGGCTGACACGGTCCGTCGCGCCGCCCCCGCGGACGGCCCTGTCCCGCAGCGGCGCCGGAAGCGGTCTCCGCCCGTGGTTCGGCGGCGGCCTTTCGGGGTCGTCCCAGCAGCACCCCCGCGAGGATCAGCGCCATTCCGGCGAGCTGCCGGGCGGTGAGGCCCTCCGCCGCCAGGACCGTGCCGAGCAGGACACCGGTGACCGGGTTGAGGAGGCCGACGAGGCCGACCGTGGCGGCGGGCAACAGGCGCAGGGCCGCGAACCAGGCGAGGAAGGCGAGGGCGGTGGCGACGAGCGTGACGTAGCCGAATCCCAGGAGCGCGCGGCGGTCCAGCGGTGGCGGCGCTCCCTCGCGTACGACCGCCGCCGCCAGCAGGAGCACCCCGCCGAAGCAGAGCTGCCAGGCGGTGGAGGCGAGGACTCCGGCGCCGGAGCTCCAGCGCTGGGAGAGCACGTATCCCAGGGAGGAGACCAGCATGGCGGCGACGGACGCGATCAGGCCGCCGGTCCCGCCGCCCCCGGTACGGCCCCACATCATCAGGACCACCCCGGCGAGTCCGCTCGCCCCGCCGGCCAGGTGGGCGACACGGGGGCGCTGGGCGAGCAGGGCCCACGCGGTGACCGTCATGACCAGCGGGGAGAGCGCCATCACCATCGACGCGGTGCTGGTGGCCAGGCGCTGGGCGGCGATGTAGACGAGCACGAAGAAGGCGCTGGTGTTCAGCAGCCCCAGCACGGCGGCCCGCCCCCACCAGGCTCCGGTGGGCCGGGTCCGGGCGAGGAGCAGCAGCAGGCATCCGGCGGGCAGGGCGCGCAGGGCGGCTCCCCAGAGCGGGTCTCCGGCGGGGAGGTAGTGGCGGGTGACGTAGTAGGTGGTGCCCCAGGCCACCGGCGCCACGGCGGCGACGGCCAGGCCTCGCACATTAGCTTCCATGGAAGGCATATTAGCTTCCCAGGAAGCTACTCACTAGGGTGGGGTCATGCAGCAGCCTCACGAGCACCAGGACCCGCCGCCCGACCACGTGGCCCGCATCCAGGCCGCCTGGCGCCGCGAGCGCCCCGACCTCGACGTCGGCCCGCAGGCCGTCATCGGCCGCCTGCACCGGCTCGCGGCCCTGCTCACGCGGGAGTTGTGCGTGGTGTACCAGCGGTACGGCCTCAGCGAGGGCGAGTTCGACGTCCTCGCGGCGCTGCGCCGGGCCGGCGCCCCGTACGAGCGGGCCCCCGGGGAGCTCGCCGCGCACACCATGGTGACCACCGGGGCGATGACCAAACGCGTCGACCGGCTGGAGCGGTCGGGGCTGGTGACCCGGCGCCGGGGGGACGGGGACGGCCGGGGCCGGGTCGTCGCCCTCACCGCGGCGGGGCGCGAACTCATCGACCGGGCGTTCACCGAGCACATGCACAACGAACGGCGCCTCCTCGCAGCGTTGCCCCTGGCGCGGGCCGAAGCGCTGGAGGACCTCCTGACCACCTGGCTCGCCGAACTGGAGGACCCGCGCGGCGACGGCCGGGGCTGAGGCTGAGACCCGGCGGGCGGACCGGGCGTCCCACCGACCCGCGCGGCGCCGGCCGGGGCTGAGGCCCGGCGGGCGGACCGGGGTTCACGCCCTGGCCAGGCTCCGCACCACGTGGGTCATGTGCTGGACGTTTCCGACCCGCAGCCAGGTGGCGGCGTTGCCCGTGCCCGGACCGTCGGAGCCGGTGCGCACGGCCGGGTGGGTCAGCGAGCGGGCGCAGTCGCGCAGCCAGCACTCCCCCGAACTGGCCAGCGCGCCACGGAAGTCGGGCAGCCGCAGAAGCGCGCGTGCGGCCTCGCGGTTGGCACGCGCCCGGTCCGGGCCGCTGTGCAGGACCTTCACCAGCGCGAAGGTCCGGTCCGTGGTGTAGCGCAGGTATCCCCAGTCCGGCCCGCCCCCTTGGTGCGGCCGGTACGGGCGGGCGAGGGCGGTGGCCGGCTGGACCCCGTAGTCCCCGAACCCGAGGGCGGTGAGCCGGCCCGCGGGGGTCCGCCGTATTTCCTGCCAGACCTGCCAGTCCCAGCGGGGCTCCTCCCGTACGCCCCGGTGCAGCATCTCGGCCGTCACCTGGGGAAATCCGCCGCCGATGGTGACGACGGAGCGCCAGTCGGCCAGCGGGAGCAGGGCGTCGAGGGCGCGCAGCGCCTCCTTGTGGGCGCCTGGCCGGTCGGCGAGGACGCTGCCGAGGTCGATCAGCAGCTCGAGTTCGACGGCACGGCCGGCCCGTGCCACCAGCCGGGCCACCGCCTCGGTGACTCCGTGGTCCCACTCGCCGGGCACCGGCACCCGGATGCCGAGCGGGCGCCCGCACTCCACCGCCGTCGCGAGGGCCGCGCCCTGCTGGGCGGCGGGCCGCAGCGGCCCGGTCACCGGCCGGAACGTGCCGAACTCCACGTACGAGGCGAACACTTCGGCGAGTACCGGGATCTGCGCCTCGTCGGCGAAGGGGGCGTCGAGCCATGCCGGACCCCTGGACTGGACCCGGCTCACCTCCGCGACCTCCCGGCGGACGGCGGCGGCCAGCGAGGTGCCCCGCGCTTCGGGACGGGGCGGCAGGCTCCACAGGGGTGCGACGCCGTCTTGGACGGCGGGCCGCAGATCACGGTAGGCCCGGACGGCATGGCTGCGCACCGGGAGTACGGGAACGTACAGAAGTCTCGGCATGGCGGCTCCCCTGGGGACGGTCCTGCGATCCCTGGCGGCCGTTCCGGCGGCACGGCTCGTCCGTACTCGTTCGCACTCGTTCGTACTCGTTCGTACCGAGAAGGCTCTCCCCGCCAGGGGGATCGCTCTCGGGCGCCGTCGGCACGGTTCTCCTGGGGGAAGGCTCCTCGGCGTCCGGAGGCCACGAAAGGGGGCCTAACCGGACGCTCTGGCCGAATCGAGCAGGTGCGCGTGAGCGGGCCCGCCCGGCGGGGCGGACGCGGCGGTGACCGAGGTGCTGCCGAGCGGCACGTGCGAGCCGGGTGTCATGCCGCCTGACGGCTCGCGCCGACGTGGCGCCACGCACGCGCCCCGGACCACCGTCCGGCCGCCGGGCCCTCCGCCGCGCCCGCCCGTAGCCGCCCTCCTCGTCCGTGAACGCCGGGTCGCAAGCGCGGCAAATCCCTCCGGATCACACCTTCCGGGCGGCCTCCGTGCCGGGCGTCTCCTGAATATCCGCCAGAACCCGTTCTCCGCGTTCGACTTGGTGCCTGACCAGGGGACGCGCGCCTCCGCGGGGAGGTACGGTCATGCCGTGCGGGCAACCGGATATCCGGCCAACTGCACCCGTTGAAGCGCGAGTAGGAGATTCCGATGGCCCCTGACGACATTGAGTTCCGCAAGAAGATCCGTGCCGACATACCCCACTCCGCGCGGGTGTGGAACGCGTGGCTGGGCGGAAAGGACAACTACCCCGTCGACCGGGAGCTGGCGGACGCGGTCACCGCCGCCTACCCGGCCACGGCCGCCATCGCGAAGGCCTCGCGCGCCTTCCAGGCCAGGGCGATCCGCTACCTCGGCGGTCTGGGCGTCCGCCAGTTCCTGGACGTCGGCACCGGGCTGCCGGTGGAGAACAGCACCCACCAGGTCGCGCAGGCCGTCGATCCGACGTCCCGGATCGTGTACGTGGACAACGACCCCATCGTGCTGGTGCACGCCGCGGCGCTGCTGACCAGCTCGCCCGAGGGCGCCACCGCCTTCGTGGACGAGGACCTCACCCACACGGACGCCGTGGTGGACGAGGCGGCGAAGACCCTCGACCTCGACCAGCCGGTGGCGGTGCTGCTGCTGTCGACGCTGGGACACCTGCTCCCCGACGACGGGATCAAGGTGGTCCAGTCGTACATGTCCCGGATGCCGTCGGGCAGCTACCTGGTCATCTGCGACACCATCAAGACTCCGGAGACCCTCGCGGCCCAGGACGCGTACGACTCGGGCGACAACCCGCCCTACCTGGTGCGCGAGCCCGAGGAGATCACCGGCTGCGCCGAGGGGCTGGAACTGGTCGACCCCGGGTTCCTCTCCATCACGTACTGGCGCCCCGACGGCGAGCCCGAGGGCCCCGGCGTCGACCAGTGGGGTCTCGTCGCCCGCAAGCCCTGACGTCACGGGCACCACGGACCGAGGGTCCCTCCGCACGGGGCGGGGGGACCCTCGGCGTTCGCGGTGCGTGGTCAGGGCTGGAGCGGCATGGTCCAGCAGTTGGAGCCCGCGGACTTGCCCGCCAGCCGGTCGGTCAGCCAGGAGATGGCGTCGCCCTGGTCGGTGAGGAGCGGGACCAGGTGGTTGGTGACGATCTTGTCCCCGAGGTTGGGGAGGATGATGGCGTCGTAGGTGACGTTGGCGCCCTTGTGGCACCAGTCGACGGCGAGTTGGCGCGCCTGGGCGTGCGGCACGATGTCGTCCTGGACGCCGGTGGCCACCCTGACGGGGGCGGTGGGCTTGAGGTTGCCGATGCGCTGGGCGTCGAGGGTGGCCTTGAGCTGCGGGATGGTGTCGACGAGCTGGCTCAGGGACTTGCCGCTGGTCGTCCACGAACTGCTCTTCTTGAAGCCGTACCCGAAGAGCGCGTCGCCGGTGCACATCGTGGAGAGGTCGGCGAGGGCCGCCTTGCCGGCCGCGTTGATCTGCGCGTCCGCGAGGGGCTGGAGTGACGGGTCGGTCTGGAGGAAGCCGTTCAGGGACCAGCCCAGGGCGCCGGCCAGGGCACTGCCGTCGATGCCCTTGATGGTGGCGGCCAGGTCGGCCGGGGGCGCGCCGACGTAGGCGCCGGCCAGCTTGACGTCCGGTGCGTAGGTGGGCTGGAGTTCGGCGGCCGACGCGCTGGCGCCGCCGCCCTGGCTGTAGCCGTAGAGCCCCACCGGGGAGGCGGCGGTGACGGACGCCCCGCTCACCGCGCGCGCCGCGCGGGCGGCGTCGAGGAGTGCGTGGCCGCCGTCGACCCGGCTGACGTAGGTGTGCAGCCGGTCGGTGGCGCCGAGGCCCGCGTAATCGGTGACGACCACGGCGGTACCGGCGGCCAGCAGCCGGTAGACGGACAGGTCTTCGTATCCGATCGACACGGTGTCGCCGTTGAGCGTGATCGGGTTCTGGAGTCCCAGCGAGGCCGCGCACTGGTCGCCCTGCCCCATCGTGCCGGGCGCCAGGGCGACGAGCGGACGCGGTCCGCTCCCCTTCCACGCGGCCGTCGGTTCGATGTAGGCGCCGGTCACGGCCACCGGAAGCCCGTTGGAGTCGGTGGACTTGTACATGAGCCGGGTCGCCTTGCCCGGGAGCGGGCCGCCCACGCTGGGCAGGCTCAGCGCCAGGGGAAGCGACTCGGTGCGCACCAGTGCCCCGTCCGCCGCGGGCAGGGCCTGGGGCGGGGTGTAGAAGGCCGGGATCTCCACGCCCCGGGAGACCACCGGGGCGGTGGCGGCGGACGCGGGAAGCGTCTGGGCGCCGAGGCAGGCCGCGGCGGCGAGTCCGGCCGCCAGCAGACGCCCGGTGATCACCCCCGCGGTGCCGCGCCGGGCCGGACGGGCGGTCCGGCGTCGGCTCGCCGGTGGGGACGCGTGAGGGGGACGGGCGATGCTCGGTCGTTCCATGCGGCTCACTCCTCGGTTCGGGGGAAGGACGAGAGTTCGCTACCGGCGGCTCGTGCCGTGGGGCACCGGGACACTGATCCCGCACCGGGGTGTGCACGGGGGCTGCGCGCCGGGTCCGGCTCGGACAGGGGTGCACCGAGCCCGAAAACCCTGCGGAAACACGCTGGTTACTCGCGAGTCATACTGGAGAGTAGGTCCGGGTGTCACTCAGTGACAAGACGTCTGCGCGCGACAGATCGCGCCACCCGCCCGCACACGGGGAAGAGCGGAGCGGCGGCCCCGGGCCGGCCGACGGGGGAAGGAGCGGGCCGGGGAAGGTGTGGCCGGCGGAAGGAGCGGCCGGAAAGAGCCTCGATGAGTCGGCCGGAAAGAGGCGGCCGGAAATGCGGTCCGTGGGTGAAGTTCCCGGCGATACCAGGTGATGCCGTCGGGAATTCGCGTGCCGGGGTCTCCGTCCGCCCGACGACGTCACCCGCCCGCGCCCCCGGGCCGGTCCATCGCCGCTGGTGGACCGGCCCATGGGCGGCACGAGGAGCCAGGCGAGGAGCGACAGGGGGAGCGGGCCCCTCGGTCATCCCGCATTCGGGGAAGTACGTGTGCGACAAGTCGTCATAACTGTTGCGATCTTGACGATCAGTCTTCCTCAGCCCCCTTGGAAATCAGACCGTTTGGTCTAGGCTCTGCATGCCTTTGATCTCGCAAGGGAGTTCGACGTGTCCTGGAAGGGTCCATTCCTCGTGGCTGGCGCTGTGTTCTGCAAGGCCGTCGGGGCGAGGCCGTCGTGGTGAGGCCGCCGGCCCGCGGAGTGCGCCCCGCGAAGCGGACCGACCGGTCGGAGTACGGGACAGTGCTCCGCCCCGCCGTGATCTGGCCGGCCGCCGCCGTACTCGCGGCCGGTGGCGCGGTGTCGGCCCTGGCCCTCACCGGCGAGGCGCGCCGCGTCCTGGCCGTCGGCGGTGTCGCGGTCGCCGTGCTGCTGATCGCCCCGGTGGTGCTGCTCACCCGGAAGCTGCGGGCCGAACGCGCGCACCGCGCCGAGGCGGCGGCGCTCGCCGCCGCCCGGGACGCGGAAGTGGCGCACCTCGCCCAGGTGCGCGTACCGGCCATCGCCGAACTCCTGCGCACCGGGCAGCGGGTGGACGGGGCGCCGGGTCCGCTGCGTGAACGGCGGGAGACCGGTGAGGGGTTCGCGCGGTCGCTGGACGTGGTGGTCGACGTGCTCGGTTCCGACGAGGCGGTGCATCGCGAGCGTGTCCTGCGCGACTCGGTGATGGCCGCCTTCGAGTCGGTGGCGCGCACCATGCACGTGATGGCCACGGTGCAGCAGCAGGTGCTGGACCAGGTGGAACGCTCCCTGGACGATCCCCGGCTGATGGCCGAGGTGATGAAGGCCGACCACGCCGCCTCCCAGATGACCCGCAAGGCGCAGACGCTGCTGGTGATGTGCGGCATATGGCCCGCGCGGCGGGAGACCCGGCCGGTCTCGCTGTACGACTGCGTACGCGGCGCGCAGTCGCGGATCGTGGAGTTCGGGCGGATCGAGGTGCACGGCGGGCAGACCCTGTACGCGGCGCCTCCGGCGGCGGAGGGGCTGATGCACGCCATCGCCGAACTCCTGGAGAACGCCACGGTGTTCTCGCCCTCGCGCTCCCAGGTCATCGTCAGCGTCCGGGAGGTGGGTGCCGGGGCGGTCGTCGAGATCGACGACGCCGGGCTCGGCATGCCGCCGGACGTGTTGCAGCAGGCCCGGGGCCAGCTGCACGACGACCTGGACCTGACCCGGCTGGGCGCGGTGCCCCGGCTGGGTCTGGCCTGTGTCGGCCGGTGGAGCCGCGAGCTCGGCTTCAACGTGGAGTTGAGCGGCACTTCCGCGTACGGCGGGACCCGCGCCGTGATGTTCGTACCGTTCCGGCTCCTGACCGAGCCGGCGCCGCGGGTCCCGGCGCACCGGCGTCCGGAGGCCTGGCCCGAGAACGACCCGGAGTCCCCGGAGCCCCCGGTGCGGGAACGGCCGCGACCGGCCGGGCGCACCGAGAACGCCGAGCACGCCGGATTCGCCGAGTACGCCGAGCACGACGAGTACGCCGCAGGCACCGGGGACGCCGGGCACACCCGGCCGGGGAACCGGGACGACGGCCTCCTCCCGGCCGAGCCGTCCTCGGAGGGCGCTTCGGGGACCTCGGTTCTCCCCCGCCGCCGCAGTCGGCGGAGCCCGGCCCGTACCCCGGACTCCCCGGACCCCGTGCCGCCGCGGGCGGCCCGGCACTCGGTGCCCCGGGCGCGGCCCGCGCCCGAGCCGGGCCCCGAGTCCGCGCCGTGGACGCCCGAGGCGGCCCGCGCGTCGATCGCCAGTGTGGTCTCCGGCACCCTGCGCGGACGTGCCGCCCTCGGCGCGTCCGGGGCGCGGCACCGGCCGGACACCGATCAACCCGAGGCGCCGCCGCCCGGCGAACCGCCTCTGCCCAGTAACCCGAACCAGCACGGAGGCCGGTCGTGACCGGAACCATCACTCGACTCCCCGACCTGGGCTGGATGCTCCGCCCGCTCACCGAGATCCCCGGCGTCCGGCACGCCGTCGTCGTCTCGGAGGACGGTCTGCGTCTCGGCCACGCGTCCGCGAAGAACCTCAAGGGCCCGGTGTCGGGTCTCAGCGTCGCCGAGGCGGAGTCGCTCTCGGCCGCCTGCGCGGCGATGACCATGACGGGCCGCTCCACGACGACCCTGCTCTTCGGCTCCGGTGTGGGGCTGCGCCAGCTGATGCTGGAGTCCGACCACGGGTTCGTCCTGTTCACCCATGCCGGGGTCGGCGCGCACCTGGGGGTGGCCACCGACCTGGAGGCGGACGTCGGTCTCGTCGCCCAGCAAATGCAGCTGCTGGTGGCGAAGATCGGCGCGCACCTGAGCAGTCTGCCGCGGGATCAGGCCATCGCGTCGTCATGACGGACCGGTCCGAGGAGCCGAGAGCCTCGGCGGTACGCCCCTACGTCATCACCCGCGGCCGTGCGGAGTCCGGCGCCGAGCCACTGTCCTGGGAGTCGCTGGTGATGGCCACGGAGGCGGCGTTCCCGGCGTCCCTCCAGCCGGAGCACCTCGCCATCCTGACGCACTGCGAGGGACTCATCTCGGTCGCGGAAGTGGCCGCGCACCTGCGCCAGCCGCCCTCGGTCGTGCAGGTGCTGCTCGCCGATCTCGTCCAGTGGGGGCTGATCGTGACCCGCCCTCCCATCCCCGCGGCCGAACGCGCCGATGTGACCATGCTCAGAAAGGTCCTCGATGGTCTCGAAAGCCGTATCTGAAGCCTCCGTCGAGGCCGGTCCGGCACGCGTGCCGGGCCGCGGAACCCCGGCCGGTCCCACCTCCGGGAAGTACGTCGCGTCCAGCGTGGCGGGGGCCGCGAAGATCCTGGTCGTCGGCCCGCTGGGGGTCGGCAAGACCACGTTGATCGGGACCGTCTCGGAGATCGAGCCGCTCTTCACCGAGGCCGCGATGACGCAGGCGGGTGCCCGGGTCGACCCGGTCCTGGACAGTGGCAAGACGACCACCACGGTCGCCCTCGACTTCGGGCGGCTGACCATCGACGGCGACCTGGTGCTCTATCTGTTCGGCACGCCGGGCCAGCAGCGGTTCCTGCCGGCCTGGCGGGACCTCGCCAAGGGCGCGCTGGGGGCGCTCGCCCTGGTGGACACCCGGGACCTGACCGCGTCGTTCGACGCCCTCGGCAACCTGGAGGACCTGGACCTGCCGTTCGCCGTCGCCGTGAACGTCTTTCCCGGCAGTCCGCTGCACGACACGGCCGATCTGCGCGACGCCCTCGACCTGCTGCCCGGGACGCCGCTGGTCCTGTGCGACGCGCGCGACGAGGAGTCGTCGATCCGGGCCCTGATCGCGCTCGTCAGCCATCTCATCCATGTCGCCACGGAGCCTTCATGAGCACGCCCCATCCCCCGGCCGGGTCCGCCACCCGGTGCCCCTGGCCCGCCGCCCCCTCCGCGTCCTCGGCGACCCCGCTGTACGGGCCGGATCTCGACGGCGACCGGATGACCCTGCTGTACGAGGAGATGCGCGACGCGCACGGACCGGTCGCCCCGGTCTCCGTGGCTCCGGGCATCGACGCCTGGCTGGTGCTGGGCCACCGCGAACTGCTCAAGCTCACCCGCGACGAGGGGGACTTCTCGCACGATCCGCGCCACTGGCGTCTGCTGCGGGAGGGCCGGGTGCCCGCCGACTCGCCGATCCTCCCGATGGTCGGCTGGCGCCCGGCGCTGCTCTTCGCGGACGGTCAGCAGCACCGCAGGATGCGGGCGGCCGTCTCCGACACGCTCGCCGGGATCAACGGCCACGAGCTGCGCCGGAGCGTTCGGGCCGCCTCCGAGGGGCTGATCGCCTCGTTCGCCGGGCGGGGCGAGGCGGACCTGGTCGCCGACTACGCCCGTACGCTGCCGATGCGGGTGGTCAGCGGACTGCTCGGGCTGGACGACCGCACCGGGCGGGAGCTGGTGGAGGCGGTCGCGGGCATCGTCTCCGCGACCAGCGACTCGGCGGACGCCAGCCGGCGGATGGGCGCCATCCTCTACGGGCTGATCAAGGAGAAGCGGCGCGAGCCGGGCGAGGACATCACCTCCACGCTGCTGAACCACCCGGCGGAACTCACCGACGAGGAGGTGCTGCACAACCTGGTGGTGATGTTCGTCGCGGGCAACCAGACCACGGTGAACTGGATCGCCACGACGCTGCGCATCCTCCTGTGCGACCCGGCGTTCCGTTCCTCGCTGGCCGGCGGCCACCTGAGCGTGGACGACGCGCTCGACCTGGTGCTGTGGCGCTTCCCGCCCACCCAGAACTTCCCCGCCCGCTACGCCACCCGTGACATGCGGTTCGGCGGACAGGACGTCCGTACCGGCGACATGCTGATCCTGGGCCTGGCGGCGGCCAACGCGGACCCGGAGATCCTGCCGGCCGACGGCGCGCCGGTGGTCGGCAACCGCTCCCATCTGGCGTTCGGCGCCGGACCGCACACCTGCCCCGCGCAGGACCCGGCCCGGCTGATCACCCGGACCGCGGTGGACACCATCCGGCACCGGCTGCCGGATCTGGAGCTCGCCGTGCCCGAATCGGAGCTGCAGTGGATCAAGTCTCCGTGGAGCAAGGGCCTGGGGGCGCTCCCGGTACGGTTCGGCACGCCGCAGCTGCCGCAGGGGGCGGTCACCCCGCAGTCGGCACGGGACCTCGCGCCGGCCCGGACGGCGCCCTGGAGCACCGCCACGCCCCGGCCGTCGTCGACCGTGCCCTACTGACGGCCCCGCGCCGAGGATCCACGCTCCGCGGAGCACGGAGTACCGCCCCGCGACCACTCAACCCGCATCTGGAGAGCTCAGTTGAACACGTCACCGGTGAACCCCGCGGCCGACGGGCCGTACCGCCTCGACCCCGCGGGCGGGTGCCCGCACGCGGCCAACGCCCGGCTGCTGCGGCGCTCCGCGGTCACCGAGGTGATCATGCCCGGCGAGGTGGAGGGCATGGCGGTGCTGGGGCACGACGCGCTCAGGGAGTTCCTCCAGCACCCCGACGTGGCGAAGAACGCGGCGCACTTCGCGGCGCTCCAGGCCGGTGAGATCGCGGACGGCTGGCCGCTGAAGACGTTCGCCACCGTGCAGGGGATGACGACCGCCGACGGCGCGGACCACCGGCGGCTGCGGTCCCTGATGAGCAAGGCGTTCACCCCGCGCCGGGTGGAGGAACTCAGGCCGCGCATCGAGGCGTTGACCACCTCGCTGCTGGACGGCCTGGAGGCCGCCGCGGCGGCCGGGGACGGGGTCGCCGATCTGCGGACGCACTTCGCGCTGCCGCTGCCGATGGGCGTCATCTGCGAACTGCTGGGCGTGGGGCCGGAACACCACGACCGGCTGCACCGCCTGTCCAACCAGATCGTCGCCACGGACATCGGCCCGGAGGAGTCGATGGCCGCCAACCGGGAGATGGTGGAGGTGCTGAGCGCGGTAGCCGCCACCCGGACCGAGGAGCCGGGCGACGACCTCACCACCGCGCTGATCGCCGCCCGCGAGGAGAACGGCGACCGGCTGGCCCCGCAGGAGCTGCTCGGCACCCTGATGCTCACGATCATCGCCGGGCACGAGACGACCCTCAACCTGATCACCAACGCGGTGCGGGCGCTCTGCACCCACCGCGACCAGCTCGCCCTGGTCCTCGCGGGCGAGGCGAGCTGGGAGGACGTGGTGGAGGAGACGCTGCGCTGGGACAGCCCGGTGAGCTACTTCCCGTTCCGCTACCCGACGCGCGACCTGGAGCTCGACGGCACGGTGATCCCCAAGGGGACGCCGGTACTGGCCGGTTACTCGGCGGCCGGCCGCGACACGAACGCCCACGGCCCCGACGCCGAGCGCTTCGACGTCACCCGCGACAGCAAGGCCCGCCACCTCTCCCTGGGCCACGGCGCCCACTACTGCATGGGCGCCCCGCTGGCCCGGATGGAAGGCACGGCGGCGCTGGAGCAGCTGTTCACCCGCTTCCCCGACCTCGACCTGGCCGTGCCCGAGCCCGAACTGCCCCGGCACGCCTCCTTCGTGGGCAACAGCGTGCAGAGGCTGCCGGTCCGCCTGCACGGCTGAGCCGCACGCCCCGAGGGGCCCGAGGCAGGCGGAGTCGTACGGACGCACACCCGCCTGCCTCACAGCCGTACCCCCACGCACCCTCCTGTACCAGCCCCCCCCACGCACCCTCCTGTACGGCTCCGATCCGCCTCCCGCACCGGCAGTGCGGGCTGCTCGCGCACCGGGGCGGTCCCAGGCGTGCCCCGGCGACGGGGCGGCGCCAGGCGTTCCCCGGCGACGCGGCGGTCCCAGGCGTGCCCCGGGCCGTCCCGGGGACGAGCCCGCCCTTCCGGCACGGGGAAACAATCCGGACGCCCCCATTCCGACCCGCTCGGCCGGGTCCCGTCCGCGCCCCCGCGGCTACCGGCGCACTCCGGGCGCGTTCCTGGCGCACTCCCGCGCGGAAGGGGCGGTCTCGGGCGATTTCCCCAGCATGGCCGCATGGTTACCACGTCATGAATCGTGACCTTTGGGGTCTCCTTTGCCTCTCCATGGTTCCCCGCATCTCAGTAGATTGCCTCTGCCGCCCACGCAGGTGCGTACCCTGCGGTCTTTTCTGTGAAGGGGCGGCGGGGGGTGGGGCATGGAACAGCCGAAGGAGGCGGCGAGATCGGCCGCCGGCGCTACGGGCACGCGATGTCAGATAGACATCGACACGCAAGGGGGGTACGGCTGGCGGCTGGTCGCGTCGAACGGCCGGTCGATGGCGGTCGCGGGGGTGTCGTTCGGCACGCACGCGCGGTGCAGGTCGGCGTTTGTCGAGCTGTGCGCGGCGCACGCGCACCACTCCGGGGGGATCCAGCACCGCAAGGGGGGCGGCGGCTGGGTCTGGGTCCTGCGGGACGCGTCGGGCACCGTGGTGGCCGTCTCGCCGAGGACGTACGAGCGGCATGCCACCTGCCGCTCCGCCTACGACCGGTTCCGCGCGATGCTGCCCGGGTTCAAGGTGGAAGAGGAGGCGTTCTGGGGTAACTCTTGAGCGGAACGATGCCAGGAATGCCGAAGTTGCCCCCAGGGCCCCTCTCGTTCACCTCTCAGGACGTGTCCGTCCACCGGATCGGTCGAGCGTCGGGGCGTGCCTTCGCTGAAAAGATCCAGACGCCTGACGGACGACGGCGTCCTCCACGGGAGCTCCGACGGCGCTCCGTCCGCCGGAACCGTCGCCGCCCCGCCCGCCGCTCCGGCGGCGGGCGGCGAGCGGGGCGGCGACGCTCCGCGGCGGCTGTACGCGGACCCCGGCCTGCCGGACAAGGTCTTCCGCACGGTCGCCCGCTCCGGCGGATCGCTCGTCCTGGTGGTGATGCTGCTGGTCGGCGGTTTCCTCTTCGCCCGGGCCCGGCCGGCCCTGGCGGACGCCGGCTGGTCCTTCTTCACCACCTCCCAATGGGCGCCCGACGCGGGGAACTTCGGTATCGCCGCCGTCATCGTCGGGACGGTCCTCATCGCGCTGATCGCGATCATGTTCGCCTTCCCGCTGGCGCTCGGTGCCGCGCTCTACATCTCCGAGTACGCCTCGCCGAGGCTGCGCCGCACCCTCATCAGTGTGGTCGACCTGATGGCCGCCGTGCCGTCCGTCGTGTACGGCCTGTTCGGCTTCTTCTTCCTCCAGGACAAGGTGGTGCCCACCGCGCGGTGGATCGCCACCTACCTCGGCTGGATACCGGTGTTCGGCGTCGAGGGCGCCGACCCGGACGATCCGCTCTCGCCGCCGAGCGTCTACACCTCGTCCTCGATGCTCGCGGGGCTGGTCGTCGCGATGATGATCGCCCCGATCATCTGCTCGATCATGCGCGAGGTCTTCTCGCAGGCCCCGGCCGGTGAACGGGAGGGCGCCTACGCCCTCGGGGCGACCCGCTGGGGCATGATCCGCAGCGTCGTCCTGCCCTTCGCCAGGGGCGGCATCATCGGCGGCACGATGCTCGGGCTCGGCCGGGCGCTGGGCGAGACCATCGGTGTCTTCATGGTCATCTCGCTCACCTTCGACGTGCAGTGGCACGTGCTCCAGGCCGGTACCAGCTCGGTCTCCTCGCTCATCGCCCTCCGCTACGGCGAGGCCGGCGAGTTCGGCATGTCGGCGCTGATGGCGGCCGGGTTCGCCCTGTTCGTCATGACGCTGATCGTCAACTTCGCGGCGTCCTCCATCGTCGCCCGCAGCCGCTCCGGCGCGTCCAGCGACGCCTGAAGCCCTGCCTTCCGCGCGCATCCCCTCAGCCCTCGCACTCCGCGCACTCCGCGCCCGGTTCCCGTCCGAGAAATGAGCGTGACGACCATGACCCTGGCCCCTGAAACGCCCCGCGCGTCCGGTGGCGCGGACCCGGCCCCCGGCGCCGCGCCCCGTACCTTCCTGCCCGGGCCCGCCCGTACCAAGGACCCCGCCGGTGAACGGCGGCGTGCCCTGACCCCGCTGCGCGCGAGCGACGTGTACGCCCTGCTCGGCTCGGCCGCCGGGGCGCTCTCGCTGACCTGGCTGGTCTTCGCCCGGCTCACGCCGTTCAACGGCGTGGTCGGGTTCGTCGTCGTGGCGTACGTCCTCTTCCTGGGGCTGTACGCCCTGGTGGTCTCGCTGGACGAGGACGGCCCGGCGGTCGTGGACCGGATCGCCGCCGCCGTGATCCGCTCGCTCGGCCTGCTGCTGGTGGCGATCCTCGTGTACGTCGTCGTCTACGCGCTCTTCGAGGGCCGCCAGGCGCTGGCGCACCTCAACTTCTTCACCGAGGACATGCGGTTCGCCGGTCCGCTGGAGCCGTTGTCGGTGGGCGGCGCGGTGCACGCCGCCGCCGGCACCCTCATCATGATCACCATCGCGCTGCTGGTCACCGTGCCGATCGGGCTGGTGTGCGCGGTCTTCCTCAACGAGGTGCCCGGAGCGTTCGCCCGCTTCGTGCGCACGGTGGTGGAGGCGATGACCGCGCTGCCGTCCATCGTGGCCGGTCTCTTCGTCTACGCGACCGTGATCCTCACCCTCGGCATGGACCGCTCCGGGTTCGCGGCGGCGCTCTCGCTCTCCGTGATGATGCTGCCGATCGTGATCCGCGCCGCCGACGTCGTCATCCGGCTGGTGCCCGGCACCCTGCGGGAGGCTTCGTACGCGCTCGGCACCTCCCGGTGGCGGACGGTCTGGCACGTCGTCCTGCCCACCTGCCGCTCCGGGCTGACGACCTCGGTCATCCTCGGTACCGCCCGGGGCATCGGCGAGACCTCGCCGGTGCTCCTCACGGCGGGCTTCACCGCCGAGATGAACTGGGACCCGTTCTCCGGGCCGATGGTGTCGCTGCCGCTGGCCACCTTCACCTTCGTCCGCTCGCCCGAGCCGAACATGATCTCGCGCGGATTCGGTACCGCCGCGCTGCTCATGGCGCTGGTGCTGCTGCTGTTCGTCGTCGCCCGGGTGCTCGGCGGACGCGGACCGGGGCAGCTCTCGCGCGGCCAGGAGCACCGCAGGGTCGTCGCCTCCCGCCGGGACGCGGCCCGGTTCGCCGCGCGGGGCTCCGTGAGCCCCGCCGAACCGCCCACCGGCCCCGCGCAGCACCCGTACCCGCACCCCACGACGCCGTGACGCGCCGGACCGCCGGCCGGACACCATCCGACCCCCCGCCCCACTCCGCACCGCACACCCCGAACCTGCGTGCCCCGCACCCGCGCGCCGCCAAGGAGAACATCGTGAGACCCGTCAACGCACCCGCCCGTTCGGGGGTGATGCTGCTGTCCCTGCTGCTGGTGTTCGGCACACTCTCGGCCGTGCGGGCACCCGTCGCCGAGGCCGCCTCGTACGCGAAGATCACCGGCTCCGGCTCCACCTGGAGCGCCAACGCGGTCACCCAGTGGGTCCGCAACGTCAAGGCCAACTTCGGCATGACGGTCAACTTCACCGACAACGGCTCCTCCCAGGGCCGTGAGCAGTTCCGCAACAACGTGGTGGACTTCGCCGTCTCCGAGATCCCGTACGGCCTGACGGAGCAGGGCGTCCGGGACTCGCCCCCGCAGCGCGGCTACGCCTACATGCCGATCGTGGCGGGCGGCACGTCGTTCATGTACAACCTCAAGATCAACGGCAAGCGGGTCACCAACCTGCGGCTCTCCGGCCCGGTCATCGCGAAGATCTTCACCGGGACGATCACCCGCTGGAACGACGCCGCGATCAAGGCCGACAACCCCGGCCTGACCCTGCCCGCCCGCCAGATCATCCCCGTCGTCCGCTCCGACGGTTCCGGAACGACCGCCCAGTTCACCACCTGGCTGGCGAAGGAGCAGGCGTCCGTCTGGAACGCCTACTGCCAGAAGACCGGTCGCGGCAGCGGCTGCGGAATGACCTCGAACTACCCGCTCCTGGGCGGTAGTTCGATGATCGCCAAGTCGGGTTCCAACGGTGTCGCCGGCCATGTGCGCCAAGCGTCCGGCGAGGGGGCGATCACGTACGTCGAGTACTCCTACGCCCTGAAGACGGGCTTCCCGGTCGCCAAGATGCTCAACAAGTCGGGCTTCTACGTCGAACCGACCGCCGCCGGCGTGGCCGTCGGCCTGCTCGGTGCGAAGATCAACACCGATAGGAGCAGTCCTTCCTACCTCACCCAGATCCTCGACGGCGTCTACCGCAACGAGGACGACCGCACCTACCCGCTCTCCAGTTACAGCTACATGATCCTGCCGACGAAGGTGGAATCGGGCTTCACCAAGGAGAAGGGCAACTCGCTGGGTACGTTCGGCCGTTACTTCCTCTGTGACGGGCAGCAGCAGGCGGAGGAGCTCGGTTACTCGCCGCTCCCGAAGAACCTCGTGCAGGCCGGCTTCGACCAGCTGCGCAAGGTGCCCGGAGCGCCCACCTCCTCGATCGACATCAACAAGTGCCGCAACCCCACCTTCTCCAGCGACGGCACCAACACCCTGGCCAAGAAGGCACCCCAGCCGAAGGCGTGCGACAAGCAGGGCCCCACGCAGTGCACCACCGGCACCGCCGGTGACACCCGCACCACCCCGGTCAAGCCCAGCGCCTCCGGCAGCGGCGGTTCCTCCGCGGGCGGCACGAGCGGCACCACGACCTCGACGGGCGGCACCTCGACGGCCGGTGGCTCCACGGGCGGCCGGGGCTCGGGGACCGCGGGCACGGGCGGCGCGGCCACGGACGCGGACGGTGACGGACAGCCCGACGGGACCGCGGGCGCCGCGGGCGGTACGGGCGGGACGGACGGAAGCGCGGGGACCGCGGGCACCACGGTCGATCCCGACACCGGCGAGGTGATCACCGACTCGGCGGCCGTCGGGGACGGTTCGGTCGTCGCCAACCCGGTCACCCTCGCCTCGGGCAACGGCCTCGGGCTGCGGGGCGCGCTGATGGCGCTCTCCGCGCTGCTGCTCGTCGCACTGGTCGTCGTACCCCCGCTGACCGCGCGGACCATGACGGCCCGCGCCCGGCGCAGGGGGGACGGGGCATGAGCGGCGCGCGGAAGACCCACGACGACGAGCCGCAGGAGAGGAGACCACTCGTGCGCCGCACGCGTCTGACGGCACCAGGGCGGCTCGGGTCCGCGCGGCGCCGGGTCGTGGCCGGCCTGGGTGCGCTGACGGCAGCTCTCGTGCTCGCCGTGCTGCCGGTGCCGCCGGGCGGTGACACCCCGGCGAGCGCGGCGGAGCAGAACGGCTCCGCGGTGACGAAGACCGGCAGGAAGGGACCGTACGACGACTTCTCCACCCTGAAGGTGACGGTCGGCCAGACCAAGGACCTGCGGGGGCAGGCGGTCAAGGTCTCCTGGACGGGCGGCACCCCGGGCACCACGGAGACGGCCCGGGACTTCATGCAACTGATGCAGTGCTGGGGCGACGATCCCGACGCGGGGCCCTCGCGCGAGCAGTGCGAGTTCGGGGCGACGAGCAGCGCCTCTCCCGGTTCCACGCGGGCGCTCGTACCGGGCTCGGACGCCGATCCCGCCGAGGGCGACTACGCGGATCTCCCCGACGAACCCCTGGGCGCCAACAAGTTCGTCCCCTTCCGGCCAGTCAGCGGCGCCACGACGACGGGAGCCTTCGACTACACCTATTTCACCGACGGGGACACCAACAACATCCCCTGGGTGGCGAACGACTCCGAGGGATCGGGTGAGGCCATCTTCGAGGTGCGGACCTCCGTGGAGTCACCGCACCTGGGTTGCGGAGCCCGCCGGAACGCGGAGGGGGCGATCCAGCCGTGCTGGCTCGTCGCCGTCCCGCGGGGCGACCACAACCCGGACGGCCGGCTGGCGGAGTCCTCGTCGTCCCCCGCGGCGGCCAGTGCGCTGAGCCAGTCGATCTGGGACCAGCGCCTGACGTTCCGGCTCGACTTCCTTCCCGTGGGCGACAACTGCGACCCCGACAAGCCCGAACGGCGCACCATCGGCTCCGAGCTGGTCACCGACGCGATGACCTCGTGGCAGAGCAAGCTCTGCGTCGGCGGGACCCACCGGTTCACCTTCACGCAGGCCGGCGAGGAGACGGCCCGCTCGGCGATCACTGCACCCACGGACACCTCGCCCGGCCTCGCCTACACGGTGGACCCGGTGGAGACGGACGGTGACGGCGCACCGGTGGTGCACGCGCCGGTCGCGGTCAGCGGCCTCACGATCGGCTTCCTCTGGAACTACGAAGCCGACTCGGTTTCCCACCACGTGAGCCGGCTCCGGCTCAACCAGCGGCTCCTGGCGAAGCTGTTGACCGAGTCGTACGTGGAGAACGTACGCATGGGCATCTTCGGCCAACCCGAACCGGACACCGTCGCCGGCAATCCCATCCGGATCGCCGCGGACCCGGAATTCCTCCAGCTGAATCCCGAGATCACCGCCGGGCGCGAGGCACCGAACGGAATGGTCGTGGGTCTGGAGAATTCCGACACGACGCGGATGTTGTGGCGCTACATCATCCAGAACGACGACGCCCGCTCATTCCTCGAAGGTGAGCCGGACCCCTGGGGAATGCATCTCAACACCAGCTACAAGGATTTGGGACTGACCGCAGATCCCTTCGACTACTACCCGAAGAGCGACACGACATCCACCGCCACCCAGTGCGAGAACGTCGAATACAGCAGCCAGAACCTGGTGCCCTACGCCAACGACATGCACAGCACGGCGCTGAAGATCCGGCGGGGCTACTCGGGGCTGGCATTCATCTGCGACGCGACGACGCAGTTCGCGCTGTCGGGTACGCGTCCCAAGCTGAACAACGCTCATGAGATCGGTATCGCGGACACCGCTTCCGCCGATCGGTACCTCCTGGACGTGGCGGCCCTGCCCAACGCCGACGGCACCTTCGTGAAGCCGACGACTGCCACCATGCTCAAGGCGGTCACGCAGATGCCGGACTCCGCCGTCCCGGGAGTGAAAACGACCGACCCGGCCAAGGCACGCGGCAGCGCCTACCCGCTGACCTCCGTCGTCTACGCGGCGGCCTCCACCGACCAGCCGGACGCCGCCCGCGCCGACTACGCCAAGGTCATCCGGTACGCCGTGGGCGACGGGCAGACGCCCGGCACCGCGCCCGGTCAGCTCCCGGCAGGCTACGCCCCGCTGCCGCAGGAGTTGCGTACCCAGGCGCTCGCGGCGGCGACCGCGCTGGAGAAGGGGGTGGTCCCCGAAGGCGGGACCTCGGCGGACGGCGGCTCCTCGGGCGGGGGTGACAGCGGCGTCGTCTCGGGGGGCGGCTCCGGCACGAGCGGCACGGAATCGGCTTCGTCCGGCTCGACGGGCGGCTACGCGGGGGCGTCCGCGTCCACCGGTACGTCCGGGGCGTCCGGGGCGTCCGGGGCGTCCGGGGGTGCGGCGGACGGCACCGCCGCCACCGCCGCGGGAGGGGACACCACGGCGGCGTCCGGCACCACTCCCGCCGAACTGCTCGGCGCGGTCCGCTGGGTCCTGCTCGGCGTGCTCGTCCTGGGCGGCGCGGCCTCCCTGTCCGGACCTGTCCTGCTGCGCCTCGCCGCGCGCAGAGGCGGGACGGAGGCCGCCGGCTCCTGAGAATCCGGTGCACAGGATTCGCGCTTTCCCGGAGATCTGCTTTCCGGGAAAGCGCGATTTCTCAGCGGCACTTCCGGAACCTCTACGGGTGGCGCAGGAAACAATCCATTCACTTGATCCGCCCTTCGGATTTGTGGTCACAGGCCCGCCGATCCGGAAGTGTGAGCACCGCCGGCCGACGGGCCGGAAGCGCGAAAATCCGGATTGCTCCACTGCTCCCTTCCTTGTCATCCGTACGCATGGAATCCGTATCCACGGAGGAGAAAACAGTGAACGTCACGTCTCGTGTTCGTGCCGGTGCCGTCGTCGGTGCTGTCGCTCTCGCCCTCGGCGCCTTCGCCGCCCCGGCCGCCATCGCCGACCCGCCGGCCGCCGAGTACCGCACCCTGGCCGGTGCCGGTTCGGACACGACCCAGGACGTCGTGAACGCCCTCGGCAATGTGGTCCTGAACAGTTCCAACGCGAAGATCATCGCCTCGTACGACGCCACCGGCTCGGCGACGATCAAGACCCGCGCGACCAACTGTGTGGTCAACCGGCCCAACGGTTCCTCGGCCGGCATCACCGCCCTGGCCGCCGATGTCGCCGACACCACCGTCGACTGCATCGACTTCGCCCGTTCCTCGCGCGGCGCCAAGACGGCGGGCTCCACCCTCACCTGGATCCCCTTCGCGAAGGACGCGGTTTCCGTCGCGGTCCGCACCGACAGCGCGCTCTACGCCGCCGGCGCCCAGAACCTCACCACGGCGCAGCTGGCGTCCATCTACACCTGCAACACGACCACGCTGAACGGCGTGACCCTCACCCCGCTGCTCCCCCAGACCGGTTCGGGCACCCGCTCCTTCTTCCTGGAGAAGCTCGGCCTGACGGACGCCCAGGTCGGCTCCTGCGTCGACCAGACGGTCCAGGAGAACAACGGCGTCGCCCTGAACACCGCCGGCGACATCGCCCCGTACTCGGTGGCCCAGTACATCGCCCAGGTCAACACCAAGGTCAGCGACATCCACGGAGCGACCGACCTGATCCAGGTCAACAGCACCGCGCCCTACACCTCGGCCTTCGCCCTCAACACCGGCTTCACCTTCACCCGTGACGTCTACAACGTCGTCCCGACCGCGAAGCTCACCGACGCCACCATCGCCTCCACCTTCGTCGGCTCGGCCTCCAAGGTCTGCGCCGCCACCTCCACCCTCACCGACTACGGCTTCGGCACCCTCGGCACCGCCTGCGGCGCCACCACGATCACCGGCAACAACTAGGGCGTGTGTCGAAAGTCCCGCCTCACCGCCGAGCACCACGGCCGGGCACCCCACGGGTGCCCGGCCCCCCGGCGTATCCCGCCCAGGACCGCCGCGGGCGACGCACCCCGACCGGACGGTGTCCAGCGGACCAAGACCGTCTGCCCGGCCTTGATCCGCCGGACACCACCTGGCCGGCCCGACAAGGGTCACGGTGGGCACTCCACCGGCCCGGCCCGCCCGCACGTCCATCCGTCCATCCATCCATCTACCGCTCTCCTGGGGGACATCACCCATGAACCGCCTGGCACCACTGAGATCGCCCGTGGCACTGCTGACGACGTGTGCCCTGCTGTTCGCCGCGCTCGCGGCCGTGCTCGCCATGGCCACGCAGGCACACGCGTTCAGCACCGTCGGATCGCTCACACTCACCCCGGCGAGCGGCAAGATCGACGATCCGCTCATCGCGTCCCGCGCCGGGACCGACGGACCGTGCCCCGCCGGGTCGGTCGGGGCACCGTCGCTCATGGTGGTCCTGCCCGGTCAGGACGGAGCCGGCCTCAAGCTGGCGAACTTCACGAACGACGCGGCGACCACCACCGATGGTCCGTTCGCCGGGGATCTGAAGACTGCCGTCCCGGCCGTCCTCCACCGCACCCTGGGACAGCGCCTGCTGCAGGCCATCCCCGAGGGCTCGTTCGACGGCGTCTACACCGTGGGCCTCACCTGTGAGTCGTCGGCGGCCGACGCACCCGCCTTCACCGCCCTCATCGAGGTCGAAGGGGACTCCTGGTCGGTCCTGGAGCAGAAGGCCACCACCGTCACGCTCTCCAGCGTTCCCGAGAACCCCGTGGTGGGCGCCGACTACACCCTGGTCACCACGGTGGTCCCACAAGGCGCGGACGGGCGGATCACCCTCGCCTCGATGGCCGGTGTGAACACCGAGCCGGTGACGATCGCCGAGAAGGACACGACGGACGGAAAGGCGGAGTTCACCCTCACCGCACCGTCGACGCCCGGCGCGGTCTATTTCCGGACGACCTTCACTCCCACCGACGTCCAGCAGTACGGGCCGTCCGTGACCGACGGCCAGGTCGTCGCTGTCGGGGCGGCCACCACTCCGCCCCCGACGACTCCCGCCCCCGGTGGGCCCGAGGACCTGGTGGTCACCGACTCCGAAGGCAACATCCTCGAAGCCGACCCCTCGCTGGAGCCCGGTGACGCCGTGAAGATCACCGCGCACGGATTCGCGGCGGCGGCCACCGTCAAGGCCGACCTCGACGGCGGAACCGCCCTCACCGACGCGACCGCCGACGCCGAAGGCACCGTCACGGACTACGCGTTCACCGTGCCCGACGACATCGAGGACGGCACGCACACCCTCACCCTCGCCGAAGAAGCGACCGGCGGACACACCGTCGACTTCGCCTTCACCACCGGCGCGGCCCCGACCGACGACCCGACCGACCCCGCCGAAAGCCCCACCGCCGACCCGAGCGACACCACGAGTCCCGACGCCTCCACCGGCGGCTCCGACACCGGCGGCTCCGGTTCCGGCGGTTCGGACAGCGGCGGCCTCGGCACCGACTCGGGCTCCGGCGGCGGCACGCTCGCCTCCACCGGCGCACAGCTCGGCACGGCCGCACTCGGTGGCCTCGCCCTGATCGCCGCCGGCGCCGCCCTCGTCGTCCACGGACGCCGCAAGGGCATGCTCCACTTCGGCACCCCGCGTCACTGACCCGTCCCTGACCGACCCGTCCGCCGCGGGCCCGTGGCCGCCACCTCGCGCGGCGGCCCCGGGCCCGGCGGCACGGAGCGGGTCCCCTCGTTCCGGGCAAAGGCCTCCGCGCCGACCGCTCCGCCCCTCTCCGTACCGTCGACCAGGAGTGCACCCATCGTGTCCGTGCTCGCAGCGCCGCCCCCGGCCGCACCGCCCGACCAGAAGCCGCCCCGCCCGGCCGCGGCGCCCGACGCGGCACCCTCCCGGCCCGGTCTCGCCCTGACCGGCGCCGCCCTGTGCGTGCTCGCCGCCGTGCTGTTCGGGTTCGCCGCGAACCTCACGGTCGTCGGCCACCTCCAGCACGCCCGGGACCAGCAGGTCGCCCACGACGACCTGCGCGAACAACTCGCCCTGGGTACGGCCCCGGTGGGCCAGCAGACCTTCGACGGCAAGCCGCTCGCGGCGGGAGCTCCCGTCGCCCTGCTGCGCATCCCCGTACTCGACCTGGAAGAGGTCGTCGCCGAGGGCACCACCTCCACCGTGCTGATGTCGGGACCCGGCCACCGGCGTGACACCCCGCTGCCGGGCCAGGCGGGCACCTCCATCGTGATGGGCCGTCAGTGGGGGTACGGCGGGCCCTTCGGCGGCCTGCACAACCTGCCGACCGGCACCCGCATCGACGTCACCACCGGTCAGGCGAAGGCCACCTACGAGGTGACCGGCATCCGCCGGGCGGGCGATCCACTCCCCGTCCCGCTCGCCTCCGGAGAGGGGCGGCTGACCCTGATCACCGCGACCGGCGGACCGTACACCCCTTCCGGCATCCTGCGCGTCGACGCCAAGTTGGTCACCCCCGTCCAGCCGAGTCCGCCGCGGGTGCTGCGCACCGGCTGGATCGCCGAGTCCGAGCAGGCACTGAAGGGCGAGGGCGATGCCTGGCTCCAGGTGTTCCTGTGGACGCAGGCCCTGCTCGTGGCGGCCCTGCTCACCGTGGCGGCGTACCGGGTCTGGGGTCGCTGGCAGACCTGGGCCTGCGGGGCACCCCTGCTCGCCGCCCTCGGCATCGCGGACGCGGGCGCGTTCACCGCCCTGCTGCCCAACCTCCTCTGATCGCACCTCCGTTCACGCTCACACAGACCATCTCGCCGTACCTTCTGGAGTCACCATGACCACCACCGGCACGACCGGCGCGGCCGTCGACCGCGACGACTTCACCGACACCCTGATCCAGCCGCGCGTCATCCGCGGTCAGGGTCCCGCCACCCTGGAGGCCGACGAGATCTCCGCGTGGTTCGGGGACCACAAGGTCCTGGACCGGGTCTCGCTGACCATGCCCGCCCGGCAGGTCACCGCCCTCATCGGCCCGTCGGGCTGCGGCAAGTCGACGTTCCTGCGCATCCTCAACCGGATGCACGAGCTGATCGGTTCGGCCTCGCTGGCGGGCCGGGTGCTGCTGGACGGCGACGACATCTACGACCGGGGGCGCCGCATCACGCAGGCCCGCCGCAACATCGGCATGGTGTTCCAGAAGCCCAACCCGTTCCCCGCGATGTCGCTGTACGACAACGTCCTCGCGGGTCTCAAGCTCAACGCCATCAAGGCGGGCCGCGACGCCCGCGACGACCTGGTGGAGGAGTGCCTGACCAAGGCGGGGCTGTGGCGGGAGGTCAAGGACCGGCTGCGCCAGCCGGGCGGCGCGCTCTCCGGCGGCCAGCAGCAGCGTCTGTGCATCGCCCGCTCCCTCGCGGTGCGCCCCCGCGTCCTGCTGATGGACGAGCCGTGTTCCGCGCTCGACCCGACGTCGACGCGGCGTATCGAGGAGACCATCGCCGAGCTGAAGTCGGAGGTGACCATCGTCATCGTCACCCACAACATGCAGCAGGCCGCCCGCGTCTCGGACACCTGCGCGTTCTTCCTCGCCTCGCAGGGGACGCCCGGCCTCATCGTCGAACACGGCGACACCCAGGCCATGTTCACCTCCCCCCGGGACGCGCGCACGGCCGACTACGTCAACGGGCGTTTCGGCTGAGCCGGCCGGAGAGGCAGGCCCCCTCCCTCAACCGTCCGCCATAACCAGAAGTTCGGTCTTCGCGAAAAACCAGGTCTTGGACTTCTGACTCCCCGCTCGCGAGCATGAACGGGGGACGAGAGAGCGCCGCCGAATTCCTTCCGGCGGCGCTTTCGTCCGCCCGACGAGCAGAAGGAGCGCCGATGCAGAAGAAGTGGTGGACGCTGCTGGGGGTGTGCGGCGGGACGTTCATGCTCCTGCTGGACACCACCGTCGTCTACGTCGTCATGCCCGACGTGCAGGAGGACCTGCACGCCGGGTTCTCGGACCTCCAGTGGGTGGTCGACGGATACGCCCTCGCGCTCGCGGCCCTGCTGCTGACGAGCGGGACCCTCGCCGACAGGTTCGGGCGTCGGCGCCTCTACGCCCTCGGTGTCGTCCTCTTCACGCTCGCCTCCCTGCTGTGCGGCCTGGCGCAGTCCCCGCTGACGCTGGTCCTCGCCCGGATCTTCCAGGGCATGGGCGGATCGGTGATGTTCGCGACGGGGCTCGCCCTGATCGCGGGCAGTTTCGAGGGCCGGGAGCGCGGCACGGCGTTCGGCGTGTGGGGCATGGTCACCGGCCTCGCCTCCGCGATCGGCCCGGTGGCCGGCGGCCTGATCTCCAGCGGCGTCAGCTGGCGAGGCGTCTTCCTGGTCAACGTGCAGATCGGCGCCCTGGTCGCACTGATCGTCGTGCTGCGGGTGGACGAGTCCCGCGCGCCGTTCGCCCGCCGCCTCGACTGGCCCGGCTTCGCCCTGCTGACCTCGGGTCTCGCCACCCTCGTCCTCGGTCTGATCCGGGCGGGCGAGGACGGCTGGGGCGAGAGCGCCGCACTCGCCTTCCTCTCCGTGGGCGGCGTGCTGCTGACGGCCTTCCTCCTCGTCGAAGCGCGGGTCGCGGAGCCGATGTTCGAGCTGCGGCTGTTCCGTATTCCGACCTTCGTCGGCGGGTCCGTCGCGGCGTTCGCGATGAACGGTTCACTGTTCGCGATGTTCCTCTTCCTCGCCGTCCACTTCCAGGAGGTCCTCCGCTACTCCTCGCTGGAGACGGGCGTGCGTCTCCTGGCCTCCTCGCTGGCGATGCTCCTCGCCTCGCTGCTCACGGGCCGTCTCGGCGCCAGGGTCCAGCCCCGTTTCCTGATCGGCGTGGGGCTGCTCCTGGTCGCGGCCGGTCTCCTGCTGATGGGCGGGGTCGACGCACGCTCCGGCTGGGAACACTTCCTCCCCGGGCTGGTGCTGGGCGGATTCGGCGCCGGGCTGGTGAACCCGCCGCTCGCCTCCACCGCCGTGGGTGTCGTGGACCTCTCCCGCTCCGGCACGGCCTCGGGCATCAGCGGTACGTTCCGGCAGCTCGGGGTGAGCGCGGGGGTCGCGGTGCTGGGTTCCACCTTCGCCGTCATCGTCGGCAACCGGGTGCGCGACGGTCTGGCGGCCGTACCGGGTGCGGCCGGCCGTACGGACAGGATCGTCTTCCTGGTCCGGGGAGGAGAAATCGACCGGGCCGCCTCACTGGTCCCCGAGGCGCGGCGGGGGACCGTCGAACGGCTCGCCGTGGACGGGTACGTCGACGGGCTGAACACCCTCCTCACCCTCTCGGCCGGCCTCGCGCTGGCGGGCGGCCTGGCGTCCCTGCTGCTGATCAGAGCGGCCGACTTCCGGGCCGCGCAGCCGCCGAAGGCCCCTGCCCCGGCCCCGGAGAGTCCCGAGCCGAACCACGGGCGGGCGAGCGGCGGTTGGCGGTCCTCCGGGACCGGCCGTACACGGGGGTGACGCTGCTCAACGCGGTCATGCTGCTCCACATGCCGTTGCTGAGCGTGGCGTTGCCGCTCTGGATCGTGGGGCGCACCGCGGCGCCGGGGCCGCCGTCGCGCGCCTGATCGGGCCGCTGCTGCTCACCACGTTGATCCTGTCCTGGGGCTTCACCGGCTGGCTGGTGCTAGGGCGTGTGTCGAAAGTGGCGCCGTCCGCCCGGAGGGCGGGTCCGGCGGCGTTCGGTGCGTGCGATCGCAAGGCGGAGGGTCGCCCCGATACTGGATGTATCGGGGCGATCCCGACAACGCGGCGAGCGTGCGTGCCGGACGCCGCCGGACAGGCGGGACTTTCGACACACGCCCTAGGCGGGCTCTTCCTGGCCGCCGGTACGGCGACGGGCCCGGCGGTACGCCGGGCCCGCGCTCGTACGGCACACCGGGCCCTTGGCACCGCCGCGGTGGTGGAGGGGAGTTGACCTCGCTCCCTCGCACATGCCCCTCAGCCGGCGGGCGGACGGAACTCCGGCTGGTCGATGAGGCGCAGCCAGCTTCCGTCCGCCTGGCGCCGGACCACCTGGGCACGGGCGCCGGAACCGTCCTTGGGCGGGGTGGAGGTCAGTGCGACATCACCGATGATCAACGTCGGAAGCGGCTCCTCCGCCTCGAACGTGGGTGCGTGGGACAGCACTTGCTCCCACAGCTGCCGGATGGCCTCCCGGCCGACCGTGGTGCTGCCGGGCGGGTACGCCATCACCGCGTCCTCCTCGTAGAGCGCCGCGAGTCCGGCGGCGTCGCCCGCGTTGGCGCGCTCCACGAAGAGGCGCGTGAGGTCCTCCGGCTTCAGGGCCTTCTCGTTTTCGGGCACGACGTTCCTTTCCGGTAGGCGATCACTGCCCTCTCATGCTCCTTCGCGGGCGCGGAAGAAGTCCAATCAATCGCCTCAACCATCCCTATAATCAGAGGTTATGGAACTCAGGCAGCTGAAGTACTTTCTCGCCGTGGCCGAAGAGTCCAACTTCACCCGGGCCGCCGAACGCGTGCACATCAGCCAGCCCGGGATCAGTGCCCAGATCCGCCAGCTGGAGCACGGACTCGGCGCCACCCTCATCGACCGGTCGGGCCGCGGCGCCGGGCTGACCGCCGTGGGCGAGGTGGCCTTCGAGCACGCGCGTGCGGTACTCGACGCGGTGGAGGCGCTGCGGCACGCGGTGGACGAGATGAACGGACTGGTCCGGGGCCGGCTGGTCGTCGGCATGGTGACGGCATGCACGGTGGAGCCGCTCTTCGAGGCGCTGTCCACCTTCCATCTGGCGCACCCGGGCGTCGAGATCGGCCTCGTCGAGGACGACTCCGCGCGGCTGGTCGAACGGGTCCGCGCGGGGGACGTCGATCTCGCGCTGATCGGCGCGGCGGGCCGGGCGCCGGATGACCTGGACGGGCACGAGGTGATCAGCGAGCCGATCGTCGCGGCCGTACCGCCCGGGCATCCGCTCGCCGCCCGGGCGGCCGGCGGGGTCACCCTCGCCGAGCTGTGCGCCCACCCCCTCGTCTGCCTGCCCCCGGGCACCGGCATCCGGACCGTTCTGGACCAGGTCTCGGCCGCCCGGGGCCTGACACCCACGGTGTCCCTGGGCGCCACCGCACCGGACGCGGTGATGCGGCTCGCGGAGCGGGGGCTGGGGGCAGCGGTGCTCTCCGCGTCCATGGTGGCCCGGCGGCCGGGGCTGGTGACCGTACCCCTCACCGACGCGGACACCCCTGCCGTACTGGCCCTGGTCTCCGCGCCCACCAAGAGCCCGGCACTGCGCGAACTCCTCGCGCACTGCCGGGAGTCGTTCGCGGCACCGGACGGCGACGCGCGGAACGACGACGCGCCGGACGACGCGTCGGGCGGGCGCTCGCCGGGCCGGCGTCCGAGACAGGCGAACCTCAGGTGACGGGGTACGACATCGTGAGACGTTCCGCAGCTCACGATGGCGGGGGTATCTCCGCCGGAGCAGGCTGACCACATGCCCTCGACGGTCACCTTGAGCTCAAAGCGAACCTCGGAATCGGCGAGCGGCAGCCGGGCGGCGGTTCGAAAACGGTGAACCTCGCACCTCCGGTGGGTACTTGGCGGACACCGGGGCGGACGGTCCTGCGGCCACGGCGATCCGCCCCGCGACGACGGGCCTCTTGCGTTCGCCAGGTGTACGCCGTCACGTCACGAACCCGCCCCCGCCTCGTCAAGGGGGACCGCTGTCCTTGGGGCGCCCCTCACCTCATCCCCCCTCACCCCCGAGGTCGTCACCCATGACTGAGCTGGACCGTCGCAGGTTTCTGCGGATCGCCGGAGGTACCGCGGCCTTCACGATGCTGAACGAGAGCATCGCGAGGGCCGCCGCCATACCGGCGCAGGGCAGGACCGGAACCATCCAGGACGTCGAGCACATCGTCGTACTGATGCAGGAGAACCGCTCCTTCGATCACTACTTCGGGGCGATGAAGGGGGTACGGGGCTTCGGCGACCCGCGGCCGGTGCTCCAGGACAACGGCACGTCCGTCTTCCACCAGTCCGACGGGACCAGGGACGTCCTTCCGTTCAACCCGCAGGTGGACGACCTCGGGATGCAGTTCCTGGAGGGGCTGAACCACGACTGGGCGGGCGGCCAGCAGGCGTACAACAAGGGCAAGTACGACAAGTGGGTGCCGGCGAAGACGGCCACCACCATGTCGCACATGACCCGGAACGACATCCCGTTCCACTACGCGCTCGCCGACGCCTTCACCGTGTGCGACGCCTACCACTGCTCCTTCATCGGAGCCACCGACCCCAACCGCTACTACCTGTGGTCGGGCCACACCGGCAACGACGGCACGGGCGGCGGCCCGGTCCTCGGCAACCAGGAGGCCGGTTACGGCTGGAAGACCTATCCCGAGCGGCTGGAGCAGGCCGGGGTCTCCTGGAGGATCTACCAGGACATCGGCGACGGCCTCGACGCCGCCGGGTCCTGGGGCTGGATCAACGACGCCTTCCGCGGCAACTACGGTGACAACTCCCTTCTGTACTTCAACAGTTATCGCGACGCCCAGCCCGGAAGCCCCCTCTACGAGAAGGCCCGCACCGGCACCGACGTCAAGTCGGGCGGCACGTACTTCGACCAGTTGCGCGCGGACGTGACCGCCGGGACCCTCCCGAAGGTGTCCTGGATCGCCGCCCCCGAAGCCTTCAGCGAGCACGCGAACTGGCCCACGAACTTCGGCGCCTGGTACATCTCGCAGGTCCTGGACGCGCTGACCGCGAACCCCGCGGTGTGGGCGAGGACCGCCCTGTTCATCACCTACGACGAGAACGACGGCTTCTTCGACCACGTAGTCCCCCCGATCCCGCCGTCGTCCGCCGCCCAGGGCCTCTCCACGGCGGATGTGTCGAAGGATCTGTACGCGGGCGGCGCGGACTACGCGGCGGGCCCGTTCGGGCTCGGTCCGCGCGTGCCGATGATCGTGGTCTCGCCGTGGAGCAAGGGCGGTTACGTCTGCTCCGAGACCTTCGACCACACCTCGGTGATCCGCTTCATGGAGAAGCGCTTCGGGGTGCGCGAGCCCAACATCTCACCGTGGCGCCGCGCCGTCTGCGGCGACCTGACCTCCGCCTTCGACTTCACCCGGGCGGACAAGGCCCCCGCCGCGCTTCCCTCCACGGACGGATACGTGCCGGCGGACAAGAACCGTCACCCGTCCTTCCACCCGACCCCGCCGTCCACGGGCACCCTCCCGGGTCAGGAGCCGGGCTCCAAGCCGACCCGCGCCCTCGGTTACAGCCCGTACGTGGACGGCCGGGCCACGGTCTCCACCGGCACGTTCACCCTGACCTTCTCTGGCGGCCCCACCCTCGGCGCCCATTTCCACAGCACCTCGGGCAACCGCACGGACGGCCCCTGGCCCTACACCGTCGAGGCGGGCAAGACCCTCTCGGACACCTGGAGCACCAGCGGCACCGGCAACCGGGTCGATCTCACGGTCTGGGGCCCCAACGGCTTCCTGCGCACCTGGCGCGGCCCCACGACGAAGCCCGGCCCCGAGGTCACCGCACGCCATGTGACGCCGGGCGGCAACCTGAAGCTCAGCATGACCAACTCCGGCCCGAACGCCGTGCACCTGACGGTCACCAACGCCTACGGCGGGGCGGCCCAGACCTTCAAGGTCAAGGCGGGCGCGACCGTCACCCACACGCTCGACCTGCGGGCGGCCTCCCGCTGGTACGACGTCACGGTCGTCTCGGACGCCGACGCCACCTTCCTGCGCCGGTTCGCCGGTCACGTGGAGAACGGCGAACCGGGTGTCTCCGACCCGGCGATCAGGACGGTGTGACGCGCCCCTTACGACACCACCCCTTCCAACGCCCCCCTGACGCCGCTCCTCCGGCGCCACTCCTCCGGCGCCACTTCTTCAGCGCCACTCCTCCGGCGCCACTTCCTCAGCGCCACTTCTCCGGGTGCGCGGCAGCCGCCGTCCCGGGACCGGCAGGTCCCCGGGCGGCGGCTGCGGGCGGCGGCTGCGGGCAGACCCCCGAGGCCGGGCTTCACCATTCCTCCACCCCTCGTTCACGTGCGTGTACCTGCCACGTACGATCATCCCGCGCCGACGCGGTGTTGCGGCATCCCGCCGCCGAGCGGTCGGTGCCAGGAACTGGGAGGGGAACCGACGATGCGACTTCACGGCATCCGACGACGTGGTGTCCGGCTCGCGCTGGCGGGGGTGCTGGCGGGGGTGCTGCTGCCGGTGACGGCGGCACAGGCCGGTGCGGCGACGTCCCACACGTACAACGTGTGGCAGTGGAACGTGGCGGGGGACACGATCCACGAGGGCTCCACGACCGACGGTCTGATCGACCAGGCGGCTGCCTCGATCGTGAACCGCTCGGCGGACTTCGCCTCGTTCAACGAGCTGTGCCGGGGACAGTACGACGCCCTCGTGACCGCGCTGCGCGCCAAGGACTGGCCCACGGACACGCAGAACTTCGCCCGCTTCGAACCGAGCCGCGAGGCCGGCAACTCCTCGGTGTGCAAGGGCGAGGCGTTCGGCAACGCGCTGTTCAGCAAGCGGGCGCTCGGCACGGCCGACCGGATCACGCTGCCGGACGACGGCACGGCCGAGAAGCGCAACCTGCTGTGCGCACCGCTGACCGACGGCTCCGGGACCCGGTTCTGCACGACCCACATCACCACCCAGGGGACGTACAACGTCGCCCAGCTGGAGGCGGTACGGGCGAAGCTGGAGGCCTACCACGCCGCGGGCGAGACGGTCCTCATCGCGGGCGACTTCAACGCGCAGCCGAGCTACGGCCGGCTGAACTCCTTCTACGCGCCCAGCCTCGACGTGCCGAACAATGGCAACAACACCGGCGCGTACCGGGAGCTGGACGACAACGACTCGGGCAACTGCCTCGGCTACGGGGAGTGGACCGCGGAAGGCACCCCCGGCTCGGAACCGCCGTGCGGGGGCAACGCGAAGCTCGACCTCATCTTCGTCCGCGAGAGCACGCTGGCCGGATCGTACAGCGGGGACTCGCTGGGCATCTCGACGTCCTGCACGGGCGTCACGGCCTGCTCGGACCACCGGATCACCATCGGCACGGTGACCGTCGGCTGAAGCGCTGCCGGTCGTCAGACGGCGGCCCCTCCTGCGGACAGGAAGGGCCGCCCCCGATCATGGCCGTTTCCGCGTACGGCAGCGGCTACGCCCGGTCCAGCACGACCTTCGCGGGGAGCCCGCCGTTCTCCGCGCAACCCAGCTCCTCGGCCATGGCCACGGAGATGGAGTGGGCCACGGTCGCGTAGGCGTCCTTCAACGCCCCGCTCTCGTCGTCGATGTCCTTCGGCATGCCCCAGCGCATCACTTCGACGCCGATGTGGGCAGGATTCGAACCGGCGAGCTTGTCGCTCCGGCACGCGAACTCGACGAGCGCCTTGTCGGGCGTGGTCCAGGCCGTCTCGCCCATCTTCAACTCGGTGTACTCCGGACCCATCGGGTCCGTCGAGGTCGGGGCATCGCGTGCCAGATCCCAGGTGATCCTGAGCTGGATCTCAGGCGTACCGACGGGTGTGAAGACCCGGCAGATGTCCCCCGTGCCGACGCTCTCGGTGATGAACTTCTTCCGCAGGGCGCTCGCGGCCTTCGTGATCGAGTACTCCTTCGCCGAAGCCTCCAGCCGCGACTCCCCCGTGATCACCTTCAGCGCCTCGGCCGCGTCGGCGGACACGGCGTCGCCGCCGCAGAGTTCCGTCCCCGCCACCGCCTTGTCGGCCGCTTTCGCGGCCGGGTCCTCGTCTCCTCCACAGCCGGTGGCCCCGAGAAACAACGGGCCGGCCATGGCCACCGCGAGGAGCCCCCCGCGTGCTGACCTACGACTGATCACTATCCGCATCCTTCTGTGTACTCGGCCGTCCAGCGACCTCAGTCGGTCTCCGGGTCGTTGCCCTGCTGGTTCTCCCGGTCGTTGCCGACCCCGTAACCGATCAGCATCGATTCCTTCAGGTCCTGCCTGAAGGTGTCCCGGTCTCCCACGCCGTGCCGATCCAGGAACTCCTCCGTCGGGGACTCGGCCATGCTCTCACCGCCGGCGTAGATCTTGGTCTTCTCCTCCCGGGTGAGGTCGTCCAGCTTGTCCGCGTTCGCGTCCACCGAGTTGTCGGAGAAGTCGCCGACCATCTGGCCCATGACCTGCTCGACAGCGCCGCTGGCGGTGTCGGTCGCCAGCGGGATGAGCACCGCGGCTGCGCCGACGGCCGCCGTCGCGGGCAGGAAGGCGACGCCCGCTGCGACACCGGCCGCGGCCCCGAACTCGACCCAGCCCGAACGCTTTTCGACCGCCTTCTCGTACTCCTCGTGGGTCTTGAGGTTCGTCGCCTCGACCTGGTCGGCCCGGGACTGGTCGAGCATGCCCTGCACTTCGGCACCCACGCGCACGGTCGCCCGGGCCGCGCCCTCGTCGATCTTTCCGTCCGGCCCCACCGTGTTCTCCAGGGCGCTGCTCGTGTAGGCCTGCTCCGCCGTCGAAACCGTCGCGTAGGCGTCCGGGTGCTGGCCCAGGGTGCTGAGGAAGCTCCGGGCGATGCTCCGCCCGTTCCCGTCCGCGGTGTCCGCGAAGTCGAGGTGCGCGCCCTTGCCGTCACCGGGCGCGAACACGCTGCCCGGGTCGTTCTTGTCCAGCGCCCAGTTGATGTCGTTGATGTAGCCGGCGCCCATGGTGCCCAGGCTGTCGGACATCGCCCCGTTGTCCTTGAGCAGCTTCGGGTCCGCGCCGTACTTCTCCATGACCTTTTCCATGACCGCGACGTTGTCCTCGTCGCGCACCACACCGGCGTCCGGCTGCCCGTCCGGATAACCGAGCGTCGCCGCCTCCAGGGCATGGCCGAGCGCGTCGGGCATCTGGTCGAGCGACGCCTTGAGCTCCTTGTCGTCCAGCGAGTTGACGTCGGGGAAGGACTCCCACTTCTCGTTGCCGAAGAAGTCGAGATAATTGTCGATGCCCTTGCCGAGGTTGGCCGTGGCGCCGGTGTTGACCGTGCCGTCCTCGTTGTACGCGGTCGGGGTGTCGGTGAAGAACTTCTTCGCCGCGTCCGGGCTGTTGCCGAGCGCCTCCAGCATGGCGGAGACCGGGTCGTATCCCGCCCCGTTCACGCCGGAGGGGTTGAACGGGTTCTTGAACGGGCTGTTCACCACCTTGTTGTCGGCGAACATGTACGGGTCCTTCTGGTGGAGCTGCGCCACGTGTTCGGCGATCGGGTTGAGGAACTTCGCGTCGTAGTTCCCGTACCGCATGATTCCGCCGAGCAACTGGTAGCCGTACGGGCCGTTGTAGTCACCCTTGGCCAGCGGAATACGCTCCGTACCCAGCTTGCGGAGTTCCGGGCCCCACTTCTCGGTGAAGTCCTTGTCGTGCGAGGCGGTGGCCAGGTTGAGGCCGAGGTTCTTCTGGAGTTCCTGGACGTCCTTGAGGCGCTCCGGGTCGACCTTGCCGTACTCGTACGTGTCCGTGGAGAGCTGGCCGAAGAACGCGAGCGACTTCTCGGGGCCGAGCTTCTGGTAGAAGTCCTTGGAGAACTCGACCGACGAACTGTTGTCCTTCAGCAGCTCGTTGAGCTGCTGGAGCTCGGTGTGCGTGATGTCGCGGCCCTTGGCGGCCAGGGCGGCGGCGCGGTCCGCCTCCTCCTGGTCAAGCTTCGTGTACTTGGGGGCGCTGAAGTCCTTGCGGTCGCCGACGTTGGCCTGGAGGGAGTTCTTGAAGGCGAGGTCGTCGTCGTTGCAGTTGTCGACGATGAGGTCGATCTTCTTCTGCCACGACGCGATGTTCTCCCGCTCCTGGTGAAGCAGGTCGGGATAGTCGGGGTCGTGCCGAGCCGCGTTGCTCTCGGACAACGGGTGCCGCGCCGAGACCTTGCCGGTCCCGTCCACCTTGACACCGGCCGCCGGGCCGTCGTGGTCCCGGATGGCGACCAGCTCGTCCTTGGCCTTCTTGATGGCCGTGCAACCGTCTTCGAGGATCGCCTTGATGCCCTTGGCCTCGGCCGCGGCGTCCGAGAACTCCTTGACCGTCTTGCCGATGAACTCCTTGGTGACCCCCGCGTTGACGCCCGCCCAGGACGCTCCGTCCGCCTTGGCCTTCATCCCGCTCGCGGCGTCGGCGGCGAGCTTGTCCAGCTTTCCCGCCATCTGAGACCAGTCGTCGGCGGCGGCCTTCAGCTTCGCCACCGGGGCGTCGACTATGTCCTCGTACTTCAGCATGTGCGTGCTCCCCCGAGCCCTAGTTCATGTATTCCGTGAGCACGGATATCTTCGTCAGATCCCCGTCGACCTTCACCTCGTCCTTGGCGTGCTGCGCCTTGGTGTAATCGAGGTGGTTCGAGATCTGCGCACAGGAATCCAGCAGCGTCTTCAGGTGGGTCTGCCAGGAGTCGTGCACCTTCAGCACGGCCGCACCACTCGTGAAGTTCCCGCTGGTCAGCGCGGTCGCCGCGTCGGCCGTCGAGTCACGGGCGATGTTGCCCTCCTTCGTCAGCCGATTCCGCAGCCCGAAAGCCTCATTGCCGATGGCACCGAGTTCGTCGTCATTGACGACCAGATCACCGTCACCACCGCCACCGCTGCCGCCGTCGGCCGGGATGTGGTCGATCTGCATGGCGGTCCGCTTGGCTGCCGCCGCGCGCAGTTCGGCCCATTCTTGCTCGAACGTCACGAATTCCCCCAAGTCCCTCCGGGCAGGCCGCTCCACCGTATTCGCGCGGCCACCGACGCAATCACCGTATCGTCTGAGTCCGCGCCCGCGCCCGGGCGGCTGGTGAGGATTCTCCGAATTCCGGACGAAAGCATCGACTCCTGCGCCGCCGGGCCCACTTCCACTCCTCCTTCCCGTCGGCCGGGACCCGCACCGCGTCGCCTCACCCCCTCGGGCCCACGGGACCGGCGCCCGCGACGGTCCCGGCCACCACTGGCTGTCCCTCCCGCCTCCGCCCGCACGGGCGGTGAACCGGCGAGTCCGGGAGAGCACATGCCGGAGCCGACGGTGGCCGTGGAGCCAGGAGGGGACAGAAGCCGCTCTTCACGCCGTCCGGCCCCAGCCCATAGAATTCTCGGTCAGGGGGGAACGGCGGGGCTGAAGCAGCAGGAGAACACCACTCTCCCAGGGCGGTTTCGCCTTGGGCGTGTGCGGCTTCATCAGGGCACGTCGCTTCTCGTATGCCTCAATGAGAGAACACGAGCAGCTAGGACGAGTGTGGCAAACCCGAGTGCTTTTGGCGGCGGCGGAGAACTGGAACTGTTCAAAGCGATTCTGGCCAACTGGCGGACATCGCTCGTGGACCTGAGTGGCCGCAATCGGCTTCTCAACTTCAGGCACACCAAAGCGGCCACCCTGGAGATCACGCATCCGCCCGCCGAGGAACTCGTCAAGGGTCTGGAACGCGGCTGGGACTTCGCACCGCTGCCCGACGAGGAACCCGGTGCCGAGGACTCCGACGAGGCCCGGCCGCGATCACGCTCCGTCGAACGGCTCGGCGCCGCGCACGGGATCGTCACCCAGAAGACGACGGGCCCGGCGCTCCTGCGCGCGCTGACGAGCCTGCGCGGCAAGTCCACCCAGCTCTTCAACGACTACGGTCTGTGGACCCTCCAGTTGGGCGTCGGCATCCTGCGCTGGCGTGAGGACGGCGCGACGACCAGCAGCGACGCACCGGTTCTCCTCCTTCCCGTACGCGTCGAACGGCTGGCCGGCGGACGTGTCCGTCTGGTGGCCAACGACGACGAGGAGCCGCGTCTCAACCCCGCGCTCAGGGTCAAGCTGGAGCAGTTCCACATCGACTGGGCGCCCGTCACGGAACAGGACCCGACGGACCTCGGTGCCGTGTTCGACGCGGTCACCGCGGCGGTGGCGGGGAAGTCGGGCTGGGAGGTGTCGAACCGCGTCGTGCTGGCGCTCTTCGCCTCCCACAAGGAGTCGATGTACCAGGACCTGCTGGACAACGAAGCGCGCATTCTGGACAGCGACCTCGTACGGGCGGTGGCGCTCGGTCCCAAGGCGGGGCTGGCGCCGGACCGCTTCGACTTCGAGGAAATCGGCACCGACCGGATCGACGAGCTGAGCCCGCCCGAGGACAGCCCGCTCGTCCTCGACGCCGACGCGTCGCAGCGCCAGGCCGTCGCCGCCGCTGTCGCCGGTCGGTCCTTCGTGCTCGACGGTCCCCCGGGTACGGGCAAGAGCCAGACGATCACCAACATGATCGCCGGGCTGATGCACGCGGGCCGCAGCGTTCTGTTCGTCAGCGAGAAGGCCGCCGCCCTCGACGTGGTGCTGGACCGGCTGAAGTCCGTCGGACTCGACTCGTACGCGCTTCCTCTGCACAGCCACAACACCAGCCGCCGAGCCGTCGCCCAGGAGCTGGGAAGGGCCCTGGAGGAGGAGCCGCGGGCCCTGCGGCTTTCCCCGGAGGCGGTCGCCCGGGCCCGCGAGGCACGCGAGGCCCTCAGCGCCTACGCGGAGGCGATGAACGAGATCAGCCGGCCGCTCGGCCGAAGCCTGCACGATGTGATCGGCAGGGTCGGGCAGCTGTCCGACGCGGACGTGGCGTTCCTGGCGTCGGAGGCGGACGGCGGCGCCCGGAAACAGAAGGTGTTCGACGCCGCCGCGATGAGCGGACAGGATCTGCACCTCGTCATCGAGGCGACGAAGGCCATTTCCGGTGCCTGGCAGGCGGTCGCCGATCCTTCGTTCCCCTGGCGGAACCTGCGGGCCGGAAGTCCCCACCCCCGCCCGGCACTCGATCAGGCCATGGCCGCGCGGGACGGGCTCGCCACGGCGGTGGCGCGCTACCAGGACCTCTCGGAGGACGGCACGCCTGTCGAGGCGGAGGACGGCGTCCGCAGGCTCGTCCAGCTCCTGGCTCTGATCGGGTCCCGCCTCCCGGTGCCCGAACCCTGGCTCACCACCGCCGACTTCGCCGACACGGTGGAGAGCCCGGTCGACGCGTTCGCGTCCGCGCTGAAGAAGGTCGTGCGGGCACGGGCCGCGGCCCGCTCCGCGGCGGGGGACCGCTGGGAGGAACTCTCGTCGCGGCTCGCTCCCGAGCCGGGCGAAGCCGAGAACGCCCTGGCTTCGCTCTCTCCGGCCGGTATCGATCCCTCCGAGCTGACGGAGGCGCGCGCGGACGAGCTGGCCCACGTGTTCGAGACGACCGCGGACGGTCTTGAGCGCACGCACCGCGGTCTTGCCGACATCGCGCAGCAACTGGGGCTGGACGTCCCGGGCAGCGCCTCGGCGGCGGAGGACCTCTGCGACGTCGTCGCGCTGGCAGGAGCCGGCCACCGCCCCCTCGCACAGTGGCTCGTGCCCCGAGGAGCAGCCGAGGCGGACCGGGCGGCGGTCGCCGTCGTGGCCGACCACCTGTGCGCTTTCTTCGCCCGCCGTGACACGGTGCTGTCCGCACAGGCGCGCGCGACCGTGGAGGCCGGACCCGGCTGGGCCTCGATTCCTGAGGCACTCGGCACGGAGCCGCCGGCGTCCGAGCGGGACCTCGCCGGGCTGGAGCCGGCCGGCCTGGACCTGGGCTCCCTGACGCGTACGCAGGCCGAGGAGGTCTCCGACCGGTTCGCGTCACTGGCGGCGACCCTCGAATCAGCCGAGCAGCACGCCGCGGCCACGGCCACGCTCCTCGGACGCGACCAGCCGAAGAGCACGCAGGAGGCCGAGGAGCTGTTCGCCCTCGGGCAGTTGGCCACCAACTCCCACCGGATGCTGGAGGCGTGGCTCGATCCGCAGGTCGTGTCCCGGGTGCGGGAGGCCTGCGCGGAGATCACCGAGGCCGCGGGCCGGCTCGCCGACGCCGAGCGGGCCGCGCGAGACGTGTTCCTGCCCGAGACCGCCGTCGCCCCCGGGCTGCCGGAACTGATCGGCCGCCTGTCCGAGGGCTCGCGCGGCATCGGCGGCCTGCTGTCCGGCGCGGTTCGCGCGGACCGCAAGGCACTCGGTGCGCTGACCGTCGCGCGCTCGTGGCGCGGCGAGCTGTACGACCGGCTGCCGCTCGCCCTCGCCTGGTACACGGCCCACGACCACCTGCGGTCCCTCGCCCGTACGCACACCGCGCTCCTCGGACGATACGCGGGGACGGAACTGCCCGACGCGCACGCGCTGGAAGCGGCCCTCGCGCACGCCGAGTCCGTCCACCGGCTCGCGCCGGACACGGTCCTGGACCCGCACCGTCGTGGCCTGCTGGCCGCCCAGGTCGCGGATGGCCGCACCCCTGCCCCGGAACTCCTCGAACACAGCGGTGCCCTGAGCGAAAAGCTCGGCATCTGGCGGAGGGATCTGGCAGGCCCTCTCCTGACGGCCGTCGCGGACAGGCTCGCGAAGCTCTCTCCGGCCGAAGCCGCCCGCTGGCTGCGCGCCCATCCGGATCCCCTCACCCGGGCCGCCGACGTCATCGGCACGGTCGCCGCCACCGGCCGTCGCGACGACGGAGGCGACTTCGCGTACACGCTTGCGGGGGCCCGGACGGCGATCGGCGCCGCCCGGGAGGCGCGGCGCGAGACCGCCGGGTTCGCGGCCGAGGAGGGCGCCCACCGTCGCCTCTGCGGCGCCTGGTACCAGGGGCTGGACACCGACCCCGCCGAACTGCGGGCCGCTTCCTCCGACGCGGCGGAAGGGGGCGACATCCCCGGCCTCCTGCGCCGGGCCTGGGGCACCCGCACGTCCGCCCCGGGGGCCCGCGCCGACGAGGGGCAGCGCACGCTGCTCGGCCGGTACGCGCCTGAGGGCGGGGTCGACACCGCCGCGCTGCAGGAGGCGCTGGAAGCCGCGCACACCGTGGAGCGGCTGGCGCCGGAGACACTCGCCGATCCCGTACGCCGGGCACGCCTCGCCGGATTCCTCGCGGACGGGGGTCCCGTTCCTCACGCGACTGTGCTGCGGCTGGAGCCGGGTCTCAGGACCGAGGTGCGCGCCTGGCGGGAGTTCGCCGGTCAGCCGCTTCCGGCGGCCTCGGGCGCGCACCTGCTCGACGGCCCGCTGGACGAGGCCGCCCGCTGGCTGCACGCGCACGTCGATCCCTTCGAGGAGGCGGCCGACCTGGTCCGTGCCGTGGCGCGCGTCGCCGACGCCGACAGCGGGCTGTCCCTCTCGCAGGCCCGCCGGGCCGTGGCGGCGGTGCGGGACGCGCGGGCTGCCGAGGCGCGGTTCACCGCGGATGCCGCAGCCCACGAGGCGCTGCTCGGCGACCTGTACCAGGGGGCGGCGACCGACAAGGGCGCTGTGCTCGACGCCCTGGAGTGGGCCCGGCGGGTACGCCGGGCGGCACACGGACGGCACGGAGCCCCTCTCAGTGCCCCGGCGGCCCGGCTGATGCTGGATGCCCCCGCCGACACGTCCGTGGCCGACCGCCACGAGGACTGGCAGCGCCAACTGGACACCCTCGTGGACCACTTCGAGGTACAGCGCGGCCGTCTTCTGCGGCGCGAGCTCCAGGAGTCACTGCCCGCCGCCGCAGCCTGCCTGTCCCGGCTGGACGACGACCCCTTCGGCCCCGAGGCGTGGACCACATGCTCCGGAGCGCTCCAGCAGTTGCGGCGGTACGGCCTGGACGGGCTGCCCTCCCAGCTCGCGCAGCGCGGCGTGTCCGCAGCCGATTTCCCCGCCTCCGTCGAACGTGCGGTCCTCACTTCGTGGATCGAACGGCGCCTCGCACTCGACGCCCGGCTCAGGCCCCTGCGCGCCGCGGACCGCGATCAGCTCGTCGAGCGGTTCCGGGACGCGGACCGCGCCCTCGTGGAAGCCGCCCACGCCGAAGTCATCGCGGCGTGCAACACCCGCCGCCCGCGCCGGACCAACATCGGCCCGGCGGCCGAGCTGCGTCGGCAGGCGCAGCTGAAGCGCCGCCACAAGCCGGTACGTCAGCTGCTGGGCGAGACCCGCGAGGTCGTGCGGCTCATCAAACCCTGCTTCATGATGAGTCCTCTGACGGTCAGTCAATTTTTGCCGCCGGACTTCCACTTCGACGTCGTCATCTTCGACGAGGCATCCCAGGTGCTGCCGCAGGACGCGGTGAACTCCGTCTACCGCGGCAGCTCGCTCATCGTCGCGGGCGACCAGAAGCAGCTCCCTCCGACCTCGTTCTTCAGCGCCGGAGGAAGCGACGACGGCGACGACGAGTGGGACGAGGAAGGCGCGGACAACTTCGAGTCGGTGCTCGACGCCTGCAAGGCCAGCGGTGTGCTGCGCGGACTGCCGCTGCGCTGGCACTACCGGAGCCGCCACGAGAACCTCATCGCCTTCAGCAACCACGACTTCTACGACAACACCATGGTGACCTTCCCGGGCGCGTACGAGCAGAGCCCGGACCTCGGTGTCGAGTTCTTCAAGGCCGACGGCGTCTACGACCGGGGCGGCCGGAGCAACAATCCGGGCGAGGCCGCGGCAGTCGCGCATCGCGTGATCCACCACTTCACCACCAGGCCGGGACTCAGCCTGGGCGTGGTCGCCCTGTCCAAGGCTCAGGCCGAGGCCATCGAGGAAGCCGTCCAGAAGGCGCGGACCGCCCGGCCGGACCTCGACGGCTTCTTCACCGAGGACCGCCTCGACGGCTTCTTCGTCAAGAACCTGGAGACCGTCCAGGGCGACGAGCGCGACGTCGTCATCCTGTCCGTCGGCTACGGCCGGGACCAACGGGGCAAGCTGCTCTCGTCCTTCGGCCCCATCAACAGGGACGGCGGCTGGCGCCGTCTCAACGTCGCAGTGACCCGCGCCCGGCGGCGCATGGAGGTCGTCGCCTCCTTCCACGGCTCCGAGCTGCCCGACAACTCCAACAAGAGCGTCCAGCACCTGAAGCGCTACCTCCAGTACGCCGAGCACGGCCCCCGCATCCTGGAGACGGCCGCGGCCGACCCGAACGCCGTGCCGGAGAGCCCCTTCGAGGAAGAGGTCCTGGACGTCCTGCGTGACTGGGGCTACTCCGTCCAGCCCCAGGTCGGCGTCGCCGGTTTCCGCGTCGACATGGCGGTTCGGCACCCCGCCGCCCCGGGCAGCTACGCCCTCGGCATCGAATGCGACGGCGTCATGTACCACTCCTCGCGTGCGGCCCGTGACCGCGACCGGCTGCGGGAGGCCGTACTGAGCGACCTCGGCTGGAAGCTGCACCGCATCTGGGGAACGGACTGGTACCGCAACCGCCGGGACGCGATGGCGCGCCTGCGCGCCGCGGTGGAGGAGGCGTGTGCGCGCGACCCGTTCCAGGTGGCGCCGCAGGAGCCTTCCGGTGAGGCGGCTCCCGCCGGAGACCCTGTCCTGCCGGAGCCCGCGGCGGACTCGGGGCCCGCGGTGACGTTCGTTGCGGTGGACGGCGGGCCCCCGGCGTGGAGCCGGGCCTACGAGGAAGCCGTCGACGCTCAACTGGTCCTCCTGCGGGTCGCGTCCGCCGAGCGTCGCGGCATGCGGAACGCGGAGCTGCAGGACCCGGACGCCGTGGGGCTCGTCGCAGAAGTCGCCCTCCACGTGATCAAGGCCGAGGGCCCGGTCACGGAGGACCTGATCCTCACCCGGGTCCGTTCGGCGTGGGGCATCGCGAGGGCGGGCGCGGTGGTCCGGGACTCGGTGCGTCGAGCGCTGCGGAAGACCGAGTCCGCGGGCCGGATCGTGCGGGTCGGCGAGGCGTACGACCTTCCCGGCCGGGAGACGGTCTTCGCCCGCACGCCGACACCGACGGTGGCACGCAAGGTCGGGCAGGTCCCGTCGGTCGAGCGGCGGCTCGTCGTACGGCACGTGATCGAGGAGAGTCCGGGCGTCGACCGTGAGGAGCTGCTCCGCGAGGTCGCGCGCTTCTTCGGGTGGACCCGGCTGGGCCCCGACATCAGGAACGCGCTCACGAGCGACCTGGACGATCTCGTCGCGACCGGAGTGGTCCGTGAGGCGGACGGCTTCCTGATGCCCGCGGACGGCGACTGACGAGTCGCGCACCGGTGGCCCCGGGGGGGGGGAGGGCCACCGGAGACGCGGCCGGCGAAGCCGGGACGGATCACCGCCGTGGCGTCGCACGGGTCGGGGCGGGGCGGCGGACGGCCCGCCCGGTGGGCTCAGGGCGCGGTGCCCGCGACGGTCGCCGGGGTGCGGGAGGGGCCGCCCTGGGCGGCGACTCGGCCGGGGAGCAGCCCCGGGCGGCGCAGCACGACCGCCACCGCCAGCAGCGCCACCCCGCTCGCCGCCCCCAGCAGGACGAACGTGAACCGGCCGGTCGTCTCGTACAGGGCCACGCCGATCAGCGGGCCGACGACGTTGCCGAGGTCGGAGACGAAGCCGAACAGGCCGTACGCCTTGCCGTCGTCGGCGTTGGCCGCCTTCAGCTCCACCACGCCCCGCCGCGCCGCCAGGAACAGCGTGGCGTAGCCGGCCATGTAGACGAGGAAGCAGGCGGCGACGACCTGGACGGAGGTGCCGGCGGCCAGCGCGCACAGGCCGACGGCGCTGAGCACCAGGCCCGTCACGGTCAGGCGCCGCAGCGACGGTGAGAAGCGGCCCATCAGCCACATGACGAACGCGGACACCGCCAGCCCCCCGACGAGGACGGCGGAGATCGCGGAGCGGGAGGAGGCGGCGTCGTCGACGGCGCGCAGGTGCATGGGGAGCAGCGGCTCCAGGGCCGAGTAGACGATGAAGGTGAACATGTCCATCAGGCCCAGCAGCAGCGCCCACACGTACCAGCGGGACGGGGAGGCGGGGGCGCCCGCGGCAGCGGCGGGCTCCGTCGGCGCGGGTGCGTCGGTCGCTGCCGCCGCACCGAGGGCGCCGGGGTCACCGGTGGCATCGGCGGCGCCGGTGTCCGCGGTCTTCCCGGCGTCGGGTCCGGGGATCGCCAGGACCAGGCCGACCGCCGTCACGGCCGTCACCGCCGCTCCGGCGAGGAACAGCCCGGTGAGTCCCGCCGGTCCCGCCACGCCCGCGACGAGCGGGCCGAGGAGGAACCCGGCGATGGCGGCGGCGCCGAAGGAGCCCATCATGCGGCCCGTCGGCACGTCGTAGCGACGGCACAGGGCGGTCATCCCGGCGTAGAGGGCGGGGCTGACCAGACCCTCGCCCACGCCCCACACGACCCGGGCGGTGAGCAGGGTCACCCCGTCGGTGGCGAGGGCGGTGGCGGCGATGCCCACGGCGGCGAGCAGCATCGACAGCATGGCCACCCGGTCGGCGCGCCACCGGTCGACCCACCAGCCGCCGACGGGCTGCGCCAGCGCCTTCGCCGCCGCGAACAGCGCGAAGGTGAGCGCCACCACCAGCGGGCCCGCGTCGACGCGGTGCTCCAGGTCCGGCACGAACGGGATCATGACGGTGTAGGAGGCGTTCACGCTGACGACGGCCGCCAGCAGCAGCGCCGCGCGACGCCGGGCCGCTCCCATCGGCTACTCCCCCTCGATGTAGGCGGACAGTTCCGCGTGCATGCGCCGCAGCTCCGGGACCAGGTCCGGGCGCGGGCCGGGCGCGTAGACCAGGGCGTACAGGTCCGTTCCCGTCAGCGCGTGCCGTTCCTTGAAGCGGTAGTTGTCCCGGCCCCATTCCAGGCGCCGCACACCGTTCGCGTAGGCCCACTCGGTGCCGCGGTACATCAGCGCCACGTACGTGCTCAGGTCGTGCAGGGTGGCGTAGCTGACGCCGCCGCACATGAAGGTGACCTCGGTGCCGCGGCGGAAGGCGAAGAACGCGCCGACGAGCCGGCCGTCGACCTCCGCGACGAGGAGGAACGCCCCCTCGATCTCCAGCAGGGCGGTGAGCGACGCCTCGTCGAAGAGCGGCGGCCAGTCGTTCTTGTCGCTGGTGTCGACCGTCAGCGGGTAGACGGCGGGCACCAGGGCGCGCGCCTCCTCCCCTTCCACGACCCGTACCGTCAGGCCGCGTTCGTCGGCACGGCGCAGGCGCCGTGCCACGTCGCGGCGGATCTTGTTGGTGGTGCGGTGGAGCTGGGTGTCGAGGTCGTCGGCGAGGTCGGTGGCGTAGGTGCGTTCCAGCAGCAGGCTTCCCACGGGCTCACCGGCCACCCGCAGCCAGTCCGCCACGCCCTCCTCGGTGAGGTTGGGGACGACGAGGAGTTCCCCGACGCCCTCGGCGATCCACTCCATGGCGGTGGTGTGGGCCCCCTCGACGAGGGCGTCGGGCACGTGGCCGCGCCGGGTGTACATGGAGTAGGGCGAGCCGGCGAAGACGACGGGGTCGCCGAAGCGGCCGACGAGGTCCACCTGCCGTTCGTAGCCGTCCCAGAAGGGGCTTTCGTGCAGGGCGTACAGGGGCAGCACCGACACTCCGTCGTCGGGACCGGTGCCGCCGGGGGCGCCGGGGTCGGTGTGCACGTACGCCGTGCGGGCGCGGTGTTCCACGGTGACCCGTTCCCAGCCGCGCAGCCAGGACTCCGAGTCGTACAGGCAGCTGGGCACCACCCGCTCGGGCACCGTCGGTGAGATGCGCCAGGTGGGGGCGGTCACGACGCCCCGCCCGGTTCGCGTGACGTCCATCCCGCAACCTCCTGCTCGGCCGTCCTGGTCACACCCGGGCCACGGTAGGAGCGAGCGCTCTCACGGCGCTCTCACCGGGTGGTCCCACAACGCTCTCACCTGGCGGTCTCGCCGCGCTCTCACCGGGTGGTCTCACCACGCTCTCACCGGACGGTCTCGCCACGTTCCCACCCGGCGGTCTCGCCGCGCTCTCACCGGGGGTCCCTCGGCGGTCTCGTGAGCGCGGAGCGGGGTGAGAGGGGCGGGAGAACGGCGGACCGTAGCGTCCCAGCCGGGCCGTGGCCCACGGCGCCCGGCCGGCACCGGGCAGGACGAAAGAACAGTCAGGCTGCACGACGAAAGAACAGTCAGGCTCCGCCTCAGCTCACCTGGAGAGAGATATGACGGCACAGCTGGCGATGTTCGGTAACAAGCCCGTGGTGGAACCGGAGCACCGGCGGCTGGAGTGGCCGGTGGTGACGCAGGCCGACAGGGACGCCGTGCTGCGGGTCCTGGAGAGCCGCAAGTTCACCGTCGGCGCGAAGAACGAGCCGGAGATCAGCGGCCTGGAGAGCGAGTGGGCCGAGTTCTGCGGCACCCGCCACGCGGTGGCCGTCAACAGCGGCACGGTGGCACTGGAGTTGGCGCTGACCGCGCTGGGCATCCAGCCCGGTGACGAGGTGATCGTGCCGGCGCTGAGCTACGTGGCGACCGCGATGGCGCCGCTGTACCAGCTGGCGGTGCCGGTGTTCGTCGACATCGACCCGGTCACCTTCAACATCGACGTCACCCGCATCGAGGAGAAGATCACCGACCGGACGCGCGCCATCATCCCGGTCCACCTGGGCGGGCTGCCCGCCGACATGGACGAGATCCGGGCCCTGGCGCGGCGCCACAACCTGCTGGTGATCGAGGACGCCGTGCAGGCGCAGGGCGGCAAGTACCGGGGTGAGACGGCCGGTTCGATGGGCGCCGCGTCGGTGTTCAGCCTCAACGTGGAGAAGTCGATCCCGACGTGCGGCGAGGGCGGGCTGATCGTCACCGACGACGAGGAGGTCGCCACGCGCTGCCGCAGCCTGCGCGTGCTGGGCGAGGACCTGAGCACCGACGAGCGGCTGTACGTGTCCGCCACGCGCGGCTCCAACCTCAAGCTGTCCTCCGTGCTGGCGGCGTTCACCCGGGCGCAGCTGGAGCGGTTCTGGGACTACCAGGAGCGGCGGGACAAGAACATCCCGGTGTTCCTGGACCGGCTGGCGGCGCTGCCCGGCATCGTCGTCCCCACGGTGCCGGAGGACCGCACCCACATGTGGCACATGCTGCGGTTCCGCTTCGACCCGAGCGCGGCGGGCCTGGAGGGTGTGGAGGCCGGTCCGTTCCGGCAGGCTCTGCGGCGGGCGCTGCTCGCCGAGGGAGTGCCGCTGACCCACTACCAGATCATCCCGCTGCCCGGTCAGCCGGTGTTCCAGAAGCAGGACGCCTACGGCAAGGGCTACCCGTGGTCGCTGCCGGGCGTCAACCCGCAGCGGTACGACCTGGCGGACTACCCCGTCACCTGCCAGGTCATCGAGGACTCGCTGTGCCTGCGCCGGATGCACCTCAACCCGGACGCCGGCCCGGCGCTGGACGCCTACGCCACCGCGTTCGAGCGGGTGTGGGAGAACCTGGACGTCGTCGGGCGCATCGCCCGGTCGCTGGACTACGCGCCGCCGTGGGCGGTCGTGCCGGGTCACGAGGCCGCCGGGAAGACCGCGTGAGCGTGCCGCTGGCGCGCCCGGTGTCCGAGCGGGCGGCGTCCGCTCCCCCGTCTCCGTCCGCGCCGGAGCTGGTCCCCGGCGCGGCCCCGGAGCTCGCCGGGGGGTTGCCCACCGACCCCCACGACGACCTGCGGGAGAAGGCGCTGGCGGTGCGGGAGCACGTGCTGCGGATGGCGGCCGGCACGGCCGGCGCGCACGTCGGCGGCTGCCTGTCGGCGACCGACGTGCTGGTGGCGCTGCACTTCCGGGTGCTGCGGATCAGGCCCGAGGAGCCCCGGTGGGAGGGGCGCGACCGCTTCGTGCTGAGCAAGGGCCACGCGGGGGCGGCGCTGTACGCCACCCTCGCCGAGCGGGGCTTCTTCCCGACGGCGGACCTGGACACCTACGGCACGCCCGCCGGGCATCTGGGGGCGCACCCGACCCCGGCGGTGCCGGGGGTGGAGTTCGCCACCGGGTCCCTCGGTCACGGCCTGTCACTGGCCACCGGGCTGGCGCTGGCCGCGCACCGGGCGGGGGCGGACACCCGCGTCTACACCCTGCTGGGCGACGGGGAGTTGCAGGAGGGGTCCAACTGGGAGGCGGCGATGTCCGCCGCGCACCTGGGGCTGGACAACCTCACCGCCGTCGTCGACCGGAACCGGCTGCAGATCAGCGGCGGTACGGAGGAACGCATGGGGCTGGAGCCGCTGGCCGACAAGTGGCGCGCCTTCGGGTGGCGGGTGACGGAGACCGACGGGCACGACTTCACCCGGCTGCTGCCGGCGCTGGAGCAGTCCCCGGAGCCGGGCCGCCCGTCGGTGGTCATCGCCGACACCGTCAAGGGCCGGGGGGTGCGGCACCTGGAGCACCGTAAGCAGGGGCACTTCGCGAAGCTGTCGGCGTCCGCGTACGACAGGGCGCTGGCCGCGCTGCGGGCCGGGCGGTGAGCGGCGTGCCGGTACCGGCCACCCCCGCGGCGCCCCCCGCCCCCTCGCCCGTGCAGGACGCCGTGGCCGCCCACGCGCCGTCGTGGGACGGCTCGGACCGTACGGCCTACCGGATCACGCTGCTGGAACTCGCCCTGTCCGACGGGCGGATCTGGTGCCTGGACTCCGACATGGGCGGCCTGGAGAAGTCGTTCCAGGCAGCGCTGCCCGACCGGTACGTGGACCTGGGCATAGCCGAGGCGAACATGGTGTCGGTCGCGGCGGGCCTGGCGGCGACGGGCGTGCGGCCGTTCGTCAACACCATGGCCGCGTTCGCCTCCGCGCGGGCCCTGGAGCAGGTGAAGACGGACATCGCCTATCCCGGTCTGCCGGTACGGATCGTCGCCACCCACTCCGGGCTGTCCGCCGGGCACCTGGGGCCGACCCACCACGCCACGCAGGACCTCGCGGCCCTGCGGACGCTGCCCGGGATGACGGTGATGACGCCCGCCGACGCCGACGAGACGGTGCGGATGGTGCGGGCGGCGGCCGACCTGCCGGGGCCGGTGTACATCCGGCTGGGCCGGGCGGCGACGGAGTCGGTGGGCGGTCCGGCGGAGTTCACCGTCGGGCGGGCGCGGCGGCTGCGGGAGGGCGGGGACGTGACGATCGTCGCGGCCGGCTCCCTCCCGGTGCTCTTCGCGCTGCGGGCCGCGCGGACGCTGGCCGCCGAGGGCGTCCAGGCCGCCGTCCTGGACATGCACACGATCAAGCCGTTGGACGTGGCGGCGCTGGTGGAGGCGGCCCGCGCCGGCGCCGGCCTCGTCACCGTCGAGGACCACTCGGTGCTCGGCGGTCTCGGCGGCGCCGTCGCCGAGACGCTCTCCGCGCACGCTCCGGCGCGGGTGGTGGCGTTGGGGATCCCCGACGTCTTCGCCACCCGGCCGGGCGGGCACCAGGAGCAGCTGGCCGGCGCGGGCGTCACCGCCGAGGCCGTGCACCGCGCCGCGCGGGCCGTCGTCGACGGCCGCCCCTACGACCACCATCCGCACCACCCGCACCACCACCGGTACGACCAGCACCACGCCCCGCACCACCCGACCGAAGAGGAGAACGTGTCATGACCACCGCCGTCACCAGCGCCTGCCCCGAGTGCGCGCAGCAGGTCCCCGCACCCGCCGACGTCCGCGTCTCGTCCATCGTCGTCTGCCCGTCCTGCTCCGTGGAGCTGGAAGTCATCATCGCGAACCCGGTCGAGTACGCGCTCGCGCCGGAGATCGAAGAAGACTTCGGGGAGTGACCGTGCAGACGAGTGCGTCACCGGACGGCACCCTCGCCGTCCTCACCACACGGATCCGCCTGGAGGAACGGCTGATCCTGGAGGCCCTGGAACACCGGGGCGTGCCGCACGAGTCCGTGGATGACCGCACCCTGGTCCGCGACCTCGCGTCGCGGACCGGGGTGCGCCACCGCGGCGTGCTGAACCGGATCATGTCCCACACCCGCAGCCTCTACGCCGCCCGCCTGTACGAGGCGGCGGGCCACACGGTGTTCAACACCGCCGACGTCATCGACGTGTGCGGCGACAAGCTCCGTACCTCTCTCGCCCTCGTCGACGCCGGTGTCCCCACCCCCCGCACGGTCGTCGCCCTCACCCCCGACGCCGCCCTGCGCGCCGTCGAGGAGATCGGGTACCCGGCGGTGCTCAAACCGCTCGTCGGGTCGTGGGGGCGGCTGCTGTCGAAGGTCAACGACCGGGACGCCGCCGAGACCGTCATCGAACACCGGCAGTCGTTGCGCTCCCCCCAGCACTCGGTCTTCTACGTCCAGGAGTTCATCGACACGCCCGGCCGGGACATCCGCGCGCTGGTGCTGGGCGACCGGGTCGTGGCGGCGGTGTACCGCACCTCCGACCACTGGATCACCAACACCGCGCGGGGCGCCGCCACGCAGGTGTGCGAGGTGACGCCGGAGCTGGCGAAGCTCGCCCTCGCGGCAGCGGAGGCGGTCGGCGGCGGCATGCTCGCCGTCGACCTCATCGAACGCCGCGACGGCGAGGTACTGGTGACGGAGGTCAACCACACGATGGAGTTCCACGGCCTGATGGCCGCGACCGGTCTGGACGTCGCGGGCCTCGTCGTCGACCACGTCCTGGACGCCCTGCGCGACGAGGAGGTGACAGCGGCGTGAAGGCCACCGTGGTCGGCGCCGGCGGCTACATCGGCGGCGAACTGCTGCGCCTGCTGCTGGGCCACCCCCACCTGGAGCTGGCGCAGGCCACCTCCACCCGGCTGCGCGGCCGTCCCCTCCACACCGCGCACCCCAACCTCCGCGGGGCGAACGCACCGACGTTCGTCGCCGCGGAGGACGCGGGCGAGTCCGACGTGGTGTTCCTCGCCGTGCCCCACGGGGCGTCGGCCGGGGAGGTGGAGCGCTGGTCGGCCCTGGCGCCCACCGTCGTCGACCTCAGCGCCGACCACCGCGTCCACGACGACGCCCTGCGCGCACGCCACTACCCGAAGTCCACCGCCACCCGCGAGTGGCTGGACCGCTTCCAGCCGGGCGTACCGGAGTTGTACCGGGAACGGCTGCGGGGCGCCTCGCACATCGCGGTGGCCGGGTGCATGGCCGGGGCGGGCATCCTGGCCCTGCACCCGCTGGCCGCCGCCGGTCTGGTGGCGGGGCCGGCGCTGGTGGACGCCCGTACGGGCTCCAGCGGCGGCGGCCGGGTGCCCGACGAGGGCAGCCACCATCCGGAGCGGGCGGGCGCGCTGCGCATGGCGAAACCGCACGGACACCGGCACACCGCGGAGATCGAGCAGGCCTGCGGGGTGCCGGTACGGATGACGGTCACCGCCGTCGACGCCGTCCGCGGCATCCAGGTGGCGGTGCACATCACCCCGTCCCGGCCCGTCACCGAACGGGAGGTGTGGGCGCTGTACCGCGACGCCTACGGCGGCGAGCCCTTCGTCCGGCTGGTGCGGGAGCGGTCCGCGCTGCGCCGCATGCCCGACCCGAAGATCCTCAGCGGGACGAACTTCTGCGACATCGGCCTCTCCCTCAACTCCGAGGGAGACCACCTGATCGTGGTGGCGGCCATGGACAACCTGGTGAAAGGTGGTGCCGGCAATGCCGTCCAGTGCGTCAACATCGCGGCCGGATTCGAGGAGTCGGCGGGGCTTTCCTTCGCCGGGCTCCACCCGGCCTGAGCGGATCGTCGTCAAGCTCGGAGGTTCGCTGCAGGAGCGGATCGGCGACGCCGGAGCCGACATCGCCCGCCTGAGCGCCGCCGGCCACCACGTGGTCGTGGTGCACGGCGGGGGCGCCGAGGCGGACCGGCTCGCCGCCGAACTCGGGCGTCCCACGAGGCGGTTGACCGCCCCCGGCGGCCGACAGAGCCGCTACACCGACGGCCCCGCCCTCGACGTGCTCGCCATGGCGATGCTGGGCCGGGTCAAGCCGACGCTGCTGGCCGCCCTCAGCGGCTCGGGGCTGTGGCCGGTGGGGCTCTCGGGGCTGGACGGGACGCTCGTCACCGCGCGGCGCAACCCGCCGACGCGGGCCGTCGTGGACGGGGTGGAGCGCGTCGTGCGCGACGACCACTCCGGCCGCGTCGGCGAGGTCGACCCGACGCTGCTGCTGACGCTGCTCGGCGGCGGGTTCACCCCGGTCGTCTCCCCGCCGGCGCTGGACGCGGAGGAGGGCATGGTCAACGTCGACGCCGACCGGCTCGCCGCCCGCCTGGCCGTCGCGGTGGGGGCCGACTGGCTCATCCTGCTGTCGGACGTACCCGGGCTGCTGCGCGACGGCGCGGACGCGACCAGCCTCGTGGAACGGCTGCCGCACGACGAGTTGGACGCCCACCTGCTCATGGCGTCCGGACGGATGCGGGTGAAGGTCCGCAGCGCCGCCGAGGCGTTCGCCGGCGGAGTGCCGCACGTGGTCCTCGGTGACGGGCGGCTGGAGTCGCCCGTCACCGCGGCGCGCGCGGGCGCGGGCACGACGTTCGTCGCCGCCGCGCCCCCCGCACCGGTCGGCCGGGGGACGCGCGGGAGGACGGCGGCCTCGTCGTCCGCCGCGTCCGCGCGGTCGTCCTCGCGGGGCGAGGTCGCGTCCGCCGCTCCGGGGCCGGGCCGATGAGCGCCGCCGAGGCCGAGCGCGCCACGGCGCTGCTGCGACGCATGGTGGAGATCCCCTCCCCCTCCGGTTCCGAACAGGACCTCTCCGCCCACCTGGAGCGGGAGTTGCCGGCGTGGGGATTCCGCACCCGGCGGGACGAGGTGGGGAACGTCCTGGCGGAGAGGGGCCCCGCCGACGGGCCCGTCATCATGCTGGTCGGCCACATGGACACCGTCCCCGACCCGGTGCCGGTGCGGGTGGAGGGGGACCTGCTGTACGGGCGGGGCACCGTCGACGCCAAGGGGCCGCTGGCCACGATGGTGTGCGCCGCGGCGAGCGCGCGGACGGGACCGGTGCGGATCGTGGTCGCCGGGGTGGTGGAGGAGGAGACGTTCGGCCGTGGTGCCACCCACCTCGCGCTCGGGCCCCGGCCGGACGCGTTGATCGTCGGCGAGCCCAACGGGTGGGCCGGTGTGGGCATCGGCTACAAGGGCCGGGTGGTGGTGCGCTACGAGGTACGGCGCCCCGCGGTGCACACCGCGTCGCCCGAGGAGAAGGCGTCGGAGGCGGCGGTCGCGTTCCACCGGGCGGTGGTCGGCTACTGCGAGGAGCACGTCACCGGGCCGCGCGCCTTCGACCAGCCGCTGACGACGCTGCTGCACGTGGAAGGCACCATCGAGCACGCCCGCCTGACGCTGGCCGTACGCACCCCGCCCGGCTTCGACCTGCCGCGCTTCGAGACGTTCCTCACCGGGGCGGCCCGGGACGGGCAGTTGTGGATCGACGACCGCACCCCGGCGGTGCGCGTGGACCACCGCGGCGCGGCCGTACGGGCGTTGTGCGCCGGTATCCGCGCCCAGGGGGGACGTCCCACGCTGAAGCTGAAGACGGGGACGGCGGACCTGAACATCCTGGAGCCCGCCTGGGGTTGTCCGGCGGCGGTGTACGGGCCCGGGGACTCCGCGCTGGACCACACCGACCACGAACACATCGACCTGCGCGAGTACGCCACCGCGATCGAGGTGCTGCGGCACGGCCTGGAGGCGTTGGCGGCGGAGCTCGCCGCCGATGCAGCGCCGGAGGCGGCGGAGGCGGTGGTGGCGGGCCGGTGAGCCCCGGACCGACCGGCGCCTCCGCCGCCCGGACTCTCCGGGCGGCGGAGGCGGCGGTCGGCGTGACCGCAGGGATTCCCGGCGCACTGCTACACGGTCACCGGGTGCCCGTCGATGATCCGCTGGTGCAGGTCCTGGAGGCGGGCGCACGGGTCGAGGCCGACGTGGCTGACGAGGGCGGCGCGCCCGGCACGGTAGGTGGCGAGGGCGTCGGCGCGCCGGTCGGAGAGGTACAGCGCCGTCATCAGGCGGGCCCGCAGCTGTTCCCGCAGGGGGTGTTCGTCGACGAGGAGACTGAGTTCGCCGACGAGTTCCCGGTGGCGGCCCAGGCCGAGTTCGGCGTCGAAGCACTCCTCCAGCAGCGTCAGGCGGCGCTCCGCCCAGTACGCGGCGACGGGTGCCAGTCCCCGGCTGGTGAGACCGGCGAGAGGTTCGCCGCGGAAGAGGGCCAGAGCGGCGCGGTAGTGCTCGACGGCCCCCTCCAGGTCGTCGGCGGCCCGGCCGCGCTCTCGGTGTCTCTCGAACTGACGGGTGTCCAGACCGTCGTCGGAGACCCGTAGCAGGTAGCCCCCGCGGACGGTCTCTATGAGGTCGGGCGGACCGCCGGCCTCCGTCCACGCCTTGCGCAGGCGCCACACGCACGTCTGGATCTGTTTGTCGGCGGTCGCGGGCGGCGTGCCGCCCCATACCGCGTCCACCAGACGGCTCACCGGGACGACCCGGTCGGCCTCCGTCAGCAGCACGGCCAGCACCGTCAGCTGGCGGCTCTCGGGAAGGGGCACGTCACGGCCGTCGACGCGGACGCGCAGAGGCCCGAGGAGGGCGAAGGACACCTCGGGGACGCGCCGCCCGCTCGGACGGGGTGCCGGCACGGGCGAAGGCGCGGTGGCGGTTGCGGAGAAGGTGCGGGAGGTGCGCGGGGTGCGGGGGGTGGTGCCGGAGGAAGGTGCCAGACGCATGGGATTCTCCGGTTCTGCAGAAGGACGGGCCCACGGCGGTGCGCCCGGCGTGGGTTGGCGCGACAGAGCGGGAAGCAGCGGAGGCGGTACGGCCCCGGGGCGGGGCGGGCGGCGGGGCCGCCGTCCGGTGGGTCGCCGCGGGGCGCTGCCCCGGGGCGGCGGGACCGGGCGGGGCCGGGCGTCGCCGAAACGGTCAGCCGGCCCCGCCGTCCTGCGGCATCTTGAAGACGGAGAGGTAGCGCAGCGCCGTGCGGGCCTGGAAATGGGTGTGGTGCGATCCGACGGCGGCGGCGAACACGTCCCCGGTGGTCATCGTCACGCCCTGGTTCACGCAGGTGCCCTCGATGACGTAGAGGAACTCGGTGTGGGTGTGGACGTGCGGGTCGGTGACGTACCCGGGCTCCGCCTCGACGAGGGCCATGACGTAGCCGTCGGCCCGGGCGGTGAGGCGGGCGCGGGCCTTGCCGTCGGCCCCCCAGGGGATCCACGGCACCGAGTCGTCGACGTGGACGATGGACCAGCCCTCCAGGGAGGGGGTGCCGGGCAGGGGGGCGAGAGGGGCGTCCGAGGTGGTGTCCGGTGCGGTGGCGCTCGTGGTGTCCGGTGCGGTGTCCGGTGTCGTGGCGGGGTCGGTGGTCGTCGCGGATGCGGGGACGGCGGGCATGGCGCTCCTGGGAGGCGGCCCCACGCCCCCGGGGCGCCGGGGCCGCCGGGGGCAGGGACCGCGAGGTCGGTGAGGTGGTGCGGGAAGGGAAGGTCAGAGGGTGGCCGCGGCGCGCTCGGCGTCGGGGACGCCCTCGCCGGGGGACGCGTCCGGGGCGGGCGTCTGGCGCGGGATGCCGAGGGCGCACACCGCGCCGGCCAGCACCACCCCGACGCCCACCCACACCGCCGGGTGCAGGCCGTCGACGAACGCCTGCGGGGACACGGCGGAACCGGCACCGGCGAACACGGTGCTCAGCACGGCGATGCCCAGCGCCCCGCCGACCTCGCGGACGGTGGTGTTGGCGCCCGACGCCTTCCCCACGTGCTGCGGGCCCACCGAGCCCATCACCACGGCGGCGGTCGGCGCGAAGACGAAGCCCATGCCGATACCGGCGACGGCCATCGGCGCGACGAGGGTGCCGTAGGGGGTGTCGACGTCGGCGACGAGGTTGATCCAGGCCAGGCCCGCACCCTGCAGGAACAGCCCCAGCGCCATCAGGCGCCCGCCGCCCACCTTGTTGGTCAGCAGGCCCGCCACCGGGGCGACGAACATCGGCATCAGCGTCCAGGAGAGGGTGCGCACACCGGCCTCCAGCGGGGAGCGCGGCGGGGCGATCTGCAGGTACTGGGCGAGCAGGAAGAGCGAGCCGAAGACGCCGAAGTACATGGCGGCGGAGACGACGTTGGTGAGGGTGAACGCCCGCACCTTGTAGAACGACAGCGGCAGCATCGGCTGCGGGGTGCGGCGCTCCCACAGCAGGAACACCACCAGCAGGACCACGGCGCCCGCGAAGGAGCCGATGACGGTGGTGGAGGTCCAGCCGTCGGTCTCCCCGTGCACGATGCCCCACACGGCGGCGAACAGCGCGGCGGAGGCCAGCACCATGCCGGGCAGGTCCAGGCTCACCCCGTCCTGGCGGCTCTCCCGCAGCACGAAACGGATCAGCGGGAGGGCGACGATACCGACGGGCACGTTCACCCAGAAGATCCACTGCCAGTCGAGCCCCTCGACGACGGCGCCGCCGACGACCGGGCCCAGGGCGACGGCCAGGCCGCTGATCCCGGACCACAGGCCCAGAGCCAGGCCGCGCATCCGGCTGGGCACCGCCTGCGACAGCAGCGTCAGCGACAGCGGCATGACCGCGGCACCGCCGACGCCCTGCACGGCGCGTGCCGCGATCAGCTCACCGCTGGTGTCGGCCAGGCCGCAGAAGACGGACGCGACGGTGAACAGGACGATGCCCAGCATGAACACCCGCCGCCGTCCGAACCGGTCGCCGAGGGCGGCGCCGGTCAGGAGCAGACAGGCGAAGCTCAGCACGTAGGCGTTGACGAACCACTGCAACGCCTGGGTGTCGGCGTTCAGTTCGCCGGCGAGGGTGTGCAGGGCGGTCGAGACGACCAGGTTGTCCAACGCGACCATGAACATCGGAACGCTGCACGCCACGATCGACAGCCACAAGGGCACCGACCGGGGTTCGGGCTTGGTCATGGTGAGGCTCTCCAACGGAACGGTCCGCCGCGGGGCGGACGGGCGGGATCGGGCGGGATCGGATGGTGCCAAGGCCGTACGGGGCGGGTGCGGGGCGCGGTGTCAGGAAGCGGACGGGCCGGGCTCGCCGGCCCCGGGCGCTCCGGCGTCCTGCGCGTCCTGTTCGGCCATCCGCTGCGCCAGGCGCGCCTTGGCGTCCGCCCAGGTGATGGGCAGTTCACCGACCGGGACCTCCCAGAAGGTGAAGTCCGAGCGGCGCATGGTGGGCCGCAGCCCGTTCATGATCGACTTGTGGGGTTCGGTCTTGGCGTAGTCGTACAGCAGCTCGCGGCTCTCCCAGGCCGACAGCGTCCAGAAGGTGCGGCGCAGCGGGTCGGCGATGAGGGAGGCGCCGAGTGCCCCCTTCGCGCCGCGCACCTGCTTCCAGGCGGTCAGCGAGCGCAGGAAGAACTTCGGCACGTCCTTGAGGGACCGCACTTCCAGGCGGGAGGCCATGACGAGTGCGCTGGTCAGACCGGTGCTCGGAGGGTTCGGGGTGGTCCAGGGGAGGGTGGGCACAGCGGTGCTCCCGACGTGGAGGGCCCCTCGCGCGACCCCTCGCGGACCCCGCTCGCGACCTATTGGACAGTGACACTACCCATGATAGACAGTAGGACTATCGAGTGGCCAGAAGGAAGGTGAACATCGTGCGAATCTCCGAACTCAGCAAGCACAGCGGCGTCTCCGTGCCCACGATCAAGTACTACATTCGTGAGGACCTGCTGCCACCCGGCCGCCTCGTCTCCGCGACCCAGGCCGAGTACGACGATCAGCACCTGCGCCGGCTGCGGCTGCTGCGGGCACTGATCGGCACGCGCGGTCTGTCCGTGGAGGCCACCCGCCAGGTCCTCCTCGCCCTCGGCGAACGCAGCTCCTCCCCGCACCACGTCCTCGGTCTGGCCCTGGGCGTCATCCGGGTGGGCAGGGAAGGGGCCGAGCAGGCTCCGTCCGCACCCCCCGGGGCGTCCGGGGACACGGGCGACGCGGGGGACGCGGAGGAGACGGACGGCGCCGAACAGTCCGTCGTCGAGCTGCTGGACGAACTGGACTGGAACGTCAGCAAGAACGCCCCGGCCCGGGAGGCGCTCGCCGACACCCTCACCGCCCTGCGGCGGTTCGGCGTCGCCGACGACTGGCGCGCGCTTCTCCCGTACGCGCGGCTGGCCGCCGACACGGCCCGCCTGGACCTCAACCAGCTGGACGGGCTGAGCGATCCGCTGGAGATGGCGGAGCGGGCCGTCGTCGTCACGACCCTCCTGGAACCGGCCCTGCTGGCGCTGCGCCGCCTCGCGCAGGAGCACGAGTCGGCGCGGCGCCACGAGTGGTGAGCGGCGCGGGACCCGGGGCTCCCGCGCCGCCTCACGCGCCGCCCGGCCCCGGGCCCCGCGCTCAGCCGTCCAGTTCGGCCAGCAGCCGCACCGCGGCCTGCTTGCCCGACGCCCACGCCGCCTCGTGCGAGCCGATCTGGTCCACGCCCAGCTTCGGGGAGTGGAAGTAGGAACCGGCCAGCTTCACGCGGGTGTTCTCGTTGACCCGGTAAATGTCCTTCTGCATCGCCCGGACCGCGCCGTCGAGGATGGGATGGGTGTAGCGGAAGCGGGCGATGACCTTCTCCGGGTCCAGCTCGCGCGGGTAGTCGAGGGTGACGAAGTAGTCGCTGCGGGAGGTGAAGTCGTGCAGCTTGTTGAGGTAGTACACGACGTAGGTGCGCGGCGCGCCGTCCACCTCCACCTTGCCGTAGTTCCACGACTCCCAGCGCTCGCGGCCACCGGAGATGACGGAGGCGTCGGTGCTCAGCGCCACGTCGGAGGCGTTGTAGCGGACGGTGGACAGCACGGAGCGCTGGTGGTCGGTCGGGTTGCCCAGCAGGGCCAGTGACTGGTCGGCGTGCGCGGCGAGGATGACGTGGTCGTAGCGCTCGCGGCCCTTGGCGGTGACCACGATGGCGTGGTCCTCGCCCTGCTCGACGGCGGTCACCGGGTCACCGGTGCGGATCTCCGGGCCGATGGCCGCGATGGCCTTGCGCACGTAACTGATGGAACCCCCGCCCACCGTGCGCCAGTCGACGCGGCTGCCGCCCAGGCCGCCCTCGTCGTGGCCCATGAAGAAGGCGATGACGGTGGCGGCCGGCATCTCCCAGATCTGCTCGGCCGGCACCGACCACACCGCGGAGCACAGCAGGATGAGGTAGGAGTGGCGGAACTCGGCGCTGTAGCCGCCCGCGTCGAGGTACTCCTGCATCGGCATCTCGGCGCGTCCGCGCAGGAAGTCGCGGCGGCCCTCGGTGTGGAAGCGGCGCACCTCCCGCCACACGGGCAGGAACTCCGGCGTCGCCGCGTACCGGGCGGTGATCTCCTCCTCGGGGAGGTCCAGCTCCCGCGTGCCGTACTCCAGTCCCGAGTCCAGGTCGAAGAAGTTGAAGCCGCCGGGGTGGTCGACCATCTCCACGCCCAGTTCGTCGAAGACGGGCGTCATGGTGGGGTAGGCGAGGCGGTTGAAGACGATGAAGGCGGTGTCCAGGCCCAGGGTGCGGCCGTCGTCCTCCACCTCGACGGTGTTGGCGTGGCCGCCCAGCCGGTCGTCCTTCTCGTAGAGGGTGATGTGGGCGCGCTCGCGCAGGTGGTAGGCGGCGGAGATGCCGGACGGGCCGGCACCGACGACGGCGATACGGGGCGTGCGGGGCTGCGACATGATCTCTCCACGGTCGGGTGGTGCGGGGGCTGACGGACGGGGGGTGGCTCGGGTGAAGGTCGTTCGGGTGACGGGTGGCTCAGGTGGCCGGTGGCCCGGGTGGGCGCGCCGGTCCGGGCGTTACGGCGGCGGGTCCTGGAGGGCCAGCCCCAGGACGTGACCGGGGCCGGGGCGCATCAGGCGCAGGCGCCAGGCCGCGGCCTCGGCGACCGGCAGCCGCGGATCGTCGACGCCGAGGGGCACGCCGCCGGGGTCGTCGGGGCCGGCGGGGCAGGTAGGGCTGGTGGGGTCATGGGGAGCGGTGGGGCCGGCGTCGCGGAACGTGAAGGAGGCCAGGGGCCGGGTCAGGCCGGTGCCGAGTGCCTTGAGGTACGCCTCCTTCAGCACCCACAGCTCCGCCAGCCGCACCGCGCGGGCCTCACCGTCCAGGGCGGCGAGAGCGGCGCGTTCCGCGGGCGCGAGGTGCGGCGGCAGGTGGACGACGGCGTCGGGGCGGGCGGGGACGCTCTCCACGTCCACCCCGCAGCCGCCGTGCCGGGTGACGACGCAGGCGAGGAGCCCCTCGGTGTGCGAGACGTTGAACCGCAGCCCGTCGTCCGGGGACGGCAGCTCGGGGCGGCCCCACGGTCCGGTGGTGAAGCGCCACCGGTCCGCGGGACGGCCGTCGGCGGCGCTGAGGGCGTGCCGGACGAGCAGGCGCGCGCCGAGGTAGCGGCGGCGCGCCCCCGGTCCCCGCAGGCGCGCCCACCGGGTGCGCTCCGCCTCGCTCAGCACGTCCGCACCGCCCGCCCGCGCGGCGAAGGCGTCCACCGCCGTCTCCGGCAGCAGGTGCAGCGCCGCGGGACCCGGGGCGAGGTGGTGGACGACCGGGTCCGGCCGGGTACCGGCGTCCGGGGGGAGGAGGTCGGTGGGGCGTGGCGGGGGCACGGGGGCTGCTCCTCTCGAGGAAGGCGTACGGGACGGACGTACGGGCGGTACGGGCGGGGCGGGCGGGGCGGGGTGGGGCGGGCGGGGCGGGGTGGAGCGGGGTGGAGCGGGCGGGGCGGGGTGGAGCGGCGGGCCGGACCGCTCCGCCCCGCCCGTCAGCGCCGCACTCGCTCCGCGTCCAGCTCCCGTCGCGCCAGCGGGAACTGCCAGTGCGAGAACAGCTGGTCGGCGCTGTGGAAGTGCCGCAGCACCCGCATCACCTCGTCGATCACCGCCGGGTCGGTGACCGACTCGTGGGGGGCCAGGCAGCGCCGCAGCCGCTCCAGTTGCAGCAGCAGCAGCGCACCGTTGGGCAGCGGCTCCTCCATCACCTCGTGGGAGTGGACGAAGGTGTGCACGCAGGCGGCGGCGGCGTGCACCAGGCAGTACTCCTTCGCGAGGTCGAACAGCTCCGCGCTGTTGCCGAAGGCGCGGCCCAGCTCCCCGCGCAGCCGCTCGGAGCGCTCCCGCAAGGAGGCGGTGCGGCCGAGGAGTTCCTCCGCGGTGGCCGCCGCCCGGCGCAGCCACCCGCGCTGGTCGTCCTCCTTGGCCTCCTCCGCCAGGGCCCGCAGCGCGGCCAGCGAACCCGGGGCGGCCAGCAGGGTGTCGTCACGGCCCCGCGCGAACAGCTCCTGCCGCCACGGCTCGTACGTCGGCAGGCCGGTGCCCATGCCGTACAGCACCGCCACGTTCGCCTCCGCGGCCTCCCGGTCGGCGGCGGTGGCCTCGGCGACGCGGGTCAGCAGCGGCTGCAGCTGGCCGGCGAGGTTGCGCAGGTTGACCACCGTGTTGCCGTCGGCGAAGTTCGCCACCGGCAGGTCGCGCAGCATCTTCTGGAACACCCCGTAGTGCGGGTGGTCGCGCAGGAAGTAGCGGGCGCCCAGGACGACCGCCAGCTGCGACATGGCGCGTTCCATCATGGTCGGCACCAGGTACTTCGCCACCGACGAGTGCACGCTGGCCTGCTCCGGTGCCTGCTGCAGGCCCCGGACGGCACCCAGGCTCACGGCGTCGGCGACCATCAGGTCGGCGAACACCTCCGTCAACTGGCGGCGGCTGTAGGGAATGTCGCTGACCGTCTTCCCGAGGATGACGCGGCCCTCGGTGAAGTCCAGCGTCACGCGCAGGCCGGTGTCGACGGCGGAGATCGCCATGCCGGAGATCTGCGCCCTGGCGGCCTGCGCCGCCTTGAGCGCGATCTCCAGGCCCTGCCCCTCGCGCCCGATGAGGGCGGAGCTCGGCACGAACACGTCGTCCAGCCGCACCCCGCTCAGGTCCATCCCGCGGATGCCGTGCAGGCGCTCCCCCGGCAGCTCCACCACCGAACCGGCGGGGGCGGCGCGCTTGTCGAGGACCAGGACCGAGAAGTCGCCGCTGCCGCCGCGCTCTCCCGTACGGGCGAACACGACCATCGCGTCGGCGCGGGTGGCGTTGCCGATCAGCCACTTCTCGCCGCTGAGCAGGTACCCGCCCTCGACGGGACGCGCCCGCATGGCGTTGGCCAGCAGATCGCTGCCGTAGCCGCGTTCGGACAGGCCCCAGGAGAGGCGGTAGCCGTTCTTGACCGCGGCGACGAACTCCGCCTGCTGCTCGGGGCTCCCGCCCGTCCAGACGGTCATGAAGGCGAGGTTGGTGATGATGAGGGCGGTGGCGGTGGTGGAGTCGCGGCGGGCGATGAGCCGCACCAGGTTGAACTCCGCCTCCACGTCGCCCGCCCGTCCCCCGTGCTCGCCGGGCAGGGCGTACTCGGGCACCCCCCAGGCACGCAGGGGGTTGACGAACTCGTACGGGTAGGACTCGCGTTCGTCCAGTTCCAGGAGGCGGCGGAAGGGCATCGCGGAGGACTCGTCGTGCGGGCAGCCCAGGAACTCCTCCAGGCGGGCGGCGAGCGCGGTCAGGTCAGCCCTGGGCATGGGTGGTCTCCTGCGGGGCGGCGAGCGGGACGGGCAGGGCGGTGAAGAGCGCGTGGGCGGTGTGGAGCGCGCCGACGGTGGTGCGGGCCGGTTCCAGGTCCGCGGCGCGGCGGCGCGGGTCGGTGCCGGCGGCGCGTGACAGGAGGTAGGCGAGGACGGCGCGCAGCCAGCCGGTGTCGCCCGGCTCGGCCCCGTACAGGCCCGTGGTGCGGGAGGCGGCCCACAGCTGGACGCAGGCGGCGGCGCCGTGCAGCCAGGCGTAGCTCTCGCCGAGGTCGGCGAGGGCGTGCGGGTCGGCGTCCGCGCCGCGGGTGCGGGCGGCGAGGGCCGGCAGCGCCGCGACGGCGTCCGTCAGCTCCGCCAGCAGCGCCGCGGTCTCCGGGTCCGTCTCCTGGGCCAGGTCCGCCGTGGCGGCGGGCAGGGCGGCCAGGACCGGGTCGGCGCCGCGTACCAGGAGGTCCAGCCGGGCCGGTTCGTAGGCGGGCAGGGGCGCGTCGAGGGCGAAGACGGCGTCGACGGACGGCGCCGGCCCGCCCGCCGCGGTGGCGGTGACGAGCGTGGGCAACTGGGCGGCGTAGGAGCGGAGGTTGGCGTACGGGCTGGCGTCGATGACGCGGACCACCGCCGCGTCGCGGCGCAGCTTCTGGAACACGCCGTCCCCCGGGGCCTGGCCCCGCAGGACGGAGCGGGTGGCCAGCACGGTGGAGCAGTGCCGCAGCACGTCCTGGGTGGCCTCGGCGACGAGGTGCTTGGCGGCGGGCCCCCACACGCTGCACGCCTGCGGCGCCACGTGCGCCCCGCGGGCCGCCGCCAGCGCCACCGCGTCGGCGGCCAGCAGCGCGGCGCTCGCGGTCGCGCACTCGCGTCGGGCGTAGGGCGTGGCGTCCAGGGTCGTGCGGCCGAAGCGGCGGGTGGCGACGAAGTCCAGGGTCAGGCGCAGCGCCGTGTCGGCGATGCCCAGCGACCCCGCCATGCTCATCAGCCGTACCGCCTGCTGGGCGCGCAGGGCGACCTCCAGGCCCTCGCCCTCCTTGCCGACCTGCGCGTCGGGCGGGACCGTCAGTCCGTCGAAGCGCAGGGTGGCGAGGTCCACCCCGCGCATGCCGTCGGTGCGGGGGGCCGGCAGGCGGGTCAGGCCCTCCGGGTCGGCGCCGCGCGGGGTGTCGATCAGGTAGGCGGTGAACGCGCCGGGGCCGCGCTCGCCGGTGCGTACCACCACGTACACCGCCTCGCAGCGGGTCCCGTTGCCGACCAGCCACTTCTCGCCCCGCAGCCGGCCCTGCGCGTCCAGGTGCAGCGCGCCGGAGACCAGGTCGCTGCCGTGGGCGGCCTCGGTCATGGCGAACGCCACGGCACCGCCCTCGCGCAGCACGCGCGCCACCTTCTCGCGCTGCCCGACCGAACCGTGCACCTGCAGGCAGGTCGCGGCGATGATGCTGAACATGGTGCCGGGCATCACCGTCACGTCGCGGCGGGCGGCGGCCCGTACGAGGGTGAGGCTCCGGTCGAAGGACTCGAAGGTGCCTCCCCACTCGCGGGGCAGATAGGCGAGGTGGAAGCCCGCCTCGAAGAGCAGGCCGCACAGTTCCTCGGGGAAGGCGTCGGCCTCGTCGCGGGCGACGGCCGCCGCGTAGCCGTACACGTTGGCGGGGTCGGCGGGGTCGCCGAGGATGAGTTCCACCTCCTCGGGGGTGAGGGCGGTGGCGAGGGCGGGGGTCCGGGCGGCGCTCATGACGCACCCGCCGTGGGGGCCAGGGGCAGCGGGCCCTCCTGCGGCACCGGCAGGTAGCCGACCGCACCGGCGGGCACCCGTACGCCCGCCAGGCGCAGTTGGGCGAGGCGGGTGTGGAACGCGGCGCCGCGCATGAGGTGGTGGGCGACGTCGGCGACGCGCCGGTTGCTGGGGTTCTTCAGGTAGCTGCCGGTCACCCAGTCGTTGAAGGAGCCCATCGCCGGTCCGCACCAGATCTGGTAGTCGGCGGTGCGCCCGCCGTCGCCGGTGACGGCCCAGCGGGAGGCCATGCCCAGGTACCAGCGGAACACCAGCGCCATGCGGCGGCGCGGGTTGTCGGCGGCGCGGGTGAGCTGTTCGGGGTCGCGGCGGGTGAAGTAGGTGACGCAGTCCGCCCAGACCTCCTCCAGAGGGCGGCGGAAGATCTGTTTCTCCAGCCGCTCGCGCTCCTCGGCGGGCAGCGCCTCCAGCCCGTCGTACGCCTGGTAGAGCTGGTAGAGGCGGCGGGCGCGCATCGGGAAGAGGGTGCCCTTCTTCAGCACCTGCAGGTCGACGCCCATCTCGAACATGTCGGCGGCCGGTGCCATCTCGCAGTCGGCGATGCCCGCCTCGGCGAGCATGGCCCGCACCTGCGGGGAGGTGCCCGCCTCCAGGCAGGACTGGTTCACCGAGCCCGTCACGACGTAGTCGGCGCCCATCGCGAACGCGGCGGCCAGCGAGGCGGGCGTGCCCAGGCCCCCGGCGGCGCCGAGGCGGATGGGGGCCTGGTAGCGGTGCTCGCGCTGCACGGCGTCCCGCAGCCGCGCCAGGACGGGGAAGAGGGCGGGCAGGGGACGGCGGTCGGTGTGGCCGCCGGAGTCCGCCTCGACGGTGATGTCGTCGGCGAGCGGCACGTGGTGGGCGAGCGACGCCTGTTCGGCGGTGATCAGGCCCTGCTCCAGCAGGACGGCGACGGTGGCGGCGGGCGCCGGCCGCATGAAACGGGTCGCGGTCTCGGGGCGGGAGACCTTGGCGATGAGCCGGTTGCCGGTGATGACGCGGCCGTCGGGTCCGCGCCGCAGCCCGGCCAGCCGGTAGCGGACGATGTGCGGGGTGAGGTCCATGTACGCGGACGCCTCCACGCAGCGCACACCGTGCCGCAGGGCCAGCTCCACGGTCTCCCGCTCCAGGCGGTCCTCGCTGGGGCTGTGGATGACGTTGATCGCGTAGGGCCGGCCGGGGATCTCCCGCTCGAAGCGGCGCAGGCTGTCCTCCACGACGGACGGCAGCAGTCCGGCCGCGCCGAAGGAGGCGAGGAGGTTCTCGCGGGCCATGGCGACGACGAGGTCGGCGGAGGCGATACCGCCCGCCATGGCGCCCGCCATGTACGGCAGGCGCACGCCGTGGGCGGCGGTGAACGCCGCGGAGCCGAGACGGTGCGGGGGCAGCGGCGCGGCGGCGGCGAGCACCCCGGGGCCGTGCCCGCCCGGGGCGGCGGCGCCGCCGGAGACGGCGCCGGGCCCCGCGGGGGTCGCGACGACGAAGCAGGGGTTCTCCAGGTCGGCGAGCGCCTGGTAGACGCCGGAGGGGTCGGTGGCGGGGAAGCCGTCGCCGTACCAGCGCAAGGGGGTGTCGGCCGGGGGTGGGGTGGAGTGCGGGGTGGACATGGGGAACGTGGCTCCTCGGCTGGTCAGGCGGGGTCGTTGGCGGAGCGGACTTCGATGGCCGCGTCGGTGAGCTGGTAGATGCGCAGGCCCGGCTTCCACAGTTCGGCGTCGGCGATCACCAGCAGCCGGTCCCCTTCGCGCCGCACCTCCTTGACGTGGACGTCGAAGCGCAGTTCGCGGTCGTGGCGCAGGATCTGGCCGCGGTACTTCCAGCTCATCTCCACGCCGGTGGCCATCGCGAAGCGCGGGGCTTCGATGCCGGCGGCCAGGCCCCGCTCCATCACGAACAGGCGCAGCGCCTGCAGGACGGCCTCCACGCCGAGGGAACCGGGCATCACCGGGTCGCGGTGGAAGTGGCAGGAGAAGTACCACTCGTCGGGCCGCACCGCGCGGTAGCCGTGCAGGTAGCCGTTGCCGAACCGGCCGCCGTCGGCCACCAGGTCGACGTGGTCCACCAGGTTGAAGTGGTCGGCGGGCAGCCGCAGGTGGCCGCCTTCGGGGTCGGTGAACCAGGGTGCGTCGGCGGTGAGTTCGAGCCGGCGCACCCGGTCGGCCGCGGGCTTCTCCTGTTCGATCCAGGGGGCCGTCCAGCCGCCGTTGTCGAGGCCCACCTGGTTGGCCAGGGCGGCGTCGGAGAAGTAGCCGAAGAGGGATTCGCCGGTGTAGAACACCTCGCCGTCGGCGGAGAGTTCGTAGGAGAAGTTCTGCAGGACGGCGCCGGAGATGGCGGAGGTCATCAGCAGCTTGGAGTGGTGGCGGACGGTCTTGCCGCGCAGGTCGATGTCGCGCACGAGGGTGGCGCGGCCGTCGAGGTTGCGGATGGCGTACTGCTGCTCGGGGTCCTTGAGGGTGGCGCCGAGGTAGTAGCCGAGGAAGATCGCCGCCTGGAGGGAGGACTCCATGTAGACGCAGTTCGGCATGTGCGGGTGGGAGTTCTGGCGGTAGTACCAGGCGTCGTCCGGCGAGTCGTACTCGGTGACCATCTCCGAACCGGGGCTGAGGTCGCCGCGGGTGCCCTTGAGGGACATGACGCGGTCGACGAACCGGAAGTCGCCGTTGGGGATGTAGGGGGCGCGGCTGTCGCGGTACACCTCGAACTCCGGGCCCATCGCCATGTCGAGCAGGCCCTTCGCGGCGTGCGCCAGGTGCAGCTCGTTGATCATGGCGGGTTCGCCCGAGCGGTTGCGGCGCCCGAGGAAGACGGGCACCCCGCCGGGCCCCGGGCGGTAGGGCGCGCCGTCCTTCTCCTGCACCTGGAGGCCCAGGTTGCGCATCCGGATGGCCGGCTTGTCGCCGAGGTGGACGATGATGTCGGCCCGCACCGTGGGGCGCGGCAGCAGGGTGACGTCGGTGATCTCCACCTCGTAGCGGATCTCCCGGTGCTCGGGGGTGATCTGACCGCGTACCTGCACGTCGATGCGTTCGTCGGTGACGGTCTGGAAGCGGGCGTCCGGCAGTGTCAGGTGCATGCCCAGGTACAGCAGGTGGATCTGCAGGAGCTGCACCGCGCCCTCGGCGACGAGGGAGCCGGCGAGGACCGGGTCGTCGGGGAAGTGGCAGGCGAAGTACCAGGCGTCGGGGGTGAGGCGCTTGACGGCGGTGAGCTTGCCCAGGCCCCGCGGCCCGCCGAGGCGGTCGATGGTGACCTCGTCGACCATGCGCAGCATCGGGTCGGGCAGGCGCAGCGCCGGGTTCAGGCCCTCGTCCTGGACGTGTTCGGGGCCGAAGACGTCTCCGGGGCGTCCCTGGGCGAGCAGTTCGAGGTCGTCGCCGGTCAGGTGCGTGACGTCGGTGCGGGCCAGGGGCTTGAAGTAACCGGGGGTGAGAGCGGCCCGTTCGGCGCGGTCGCGGTCGCTGATGACGACGCCGAGGGAGGCGTCGAGCTCCTCCTGGGTGAAGAACCCGGCGCAGGCGTCGCGCAGTTGCAGGATCAGCCGGTCGTCGGCGAAGCAGTCGTAGCTGAAGAAGAAGAGGGTGGTGTCGCCGTTGTGGACGAACCGGTCGATGGAGATCTCGTAGCGCAGCGTCTGTCCGGCCAGCGGCAGCGGGCCCTTGAAGATGAGCGAGGAGTCCAGCAGCCGGTAGACCCGCTCGCCCTTGTTGCGGAAGTCGATGCCGAGGTAGCTGACGAGCAGCAGGTCGCACTGGCCCGCCTCGACGGTGACGGCGGGCGGGGCTGCCCCGTCCACCAGGTACCAGGCGTCGTGGGGGATGTCGTACTCGGTGGTGATGCGGGCCGGCCCGAGCTTGCCGGGGGTGGCCTCCAGCCGGGTCACGCGGGTGGCGAAGTGGTACGGGGGTGCGGGCAGCCGGACCCGCTTGGCGTAGGAGTCGAGGACGGCGAACTCGGGGCCGAAGACGTTCGAGACCTTCCCGGTGGCGAACTCCAGCAGGGCGGCCTCGTCCCAGATGACGCCGGGGGTGGTGGAGGGCAGGTGGGACGGCTGGGGAGGGGTGGTCGCGGTGGGCCCGGTGGCCGTGGGCGTGGCGTCGGCGGACGGGCCGGCCGGGAGAGGCAGGGGCGCGGCGGGGACCGGGGCCTGCGGAAGCTCCTCGGCCCGCGGGAGCGCCGGGGCGGGCGACGGGGCGGGCACCGGCCCGGTCGGCTGCGCGGTGGGCGCGGGGGCCGGGGCGGTGCCCGCGTCGAGAAGGGACTCGGCGCGGGCGAGGGTGGCGTCCTGGAGGATGCGCTGCGTCTCCATCACCACGGCGTGCGTGGCGAGGATCTGGTGGCGCAGCTCCCGCACGGTGTCGGCCGCCGGGTGACCGGCCGGGCGTGCCGGGTCGGCCGCGGGGGCCTGCGGGCCCGCGGGTGCGTGGTGCGCGGGGGCCGGGGCGGGGGCGGCGGGCTCGGGGAGACCGGCGCGCTCCGCGGCGAGGGTGTCGGGGGCGGCGGGGACGGCGGCGGGCTGCGCGCCGGGCGTGGCCCAGGGCAGGAAGGCGATCGGGTCCCCGTCGAAGACGATGACCTCGGGGTCCGCGAGGGTCGGGTCGGCGGGCATGGGATCGGGCTCCTCGGATGCGGTGGGGGGTACGGCGGGCGGCTGGGGTACGGCGCCGGGCGCCGCGGCGGAAGATGCTGACGGGAGGGACGGGGCGGGGGTGGCGGAAGCGGTGGAGGCGGCCGGAACGGGGACGTCGGCGGAGGCGCCCGCACCGGGGACACCGGCGGAGACGGTGGCCACCGCGGGCGCCGCGGACACGACCGCGTCGAGGCGTCCGTTCGCGGCACCGCCGTCGGCGGACACACGGGCGCCGTCGGGGCCGCTCGCCGCGACGGCGGGCGCGGCCAGGACGGCCCGCACCCCCGCCGCCACCTTCTCCGGCACCGGGTCGCCCCCACCCACCCGGAACCTCGGGCGGGGGCGGGCGGCGGGCGCGGCGGCGTTCGACGCGCCGGCCGCCGAGGAGGTGTCCGCGCCGCCGAGCAGCGCGGCCAGGTCCACCGGCAGGCCGTTGCCGACGAGCCGGGCGACGAGCTGGGCCACCGACTTCGCCGCCGGCACCCCGCGTCGGTCCACGCACACCGCGGTGTGCGGCAGGTCGCCGAGGGTGTCCTTCACCCAGCGGGTGCAGGTGGCGCCGGGGCCGACCTCCAGGAAGTAGCGGTAACCGCGCTCGTAGGCGGTGTGCACCAGGCGGGGGAAGTCGATGGGTGAGCGCAGGGTGTGCGCGATGCGCTCGGCCACCCGTCGCCGCTCCAGGCCGGGCACCTCCTGGTAGTCGTAGGCCGACAGCAGTTCCAGGCCGCCGAGGGAGCCGGTCGGGTAGTCGTTCAGGTCGGCGAGCGCGTCGACGTCGGCGTCCACCACCGGGCAGTGCATGACGACGCTGACCGGGGAACGCGCCGCCTGACAGCCCAGTTCGGCGATGAGCGCCCGGCACTGGGCCGGGTCTCCGGCGACGACGAGCTCGCCGGGGGTGTTGACGTGGGTGAGGAAGACCCGGTCGTAGGAGGCGAGGGCCTTCTCGACGGTGTCCCGGTCGGTGAGCAGCACGTGCGAGGCCCACAGGTCCTTGTCGGGCGTGCCGTCCGGCACGTTCCACAGCTCCCGCACCGTGCGGCGGCGCCCCACGAGACGGTCCTTGAAGACGGGCGTGTCGCTGATGAGGTCGTCGCGGCGGCCCTCGGCGCTCCACCCGCCGGTGGCGAACAGCATGCTGGACTCGCCCAGGCTGTAGCCGAATCCGCCGTGCGCGGTGACGCCCAGCACCCGGCGCACCAGGTGGGTGTAGAGGATGGCGAAGGAGGTGCCGGTGGCGAGCATGAACGGCACGTCCTGGGAGAGGGTGTCCTCCAGCCGCATCAGCTCCCGGCGTCCCGGCGTGCGCAGGGTCCGCGGGTACAGCAGCGGGGCGCGCAGTTGCCGGGCCGGTTCGTCGGCCTGCTCCTCGAAGTGCTCCAGCAGGCCGGGGAAGGCCCGGAAGAGGTCCTGGCCGAGCCCCGGATAGGAGTTGAAGGCGCCCGGGTAGACGAGGGCGACCTTGCCGTCGGGTCCGAGCGGACGGGCGGTGGCGTAGGAACCGGCGGGGGTGGCCCACTCGCCGCCGGACGCGAACACCCCCGGCAGGTCCCTCGCGGCCGACTCCGCCTGCAGCAGCAGCTCTTGGCGGTCACGTCCGGTGAGAACGACCCGCAACGGGCGTCCGGGCAGGGCGTCGGCCGCCGCGCGGGCCAGGGCCAGCGGGTCGGCGCCGTCGCGGAGGGCGTCGATGTGCGTGTCGACGGCGGCGAGCAGGTCACCGACGGTGGTGGCGGACAGCGCCAGCAGGACGGGCCCGCGGGCGCGCCCGAAACCGGTGGCTCCGGTGCGGCCGGCGGTGGCGTCGCCGGAGAGCACCAGGTGGGCGTGGGCGCCGTGCGCACCGAGCATGCTGACGGCGGCGTGCCGCCGCTCCCCCGACCGCTCGCGCAGCCACGGCCGGGACCGGTCGGGGACGTACAGGGCGGACGGGTCGAGGGCGTCGGTGAACGTCTGCGCGGGGCCGCTCCAGCCGGCGGTGCCGGGCAGGTAGCCGTGGTGCAGGCTCAGTACGGTGCGCAGCAGGCCGGCCATCCCGGCGGCGCTGCCCGCCGACCCGAACTGGGCCGCGGCGGAGCCCAGCGCGGTGGTGCGCCGCTCGTGCTCGGGCCGCGCCTCCCCGTCCTGGGCCCGGTACACCTCGCCCAGGGCGGTGACTTCGGCGAGGTCCTCGGGGAGGAGCCCTCCGGCGTGCGCCTCGACGTAGCCGACGGCGTCGGCCCCGATCCCCGCCTCGGCGAGGGCGGTACGGGCGGTGGCGGCGAGGGTGCCGGCGTCGGGCGCGGGGCGCTGTCCGTCGCGGGCGGGGGCGACGCCGGTGGCGAGGGCGTCCAGGCGGGCGTAGACGCGGCGGCCGTGCCGGGAGTCCGAGCGGGTGAGGACGACGGCCCCGGCCCCCTCGCCCAGGCGCGGGCCGTGGGGGCCGTCGGCGAACGCCAGGCCCGCCTCGCTGAGGGCGTCCGGCCGCAGCAGGGCGTGTTCGGCGCTGCCGGTGAGGTCGACGGCGCCGACGACGACGGCCTCCAGCCCTTCGTCGAGCAGCAGCAGCCGCGCCGCCTGGAGGGCCTCGGCGGTGCCGGAGCCCTCGGCGGAGACCGTGAAGGACGGTCCGGTGAAGTTCCACAGGGAGGAGATCCGGCTGGCCATGACGTTGCCGATGTAGCTGAGGACCTCGTTGGCGACGATCGGCGGCACCACCGCGTCCCGCGCGACCTCGCTGAGGGCCGCCAGCACGTCGCCGGTGACCTCGACGCCGGCCGCCTCGCACTGGGCGCGCAGGAAGGTTCCCATGGTGTGGCGGGTGAGGCGGGCGCTGGTGTAGGGCTCCAGCTCCATCGCGACGATCACGCCGACCCGGCGTGCGGGCGGCGCACCGGCACCGGGCGGCACGGCGCGGCTGTACCCGGCGTTCCGCAGCGCCTCGTCGGCGACCTGCGTGGCCAGGGCGTGCTGGAGGTTGTAGGTACGCAGGTCGGACGGGGGGATCTTCTGGTCGACGGGGTCGACGTCGACCCCGTCGACGTAACCTCCGGCGGGCGCGTCGTCACCGGCGAGACCCGCGGCGGCGAGGGTGCCGCCGGTGGTCTGCTCCAGTCCTCGCCAGCGGCGCGGCGGGAGCGGCCGGAGGGTGTCGGCGCCCTCGTACACGGCCCGTTCCACGGCGTCCACGTCGCCCAGCGCACCGAAGTGCGCGCCGAGGCCGACGATGTCGAGCGGGGGCAGGGGCACGAAGCCGGCGCTCTCCACGGGGGCGGTGTCGGCGGCTTCGGGGGCGGAGAGGACGACGTGGGCGTTGGTGCCGCCGAAACCGAAGGCGGACACGGCGGCGCGCAGCGGTCCGGGCTCCCGCGGCCAGGGCCGCAGTTCACGCACCAGCCGGCCGGGGCCGACCTGTCCGTCGGCGCTCGTCACGGGGCGTTCCACGCCGATGGTGGCGGGGATGCGGCCCTTGTCGATGGCGAGGATGACCTTGAGCATGCTGCTGAGCCCGGCGACGGTCAGCAGGTGGCCGATGTTGCCCTTGACGGAGCCCAGCAGCGGCACCTTGCCGTGCCCGCCGAAGAACGCGGCGACGGACTCGGCCTCGGTGGTGTCGCCGAGGGGGGTGCCGGTGGCGTGGCACTCGAGGTAGTCGACGGCCGCCGGGTCCACGCCCGCTTCCGCGTAGGCCAGTTCGTAGCAGGCGAGCTGGCCGTTGCCCTGGGGGACGAGGAGGTGGCGTCCGCTGCCGTCGTTGGTGAGTCCGATGCCGTCGATGACGGCGTGCACCCGGTCCCCGTCCCGGACGGCGTCGGCGAGGCGTTTGACGGCGACCATCCCGGCGCCCTGCCCGGTGAGGATGCCGCCGGAGCGGTCGTCGAAGGGCTGGCTGAAACCGTCCTCGGGGTAGGCCTGGAGGTCTCCGAAGGACAGGTGGATGAGGGTGGGGTCGGGGGCGCAGACCCCACCGGCGAGGACGAGGTCGGCCTGACCGGAGGCGAGGTGCGCGCAGGCCAGCTTCAGGGCGTACAGGGCGGAGGAGCAGGCCGCGTCGAGGGTGTAGCGGGGTCCGCCCAGGCCCAGGGCGTTGGCGGTGACGGCCGCCGGGGAGCCGCTGACGCGCAGGTTCTCCTCCCGCAGCAGCTCGGGGTCGACGAGCGGCCGGCCGTCGGGGAGGGCGGCGAGGGCGGGGACGCCGGAGCGGCGCAGACCCTCCAGGACGGCCTCCTGGGCGAGGGGGACGCTGAGGGCGGCGGAGGTCGGGGTGGGGAAGGAGTAGTTGCCGAGGATGAGGGCGGTGCGCTCCAGGATGCCGGGGTCGTCCTGGTGGCCGCTGTCGCGCAGCGCCTCCCGCGCGGTGTACATCGACCAGTGGTGGATGCGGTCGAGGCCGGTGAGGGTGTCGGCGTCGAGGTGGTAGCCGGTGGGGTCGAAGCTGAAGTCGGTGATGAAGCCGCCGCGGCGGAGGCGGAGGCGGTGCCGGGGGTCGAGGTCGGCTTCCGCGGGCTGGTCCGTGAAGACCTCCGCTCCACCCTCGTGGCGGCAGTCACGGCCGTCGCGGAGGTTCTCCCAGTACCGCTCGGGGGTGGGGGCGCCGGGGAAGAGGCAGGACAGGCCGACGATGGCGTACTTGCTCATGCGAGCGGGGTCCCTTCGTGGACGGTCGGCCCGCCGGGTGCGCGGGGGCACCCGGCGGGCCGACCGGGTCAGGTCGTCAGGCGGTTTCGGTGGCCGGTCGGACGACGAACTTGGCCGTGAGCTGCGGAGCCGAGATCACGGATACCTCGTCCCAGACGGTGAGGACCTGGCCGTCGGGGGTGCAGGCGGTGACGGTGAGACGGGACGGTCCGCCGGTGGCGGCCCCGGCGGGCTCCACCACGACGAGGAACGGCTCGCCGTCGGGCAGCGGGTGGTGCAGGGCGGCGCGGCCGACGGAGAGCGGCAGCCCGGCCGTGCCGCGGAAGCGCCGCACCCACACCAGGGCGGCCTGCAGCAGCAGGTCGGCGGCGCCCGGCGTGTACCGGTGTCCGCTGAACGCCCCGTCGCCGAGCTGCGGTTCGGGCAGGGAGCACTCCAGCACGAGGCGCGTCTCCTCGTCGGCGAGGACGCGTCGCAGGCCGCGCAGGGACGGGCCGTGGAAGAGGGTGCCGTCCCGGTAGAGGCCGTCGGCCGCCTCACCGCCGCCGAGGGCCGGCAGTCCGGTCAGGGGCGCCGGGGTCGGGGCGGCGGCGGTGTCCAGGACGGCCGCGTAGTGCGGGCGGAGCGCGCCGTCGGCGGTGTGGGAGCGCAGGGCGGCCGTCACCGTGCCGTCACCCTGCTGCGCGGGGGTGAGGGTCACGTCGAGGGCGGCGGGCTCGGAGCCGTCGAAGACGATGCCCTTGTGCACCGCGAAGTCCCGTACGGTGCGCACCTCCTGGCCGGTGACGCGTTCGGAGACACCGATCGCGAGGCCCAGGGCGAGGGCCGCGGGCAGCACGGGGGCGTCCCCGATGACGTGGTCGGTGAGGAAGGCCTCCCCGGTCAGCGGCGCGAGGGCGCGGCGGACCGTGACGGGCGTCGCGGGCGTCTCGTCCGGTTCGGACAGGGGCGTGGTGGGGCCGAGGACGGTGACGACGTCGTCGGCGTGTTCGGTGGTGAACTGGTCGGCGAACAGCTGGGCGCCGAGGTCCTGCGGGATGAGGGTGATGCCGCGTTCGGCGAACACCGCCTTGATCTGCGGGGAGACCATGCCGCTGTCCCAGGCGCCCCAGTTGAGGGAGGTGACGCGAGCCCCGGAGTGGCGGCGCTTGAACGCGGACGCCCAGGCGTTGAGGGTCTCGTTGGCCATGGCGTAGTCGGACTGGCCGCGGTTGCCGAAGAAGCCGGCGACGGACGAGAAGAGCACCACGTGGCGGAGCGTGTCCTCGTCGAGGGCGGCGGTCACCGCGCGCAGGCCGGTGAGCTTCGGTGCGAAGACACGCTCGATCTCGCTGGCCTTCTTCTGCGCGATGAGCTGGTCCGCGAGGACCCCCGCGCCGTGCACCAGGCCGGTGACGCGGTCCCGGTAGGGGGCGAGGGCGGCGGCGACGGCCTGCGGGTCGGTGATGTCGACGGCCAGGTACTGGGCGTCGGATCCGGCTGCGCGCAGCCCCTCCAGCGTCTCGCGGATCTCCCGGCAGCCGGTGACGGCCCGGTAGGCGTCCTCGATGCGCTTGGGGGTGGGCTTCTCCCCGGCCGCCTTCAGGTCGGCGACCGCGGCGGCCTTCAGCGCGGCGGCGTCCTGCAGACCGTGCGCCCAGGCGGGCTCGTCCACGAGGGGGGTGCGGCCCAGCAGGAGCAGGCCCACCTGGTGGCGTCTGGCGAGTTCGGCGACGCAGACGGCGGTGATGCCGCGGGCGCCACCGGTGACGACCAGCAGGTCCTCGGGCCCGACGGGGGGCACCTCGGCCCCGGCGGGGTGCGGGGCGCGCTCGCCGAGGGTGAGGGTGACGCGGCGGGTGCCGTCGTGACCGGCCTGGACGGGGGTGGTGGCGGCGTCGCGTGTCTCGGCGAGGACCAGGCCGGCGGCGGTGTCCGCGTCGAGGTGCGGGGCCAGGTCGACGGCCCGGCAGAACACCCGGGGCGCCTCCACGGCGAGGGTCTTCACCAGGCCGGCGACTCCGCCGAAGGGGGTGAGGGCCTCGTCGACGCCGGTGACGCCGAACGCGCCGTCGAGGCGGGTGACGGTGGTGTAGGCGGTGCGGCCGTTGGCGGCGCCCGCGCTCAGCGGTTCCACCAGGTGCTTCGCGGTGAGCAGGGTGTGCGCCAGGCGGCGGACCGCCTCGGCCCAGTCGGTGGGCTCCTTCGTGCACAGGTCCAGGACGAGGCTGACGCCCTCGGTGACGATCTCCCCGGTGCGGGCGGCGAGTTCGGTGACGCCCCATCCGGTCAGGGCGTGGTCGACCACGCCGTCCACCCGCTGCGGGACACCCGGCAGGCGCAGCACGTGCACCTTCCAGCCCTGGCCCTGCAGTCGTGCGGCGAGCGCGGGGGCGAGCTCACCGCCGTCGTCGACCAGCAGGGCGGCCGACGACTCGGGGTAGGCGGTGAGGAGTTCGTCCGGTGCGGGGAGAGCGACGACGGCGGCCCGGGCCCGGCCTATGCGGGGCGGCTCGGGTGTGGCGGGAGCGGCAGCCGCAGGGGCGGCGTCGGCCGGGGTGGCGGGGGCGGCGTCGGCCGGGGCGCCGGTGAGGAAGCTGACGATGTCCTGCAGAGACCGCAGCTCGCCCAGCTGCTCCGGACCGGCGGCGGGAGCACCGGCGGCGAACCGCTCGTGCAACACACCCATGATCTCCACCCGCTTGATGGAGTCGATCCCGAGATCCGCCTCCACATCCATCCCGAGCTCCAGCATCT